>NZ_JBALDU010000092.1:0-62094 GCF_036917235.1 Nostoc sp.
TCTCGTAGTGCATATCGGCGCGTCATCTTTTTCCTGTTATTTATCTTTCTTCACCTGTTCTTATTCCACTTTACCTAATTGATGACACGCCCTAGAGGCGATCGCTGCTGCTACTGACAAATTTAGTGGTGCTGAGTTGGAAACCCTAGGGTGTGTCATCAATTGAGCCAAATAACAGAAGCAGCAAGATAAATTGCACCCAGAAAGTTGGCAGCGCGTTTGTCGTAGCGTGTTGCAATCGCCCGATACTGCTTGAGTTTGGCAAAGAAGTTTTCAATCAGGTGACGAGCTTTATACAAATCTTGGTCGTAGTCACGAGGGTTATTACGGTTACGCTTGGGGGGAATCACTGCGGTTTTACCTTGTGCCTGAAGTCGCTCAATTACTCGCTCATCTGCATCATAGCCTTTGTCTGCTAACACCGTGTCAGCAACAATGTTGGGTAAGAGTTGGTCGGCTTCATCAAGGTCGCAAGCTTGCCCTGGTGTCAGGTAGAAGCTTAGTGGGTAGCGATGACGCATCCACTACAGCATGAATCTTGCTACTCAATCCACCCTTGCTGCGACCAATAGCTTCAGTAGATGGCTCCCCCCCTTTGCACCAGCACTATGCTGATGGGCGCGGACAATCGTGGAGTCAATCATCGCATATTCATTATCGGCATCGTCTGCCAAGTGCTGAAATACTCCTTCCCAAACCCCCGTTTTTGACCATCGGCTAAAACGAGTATGAATCACTCGGAAATCTCCAAATCGCTCTGGGAGGTCTCTCCAGGGTATCCCTGCCCGATAACGATACAGTACTGCTTCCACAAACAACCGATTATCTCTTGCTGTCACTCCGACATACCCTATTGTTCCGGGCAGTAAGTCTTTTATCCTCTCCCACTGATCATCTCGCAGCGCATAACGTCGAGTCATTGTTTCTCTATTTGGCTTATCCCAAGCATTACCTACTCAAGTTTACCTAATTGATGACACGCCCTAAATATTCCTGCGGAACTTCTATACCAAACCGTTCTAAGTGAATCTTGAGAATCTGGCAACGTTCCAACTCAGTAGGCAGGTCAACGAAGAAATTCTCATCAAACCGCCCTTTTCTCTTAAACTCAATAGGCAGCGCTGTTGGGTCATTACAGGTTGCCACCACAAACACCCCTGCTGTACATTCAGACATGAAAGTGAGGATATTTCCTAGAATCCTTTGTGAGACTCCAGAGGTATCGCCATTAGCTGAAAGTGCTTTCTCAACCTCATCAATCCACAAAATACAGGGTGCAATAGCTTCAGCAGTCTTGAGTGCACGGCGGACATTGCCCTCAGATTCTCCAACCAGGCTACCAAGCATCGAGGCAATGTCTAATTGCAGCAGTGGAAGATTGAGTATGGTTGCAATGTTCTTTGCTACTATCGATTTACCCGTCCCTGGTGGCCCTGCCAGTAGCACACCTTTAGGCTGGGGTAGATTTAGCGATGCCTGCGGCGAGCTTCGCTAACGCGCTTCTTGAGAAAATAACCGGCGGCGGCGTTGCAACCAATCCCGCAATAAATCCAAACCACCAAAGGGTATGGTCGCCAGTTTACCTAATTCAATACCCATCTGAGACAGTAGGCGGGTTTTGTATTCGACAACCAAAGGGATGACCGTAGTATCAATTACTATACCTTTAGAAGTTAATCGCTCCTTAACAGTGAGCCGGAGAAAGTCACTAATTTCCTCCAAGGTTAGCCCTAATGCTGCTCTTGCCAAGGTTTCTTTATCTTCAGTGGTGAGAGATACGGTAAAAGTTACCTCTTGCTCACTGGCAGATTCTTGCAAGTACAGCAAATATGATTCTAAGTGGTCTTGAATTTGCTCAATGCTGGGCAAAGGAACTTCACAGCAAGGAATTAGTCTCAGCAGGGATTCGTGCAGTTGAATGTTTTGACCTAAAAATACAATTCGCTTTTCAGTCGGTTTGAGGCGATGGTACAAGTTTTTTACTCTGGTGAGGATTTCCCAACTCAATTGCAGAGAGTTTTTACCCACAAAAGGGTGAACATCTCCCAGGATGAAAACCCCATTACCGCCGAAATTGTTGATGTACTCGAACACATAGATTAAAGGGTCTATGTTATGAGGCTTTTTATAAGTTTCGACTGATTTGAACACCAGTCCACCGTCGTCAGCAATTAGACATTGCTCCAAGCCGGAAACTCCCAAATTCCAGAAGTACACAGGACTGTTAAGTTTGTCCATCACTTCAGTAGTTAACCACTGAATGATAGTGGCTTCTTCGGGGGACAGAACATCTATTGCCACGATGGGTATTTGAGAGTCAATGGTGGTAATCAGGTTTGATAGTTTCATTGTTGCGAATTTTGATCGGGTACGGGAGAAAGTTTTTCGTGAGTGGTAACAAGATGCACGACTACTTCGTAAACTTCGGCATCGCCGTTAAACACTTCAGCAACTCCAGAAGAATATGGATGAGCAATGGCGGAAATTAGGGCATTGACTAAAGCGCAAAGTCCCTCCGCATTTCCTTTGATAATTACTGGTTGCCGCGCTCCTTTTGAGGGGTAAATATGGAGCATCGGATAATCTTCAGGTAGTTCGCTCATAGAAAAATTATGCGGGGGGATTTTCCTCGTCCCCCATCGAATGTTTAGATGAGTTGATACACCCCTGCCTAAAAACGGAAATATCGGCTGAAAAGCCTTGCCAATTATAAGTTTCAAATATTTTGATACTTATATAAATTGCAGTTTTAAATGGTTGGGGGATATTTGGCTTCTTGGGTACGACGCTATATTTACCCCAAATTAGGGAATATTAGATTTAGACATTTTTTAAAGTTTCTGAACATGAAATTCAGTAAATTATTTCTAGCAACTTTTTTAGTAGCTAGTTCAGTAATATTTCCAGTCCTAGCTCAAGATTCTGTACCATCGATTCTTGACCTTGAATTACGACGGAGGTAAAGAGATCAAGAACAGTTAGATACTCAAAGACAACTACGTGAATATCAGATTAATCAAGCTCAAGCCCAAGCTCAAGCTCAACAGGAAGAATGGATCAGAAATATTATTATTGGGGTAGGGGAATGCCCAATACCAAGCAACTATGTCCAAGTATATGAGAGGATACTTTAGTAGCTCTTTAATTAATGCAGCTAGTTTCCTATGTCCTTCTCACTCTAAGCAAGTTGAAGAATATAAGAAAGGTAATCATTAAAATAGGTTAAACATGAGTCAATCAATTGAATAACGCAGACTTAAGTTTATTCAAGAAGAGTTTCAGTCTTGCATAGGATAAGCCTAATTTAAGAGCAGTAAAAGAAGTTAATGTAGCTATAAATCGTTGTACTTATTTCGACCCCATTACGGGTAATAAATGTTTAGTCGCTTCTTTTTGTAGAAGTGGAATTAATGGAAACTCTATGGAGAGTTTTCTGAAGAAGCGGAAACATTGTTAACAAATCAGACAAAATTTATATAATTACTAAGCACCTACGTCTGTAGCATTGGAAGAGCAATGTAAGGCAAGCCCAAGATGCTTGCTATAATTGAGTTTTTAGCCGTCGCCCTAAAATATATCTATTCCTGTGATAACAATTGTTATCACAGGAAAAATACCTTTAAAGCCTGAATAACGATGAAAAATCAGACGTTAAAAAGGTAGAAGTTTTATATTTAATATAAATTCCAGTATTTTCTACATTCTATAAATAGTAATTTATACTGTAAATTTTAATCAGAAAAACAGAAAAACAAATATTATATATTTTTTAGATAATAAAGATGAATCAACAAGAAGATAAGTATTTTATTCCTAACTATTATTGCGCTCAACTAAAATTAGTTCATAAAGCTAAAGAAGAAGAAGGACTTAATGCCGGAAGACATGAATGTACAAACTATGACGAAGTTTTAAATAGTATTCCTAATTGTGTAAGGATAAAAAACGATATCTACTTAAAAATTTATACGTCTATCAAAGCTCAAGCCAATGATTTGGTAACACAATCTTGGGCGGGAAACATCCAATCTGAATCAGAAAAATTTGAGCGGTATTTTTTAATTCCAATCCTTGAAAAATTTTTGGAAGATATCAGGCGTTCTCAAAACCAAGACTATCCATACTTTGTTTGTTATAAATTAACAGCTTCAAACTGGCGGTTCCAAAGCGATAGAACTTGGAGATATGAAATAGCTGAAATCCAAACAGAGCAACAAGCTGAAAATCTAGCTAACAAGATAGTTCAATATCTTGCAAATAAAGTTGTTAAGGAATGGAAAGAACATTATGAAAGACTTGCTCGTTCAGAAAAAATACAAGAAATACAAAGGGAAGAAGCAAATAAAAAAAGAGAGATTTACGAAAAGGAAAGGAATAAATATAGGCTATTTATCTCGACAATATATTTCATCGGTTTCTTTATAATTTTTGTGATACTACCGCTAACAATTAAATTATTTCCCCCAAAAGCACCAGTTGGAAAATATCAAGTTAATCATCAGGCATTTCCTCCTAATTTCTCTGATGATCAAATTAGGACAGGGCAGCATTATTGTGAAGACTATTACGTATTGGTGAAGCAAGGTAAAAGTAAAAAAAATCCAGAATATTATGCCTTGTGTCATGATCTAGGTGTTGAAGAGTAATCAAATTAAATTTTAGTTAATTTATGTAGAAGATTTAACCACTATTCGAGCTAATCCGGCTCTTGCTAAACTGCTGGGCATACCTGTTGACGCAAATGCCTCTCTCAGCGCTCCTAATGATGAACGTCCAACTAACTTTAAAGTTTACCAGGATGGCAGAGAACTAGCTCCAGAAGAACTGGCTATGCAATATGCTACCACTCATGGTGTGGAAATACTGGATTCTGAGATCGAGGTGGTTCGTGATGATGGTGTGAGAATTAACCTATCGCAGTATGCTGCCCCTTTATTTGATGAAGATGGAAAAGTGCGGGGGTGTGTAAGTATATTTTTAGATATTACCCAGCGCAACCAGGCAGAAAAAAAACTGCAAGCTGCTAGAGATCAGTTACAGACTGTACTGGAGGCTGTACCTGGAATTGTATCTTGGGTCAGTTCCGATTTGTGCTATCTAGGTGTCAACAAGCACTTAGCTGATAGTTTTAATTTGCCTCCCGAAGCTTTTGTTGGTCAGGATATTGGCTTCTTAGCTAGTGGTAATGGATTTCGTGAGTTCGTGCAAAATTTCTTTGCTAGAGATGAATCTGAAGCATTATATGAATTGAAATCCATAAGCGCAGATCGTAGTTATTTAATTGTGGCTCAAAAATATGATTGGAACAGAGCCGCATTTTTAATCGGCATTGATATCACCGAACAAAAGCGTGTAGAGGAAGAACTGAGAAAAAAGACTGAGGAATTGGCAGAAATCAATCGAGTCAAGGATGAATTCGTCGCTGTCTTGTCTCATGAGTTACGTACTCCCATACATAATCTCCACGGCTGGGCGCAACTATTGCTAACTGAATCTGAGATGGATGAAGCACTGAAAATTGAGGGACTGGAAACGATTGAGCGGAATGCCCGTCTACAAGTTCGTTTAATTGACGATTTGTTGGATCTGGCTAGGATGCAGAAGGGCGAGATGAATTTGGAAATCGAACCTGTTGACCTAGCAAGTGTAATTCGGTCAGCAGCAGATACTATTCGATTGTCAGCCGAAACAAAAGGCATTCAAATTCAGTTACATCTTGATGCTGCTGTGTCCAACGTTTTGGGTGATGCCATTCGTTTACAACAAGTGGTTTGGAATTTGCTTTCAAATGCAATCAAGTTTAGTTCCAAGAATGAAAGTGTAGAGGTGAGGTTGGAACAAATTGAGTCTCAGGCTCAGATTACTGTTATTGATAGAGGGAGGGGTATAGAAGCAGAATTTATACCATTCGTCTTTGAACGGTTTAGTCAGCGTGACGCTTCCACTACTCGTTCTGCTGGTGGATTAGGGTTAGGACTTGCGTAGGCGTAGCCCGCCGCAGGCATCGCTCTAACAATTGTACAACTCCACAATGGCAATATCACAGCAGCCAGTGCGGGATTCGGCAAGGGTTCTACGTTCACGGTGAGGCTACCTATTGTGACAATGACAAAGCAGTTGAGTAATGAGGAGCTAGTAGTAGGAGAATTGCTGCATGGCAATAAGGAAATTGCCCAATTGCAGAACTTGTGCATTCTGGTTGTAGATGACGATGCAGATGCTCGGATGTTAATGCAGACTGTTCTCCAAAGCGTTGGGGCAGATGTATTAGTGGTAGCATCAGTAAAAGAAGCATTGGCACTTTTAGAACAGCAATCGCCCGCTCTACTGATTAGTGATATCAGTATGCCAGATGAGGATGGCTTTACCTTGATTCGTCAGGTTCGCTCCCGCACTATAGGGCAAGGGGGACAAATTCCGGCGATCGCTCTCACCGCATTTGCTGAAGCCAAAAATGAGCAACGTATTTTAAAAGCAGGGTTTCAACTTTTTATTGCCAAGCCAATTAAGCCAATGGAACTTGTGGATAAGATCATTGAGGTGTTAAAAATTTGATCCATACTAACAATACCTTAGCCAATTTACGAGGGTTCAACGCCTGTGGAAAGGGGATGGATACGTCCCAAAGAAGTGAGCTTGGCAAAAATTTGGGCTAATAAAATAGGCTCAGGCTTTTGAGGAAGTATTTTTAACATTTCACGAACATATCGAAAACCACGGTAATAAGCTTTCAACTTATCACCGTATTTTCGCCGAGAGATGCTTTTTTATAAGAAGTTATGAGTTTTTAGATTAGCTTTTAAAATGATTTTAATAAAAAATTATGTAAAAATAATTTAGATAGGCTAGAACAAACTAATCAAACTAAAATAATAAAAATTAACTATAAGGTAACTCTGCTAAAATGACAGTTGAATTAGTAAATAAATAATTAATAAAGCTCAATGCAACTTCAAATCCAATTCAACCCTTGTTATTCTGTTAAAACTATAGAAGTAGACAATGTATTTTTGTTGTCCGAAAGAGAAAAGGTCTGGTTAAGCGATCGCGTTTCTTGTAGTTTAGCTACTTTAATCGATGGCGATCGCAATATTGACGAAATTATTGATACCATTCAACAGTCGCTACTGCAAGACCCAAAATCTTTACAGTCAGCTACCACTTTTTTCCAAGAAGTTCTCAATGTGAGTATTCAAGCCCAATATGCTTTATTACAAATGCAACAAAAGGGCTATATTCTTCAAGAAGATAACTCTCTGGCATCGCACTTAGACATCTTCTGTCATCATCTTAATATTGCTCCCACAGTAGCCCATCAAAGATTGCGATCGACTAAAGTAGCAGTAAAAGCATTAGGTTCGGTTGCTGCTGAAGACCTGATTGCTGTGCTTGAGTCTCTGCAAATTCAAGTAGCAGACGAAGGTGATTTGACAGTAGTTTTAACCGATGATTATCTCAATCTTGAGCTAGATAAGTTCAATCAACAAGCCTTAAAATCGCAATCTCCCTGGATACTGGTTAAGCCATCAGGGACAATAGTCTGGATTGGCCCTTTATTTAATCCTCAGAAAACAGGTTGTTGGAACTGTTTAGCCCAGCGTTTGCGAGATAATAGACCGATTGAAGGGTTTATTCAGAGACAGAAGCAAATTTCTTCCCCTTTAACTCCTCCTTTAGGATTTTTGCCATCTACAGTACAAACCGCTTTAGGAATGGTAGCCACAGAGGTGTTTAAGTGGATTGTCCAAGGAGAAAATCAACAATTAGAAAGCAATTTGATTGCTTACGATGCGATCGCACTGCAAACTCAAAATCATAGCTGGGTGAAGCGTCCTCAATGTTCTAGCTGTGGAGAGATGGTAAATGGGTTAACCAACAACCCCCTACCTGTTGTTTTAGAACACCGCAAGAAAACCTTTACCGTCGATGGAGGACACCGTATTTGTTCGCCACAAGAAACTCTCAGGAAATATCAACATCATATCAGCCCCATTACTGGGGTTGTGCGAGAACTAAATAAAATTCCTGGGAATGGATTAACTCATAATTACATTGCCAAACATCATTTTCTCAGTGTTTTCGACGATTGCGCTAGTTTGCGCCAAAATTTAGGGGGTAGAAGTGCAGGGAAAGGTAGAACTGACTCTCAAGCGATGGCTAGTGGTTTTTGCGAAGCGATCGAGCGATATTCTGGGGTATTTCAAGGGTATGAAATTAGAGAAAAAGGCAGTTATCAACAAATGGGAGAGAAGGCGATCCATCCCAATGTTTGTATGAACTTCAGCCAACAGCAATATCAGAATAGAGAGCAATGGAATGTTGAGTGTCAAGGTTGGTTTCAAAAAGTCCCCGAACCTTTTAATGAAGATAGAGTTATTGACTGGACTCCCGTTTGGTCTTTAACCCATCAGGAATTTAAGTATCTGCCAACGGCTTATTGTTATTATGGCTATCAACCATCCTATAAACCCGACTGTTGGGCTGATTCTAATGGATGTGCGGCGGGTAATACTCTTGAAGAAGCTATTCTGCAAGGGTTTATGGAGTTAGTAGAGCGGGATGCTGTCGCGTTATGGTGGTATAACTCACTACAAAAGCCTCAAGTGGATTTAGATAGTTTCGACGAGCCTTATTTTCAAAACCTGAAGCAATATTATCAAACTATTAATCGAGAAATTTGGGTTTTAGATATTACCAGCGATCTGAATATTCCAGTTTTTGCTGCTGTGACTCGAAGAAGCGATCGCTCTGTAGAAGATATTGTTTTAGGTTATGGCGCTCATTTCGATGCCAAGATTGCTATTAGTCGAGCCTTGACTGAAGTTAACCAAATTCTACCCAACGTTTTATTTGCCAAAGCTGATGGAAGTACTCAATATCCCCCGTCAGCAGATGGCTTGGCGGTAGATTGGTGGAAAACCGCAACTTTAAGCGATCAACCTTATTTAGTTCCAAGCAAGAGCATTGCTGCTAAAGTCAGTGGCGATTATCGCGAAATAGCAAGCGACGATTTACTCGAAGATGTCAAGCTCTGTCAACAAATCGTTGAGAACAATGGTTTAGAAATGCTGGTTTTAGATCAGACTCGTCCCGATATTGGACTTCACGTTGCCAAAGTCATCGTTCCGGGAATGCGCCATATGTGGAAAAGGTTAGCGCCTGGACGGCTTTATGATGTTCCAGTGAAAATGGGTTGGTTGCAAGAGCCGCTGACAGAAGAGCAACTCAACTCTTTTCCCATGTGGATGTGATGTTTTCCTTACTAAATGATGTTATTTTTCATGAGTTTTTCTATGAGTTATGGGATGAGTTTTATGAGTTTCACAGCTAAGAGAAAAACTAATATCAAAGGTAGTTCACTGCGATTGAAGTTCACATTCTGTACCCTCAAGTGTCACAAACTGAAGGAAAGAATAAAAGCTTTAGAACCGCAATTTGATGCAAATCTCAATCTTTTAAGGAGAAAATCATGTCTACTGAATTGAATTTAGAAGCTACTTTTTACAGTAGAGAACAATCTACACTCCCAGACGGAACAGTACAGCCACCTGCTACTGGTGAGTTTGGCGTTACATTGCAACAAGCACGTGCTGGTCAATCACCTTTACAGTGTGCAGTAGATCCAAACGTTATTCCTTTACTAACAGGCTTGACTTTAAGGCTTTGGGATGGACAAGAAGTTTCTGCTAAAAGTCTAGATACAGGTACGGCTATTCAAGATAACAGGATCGATATATATGTCGATACAAACGATGAAGCTATTAATTTAGGTATACAAAACGTAATAGCAATTTTTTAATATTTCTGTTTTCTCTTGCTGTGGCTTACTATCTTGTAAAGTCTTTAACACACCTTGAAAGGGCTGATTCTAAGGTTGTCATTATAACGACCAGAGGCTGTTATAATTCAAAATTATCCGCCAGTTGCCTATAGCATCTGTTTCCAATTCCTTTATTTGTATGGAGTTTTTTATGTCATTTAGAACGATACAACTTGCACAATAAATGCATAATCAAAATCTTGATCAATGGGCTAATTCTAATCTACAAAATCAGGAGCCTTTCTTGATTCACTTTCGAGATTACTTTAACGGAATACAAACCTGGATTACTAACTACGGTGGGAGTAAAGGCTATTTCACCGCTTATTTGATAAAAATAGGACTGACGCAATTGACATGAAAAACTGTACAATGTGTAAAACTACTAAACAATTTCAGTGTAGTAATTCAGACTTGTAGCGTTACGCACCAACTCCCAATTCCGAGCCAGATTGATTAGAGATCATGCTAAACGGATATTCGATTATTGATGCTGATTCCCACGTAATTGAACCTCCTAGTATGTGGGCTGAGTATCTCGAACCAGAATTTAAACAGTTTGCTCCCTCAGCAGACATGAAAATTCAAGGGGAAGACATTGTAAAAAAAGTCTCTAGGCAAGTTCGAGATAAGGCCAATAAGCAGATGATGTCAGCTCATCCTAATGCTTATTTCCAAGGCTACAATGTCGAGTCTCACGTTCAAGAGATGGTGCAGATGGGGATCGATTTGGCATTCCTGTATCCAACTTATGGATTGTGGCTTTGGGCGATTGATACTATGCAACCGGAAGTTGCTGGCGCTTTTACCCGCGCTTACAACAATTGGTTAAAAGACTTTTGCAGTTACGCTCCAGATAGGTTGAAGGGGGTAGGAGCAATTAATCTGCACTCACCAGAGTCTATGGTGCATGAATTGCATAGAATTGTTGATTTTGGCTGGAAAGCGGTGTTTTTACGCCCTAACCCTATCAAAGGAAGACTATTGAGCGACTCCGTTTACGAGCCTTTTTGGACAGAATGCGAACAACTAGGAATAGCAGTAGGCATTCACGAAGGGACTCACAGTCGTTTGCCAACTACAGGTACAGAAAGGTTTAACACTCGTTTTGCTACTCATGCTTGCTCTCATCCGATGGAACAGATGATGGCTTTATTAGCCTTGATTGAAGGAGGGGTATTAGAACGTCATCCAAAACTGAAAGTGGCTTTTCTTGAGTCCGGTTGTGGCTGGCTTCCTTACTGGCTATGGCGACTAGATGAAGAGTATGAAAATTTAGCTTGGGAGGATACAATTCATGATAATGTTAAAATCAAGCCATCAGAGTATTTTCGTCGCCAGTGCTTTATTGCCATAGAGCCTTCAGAACCGTTACTGGCTCAGGTGATTGAGTATATTGGCACGGACAATTTAATCTTTGGTTCGGACTATCCCCATATGGATCATAAGCCGAACATCGTTGCAGAAATGGTAAAACTTGAGGAAAAACTCTCGAAAGAAACTGTGCAAAAGATTCTTTGGGATAATCCCTCCCGTTTTTATGGTTTGGAGAAAATTGAAAATGACAACATTAAATTAGAAAAAAACAAATAATCAAATAATAAACTATTTTTATTTTTTGATTATTCATTAAATGTTTGTTGTTCTGTAAAAAGAGTAAAACGTACTTATTTTGATTGTAAAATTAAGTTAATAGCCAAGGAGGCATTATCATGATAGGAACAAGAGAGTGGATATCTAAAGTTCAAGAGATCATAGGAGGAAATAATTTCGCTAATAATAAAAACCGTGAGGAATTTGAAAACCTATTGATACAAGGTAAACAAATTTCTCAAATTATTTCTTATATATGGCTTGAGGAAGATAAAGAAGCTGCACAAGAGTTAGATGGGTATTTTAGAAAACATAATAATGATAATCAAAAGTTGAAGAAACTGTTTTTCGCTAGCGAATCTGAAACAGATGAATATCAATTACTGCTCAAAGTTTTTAAAGAAAAAACACATCTTCCTATTTTTCATAAAGATGATCAAGAATTGGTCAACTTTAGGGTAGTAATTGATAAATTTGAAGGTAATATCAGCAATCCTGAACCTAGTAATAATGGCATACTAACTGTAACAATTCCCTATCCTCCACGTCCACAAATCTTTGATGATACTGAAATACCAATAAAAGGATATACTACTATTAAGCAATCTGAGTTAAAAGAGTGGTTAAACCAAGCTCCAGATAAAGAACCCTATATGTATGAAAATAACTTTTATATTCCGGCAAGCTCTTCTTAATTTAAATAGGGTAAAGTTTTCAGATATTCCAGCCTTAACTATGCCAAACTGTTAGTTTAAACGACTCGAAAGACAGCTATACCTAGATTTTATGGCTCAGTCGCCTAAACTAATATGAATTACTTCAATGTTTGCTATAGATAATAATGCATTTTTTTAAGTTCAAAATAAGGAGATAACTTAAATATGGGTGATATGATGCGTACGACATTAGAAGCGAACAGAAAAAATAATGGCAATCCAGAATTTGAATAATACAGTTTTTCTTGTAGAGAAAAAAGAGCTAAGTTTAAGTGAACAACTTAAAAACTGAATGTAGAACCTCATTAATATTATGAAAGCAGAAATCGCTAAAGACTCCACCCGCACATAAAACAAGGGTGGCTTTTTTCATGAATGTTATCTAAATCCTTACGAAAAAAATGATTATCAAAGATACTCAAAAACTTTTACCAACTCAAATCCGAGACAATTGGGAAATATCAGGTATGGTGCTGGAAATACCACCTCATGGTATTCCTTTACACTCAAAAAGTGTAGAAAGACTCGTGGCAGCAGTAAAATCTGGAAAAAAAGCAGTTGCTTTCAGACCCACTTTACCAGTTTCATCAGAATTGGGTTTACCTCAATATGCGACCCTAGCTTATTTGTATCCCCAGGAATTAAGTAATATCTGGAGTCAGTTATTACAAGAATTTCAAAGTAAAAATCAGGGGATTTTTGGCATTCCAATACACTTCACTATTATTTCACAGACCGATCTTGACGAACAGTTACATTACTTTGCGGACTATTATGGCATGGCTGTTAAACCTTCTTATGTTAGGGCAATTGTCGGAAATACCTGCAATCTTAAATGCGTGATGTGTCCATATCATAGTTCTTTGCTAAAGCCAACACATACAACAGATTTCTTCACAGGTAATAATGCAATGTCCTGGGAGATGATGCAAAAACTGGCAAAAGAATGTGGAGAACAGGGAACTACAATCTTAATCGGCAGTGTAGAGGAGCCATTGCTTCACCCTAAGATTATAGATTTTGTTCAACTTTGTAGACAACAAGGAGTTCCTAAAGTTCATATAACTACTAATGGTCAACTGCTAGATGAAAGTCGAGCTATCGCATTATTAGAAGCAGGTCTAACCAATATTGATATTAGCATCGATGCTGCTGAACTCGATACTTACTTAAGAGTTAGGGGTGCTAATCTCAACCGAGTCGAATCTAATGTTATCAATTTTCTGCGACTGCGCGATCACATGAAAATTCCCTGTGAAGTGAGGACATCATTTGTTAGAAATCAGGATGTTACTATCGAAGAAGAACAAAAATTTCGAGAACGTTGGCTACCAAAAGCAGATAGTGTTTTTGTTTTGAATTTAGCTGAATATAAAGAAACTAATATGCGTCTTAGCAAGATTAACGACGCTCTGCAAGATTCGCTTAAACATTATATTCAAAAGGCGCAAGGGAGATGGGCTTGTCTGTTTCCCTTTTTAGAAATGGCTGTTTTGCCTGACGGCAGAATATACTACTGTATTGAAACCTTATTTAGACTTGGTTTTGATAAGGATATTGCTAGTCTGGGAGATTACAATAAACAAACTCTGCAAGATATTTGGAGTGGAAATTTATTTAATCAACTTAGACGCGATTTAATCCTTAATCAGTTAGATAATAGGTCGGCTTGTAAAAACTGCGATATGTGGAAGTCACAGGTTATTAGCAGAGCTTCTAAAAATAGGCTTCAAGTTACCACTACTATGATAACTGAGATTTATGAGAGAATTGACTCCAAGATAAAAAGATAAAATTTTTCAGGCACTTCAATATTGGGAAGCAAAGATAAGAAAAATTTTAATTATAAGAATTTACTCACGAACAATATGAAAAACTATCAGATTATTCAAAAAATCTATGAAAGTGCTAATTCATTAGTCTATAGAGCCATTCTCAAGTCTGATAATCAACCGATTATTTTAAAGATTCTCAAGGAAAACTACCCAACTCCCTCAGAACTAACTCGATACAAGCAGGAATATGAACTCACCCGCTGTTTAAAAACCGATAGAGTTATTAAAGCATACAATTTGCAGCGATATGAAAATAGTCTAGTCATGTTTTTAGAAGACTTTGGCGGTGAATCTTTAAAATTGTTAATGTGTGATCGCCAATTTACTCTCAAAGAATTTATCTGTATTGCTATCAAAATCACTGAGAGTTTGGCTGCTGTTCACGCTGCCAATATTATCCACAAAGATATTAACCCCTCTAATATCGTCTATAACTTAGAAACAGAACAACTCAAAATCATTGATTTCGGTATTTCCACTTGTTTAACTCGAGAAAATCAGATAGTTTGCAATCTCGATCAATTAGAAGGAACTTTAGCTTATATTGCTCCAGAGCAAACTGGAAGAATGAACCGAGGGATAGATTACCGCAGCGATTTTTATTCGCTGGGTATCACTTTCTACGAATTGCTCACCAACAAACTGCCTTTTGCAACCACTGACCCTATAGAATTAGTTCATTGTCATATTGCTCAACAACCTGTTCCCCCACATAAACTAGTAGAAACGTTAAATTTAACGTCTCAACCAATACCTAAAGCCATTTCAGACATTGTGATGAAATTGTTGGCAAAAACCCCAGAAGAACGATACCAAAGTGCTTGGGGAATCAAAGCGGACTTGGATACCTGTCGCGATCGCTTAGATAGTTTAGGGCAAATTGACGAGTTTTGTTTAGCAAATGAGGATATTTGCGATCACTTTGTTATTCCTGAAAAACTTTATGGTAGAGAAGAAGAAGTCACTCAATTATTAACTACTTTTGAGCGAGTCAGTCAAGGCAGCAGTGAGATGATGCTAGTTTCTGGTTATTCAGGAATTGGCAAATCTGCTTTGGTCAGTGAAATTCATAAACCAATATTACGCCAGCGAGGATACTTTATTAGCGGAAAGTTTGACCAGTTACAGCGAGACATTCCCTACAGTGCGATTGCTTTAGGATTTCAAAACTTAATACGGCAGTTACTTTCCCAATCCGAAGCAGCACTACAAACTTGGAAACTAGAACTTTTAGCAGCCTTGAATCCTAATGCTCAGGTTATCATCGATGTAATTCCTAAACTGGAACAGATTATTGGTAAACAGCCCCCAGTTGAGCAACTAGGAGCAACTGAGACTCAAAATCGATTTAATTTATTTTTTCAAAGATTTATTACTGTTTTCACTCAAAAAGAACATCCCTTAATTATCTTCCTTGACGATTTACAGTGGGCAGATTTAGCATCTTTGAAATTAATTGAGTTATTAATAACCGATGCTGACAGCCAATATATATTGATAATTGGAGCATACAGAGATAATGAAGTTGATACGGCTCATCCTTTGATACAAACTTTAGAGCAAATTAAAAAAGAAGGTATTAGGGTCAATAATATCTTGCTGCAACCATTAAAAATCGAATATATCAACCAATTAATTGCAGATACTTTAAATTGCTCTACAGAAAAGTCAAAAATTTTAGCAGAGTTAGTAAACACTAAAACTCAAGGAAACCCTTTTTTTTTAACTCAATTACTTCAATATTTGAACACAGAAAGACTTTTGTCATTTGACTATCAAGCAAAGAATTGGCAGTGGAATCTTAAGAAAATTAAAAGAGTAAAAATAACTGATAATGTCGTAGACTTAACTATCAACAAAATTACCAAACTAAATGAGAAAACTCAGAAAGTTTTACAATTAGCTGCCTGTATTGGCAACCAATTTAATTTAGAAGTTCTTTCTGTAATCAATAATAAATCTGAAATAACTACAGCTAAAGAACTCCAGCCAGCACTAGAGTCAGGTTTAATCTTACCTCTGAGTAATGACTATAAAATACCTATACTTTTGAATCAAGAAGAAAGATTGAGGGATATTTCAGAAGCATCTGATGCTTTTATTGCCAAAATTCCTAAATATATTCCCTATCAATTTTTGCACGATAGAGTTCAGCAAGCTGCCTATGCTTTGATTCCAAAAGAAGAGAAAAAACTAGTTCATCTGCAAGTAGGTCGTCTCTTACTAGAAAATACTCAAAAAGATGATTTAGGAGCAAATATTTTTGATATTGTTAATCAACTTAATGAAGGATCTCAATTAATCACCAAACAGTCAGAAAGAGATAATTTAGCTAAATTAAATCTTCAAGCTGGCAAAAAGGCAAAAGCATCCACAGCTTATCAACCTGCTTTAATATATTTAGAGACTGGGCTAGAATTATTAAAATCAAATAGTTGGGAAAACCAATATAAATTAACTTTGGACATCCATGTAAATACGTTGGAATTACTCTACTTAAATGCTAAGTTTGAGCGAGTTCAGGAACTATTTGTAAATGTTTTACAAAAAATCAACAATAATTTCGACAAAGTGAAAATATATGAAGTACAAATCCTCTCATTTTATGCTGAATTTAAGCCAAACAATGCGATAGAGACTGCATTTCAGGCTTTGGAACAACTGGGAATACATATTATACTTCCAAATAACAATGACAATGACAATGACATAAATAAGATTAAACAACAAGTGCAACTTGGATTGAAAGGAAAACAGCTTGAGGATTTAATTAATCTGCCGACAATGACTAATCCATATAAACTGGCAGCTATAGAAATACTCCAAAAAATTATGACTGCTACTGGTACTACCAATTTGTTATTGTTTATTAAAGTAGTTGTAAGCCAGTTGAATCTCTGTATTGAATATGGAAATGCTCCCCAGACTGCTGCTACCTATAGTTTTTATGGAGCAATAATGTGTGGAGTAATAGGAGATATTAATTCTGGATATGAATGGGGAAAACTTGCTATCAAGTTGCAGGAAAAATACAATATAAGAAAATTAGAAGTTTTAGTAATGCATCTTTATTACGGATGTATTTGGCATTGGAAAAAGTTTCTTAGAAATATAAAAGCACAGGAAAAATTATTGGAATCTTATCAAACAGGTTTAGATACAGGAAATAATGAATATGCTGATTCAGCAATTATAACCTATTGTTTAATAAAATTCTTTGGAGGATATAGTTTAGAAGATGTTGAGCAAAATTACGTTAACTATATTAAACTAATTGAAAAAAATAAAATTGAATATTTGATTTTTTATATAAAGATATGTCAAAAAATTACTATAAATTTAGTCAATAAAAAAGCGAATAAAGGTAAATTTTTAACAGAACATTCTTGGAATGAGGAGAATGAATATTTAAAGAATTGGGTGCAAATAAGCAACGGATGGTTACTCTTAATCGCTTACTTTTGTCAGACAATATCATGCTATATCTTTAAAAATTATGAATGGGCTTTTAAAAGCGGAATAAATGCGGAAAAATATGTGAAATTTTGTTCGTACTATTTACCTGCACCACAACACAAGTTTTACTCTTCTCTTTCTTTTATCGCTCATTATTATAATTGTGATAAAGAGCAACAAAAAGAAATAATAGAACAACTAGAAAAAAATCAGGAGGATATGAAAATATGGGCTGGTCATTGCCCCGCAAATTTTCAAAATAAATACGATTTAGTAGAAGCAGAAAAAGCACGAATATTAGGACAAAATTGGCAAGCTCAAGAACTTTATGAAAAAGCGATTCAAGGTGCTAAAAAATCTAAATTTATTCACGAAGAAGCCATAGCTTACGAACGTGCAGCAGAATTTCATCTCTCTCTTGGTAGAGAAGAAATAGGGAAACTATACTTAAGAAATGCCTATCATTGTTATAGTCGCTGGGGTGCTTTAGCCAAAGTTGAAGCCCTAGAGTTGGAATACCCACAGTTTCTAATGGATATAAACGAGCGAAAAGAAAACCAAAGCATTAATACAACTGAATCTACTGCTAGTACAAATCCCCAAGCCCTTGATATCGTCACAGTTACTAAAGCATCTCAAGTATTAGCTAGCGAAATTAAACTAGATCAACTAGTGGCTAAGTTAATGAAAACTGTAATTGAAAATGGCGGTGCTCAAAAAGGCTTTCTGATACTGGAAAAAGATCAGAAATGGGCAATAGCAGCTGAAAGTACAGTAGATTCTAATGACGTTACTTTACCGCGATCGCTTCCCATTGATTCTGTAGATAGCGATACGCAGACACCAATTTTACCAGTTGCGATCGTTAACTATGTTGTCCGTACTCAAGAAAATGTAGTTCTTAATAACGCTACCGAAGAAGAACAGTTTATCCGCGATCCCTACATCGTCGCCACTCAACCAAAATCGATTCTCTGTACTCCTTTGTTAAATCAAGGCAAACTAAGCGGTATTTTATATCTAGAAAACAATTTAACCACAGATGCATTTACCAGCGATCGCATTGAAGTTTTAAGAATTCTTTCTGCTCAAGCTGCTATCTCGATTGAAAATGCCCGTCTCTACGGACAGTTGGAAGATTATAATCGAAATCTAGAGCTTAGAGTAGAAGAGCGCACTCAAGAACTCTCACAAACCCTAGAAGTTCTCAAAGCCACCCAAGCCGAACTGCTCTTTGAAAACGAGTTACTTAAAAGTGCCGAGCAGCCCTCTACTTTTGACTATCAAGTGGGAGGAAGTTTGCCGATGGATGCTCCTACTTATGTTGTGCGTTCAGCAGACCGTTATCTCTACAAGGCGTTGAAGCGCGGGGAATTTTGTTACATTCTCAATCCTCGGCAGATGGGCAAGTCAAGTCTGATGGTACGCATGATACATCACCTCCGGCATGAGGGGTTTAGGTGCGGGGCGATCGATTTGACCCGTATTGGTAGCGAAAACGTCACGCCTGACCAATGGTACAAAGGCTTAACAGTAGAGCTATGGCGAAGTTTTGGTTTATTAAGAAAGGTTAATCTAAAAACTTGGTGGCAAGAGCAAGGAGACATTTCTCCAGTTCAGAGGTTGAGTCAATTTATTGAAGAAGTTTTGCTAGTTGAAGTTGCTCAAGAAAATGATACTATATCTAAAAACTTGATAGTTTTTATCGATGAAATTGATAGCTTCTTAAGTTTAAAATTCCCAGTTAATGACTTTTTTGCACTGATTCGCTCCTGCTATAATCAGCGTAGTATTAATCCAGAGTATCGACGTTTAACCTTTGCTCTTTTTGGAGTAGCTACCCCTGGGGACTTAATTACTGACCACCAAAGAACACCTTTTAACATTGGTCAGACCATTCAATTAGAAGGGTTTAAAGAGCATGAAGCGCAACCTCTACTTCAAGGATTGACCGAGAAAGTGAGCAATCCTCAAACAGTTTTAAAAGAAGTGTTAGCCTGGACTAATGGCCAGCCATTTTTGACTCAAAAGCTCTGTAAATTTATCCGCAATTCTTCATCTCCTATCCCTATCAATAGAGAAACCGAATGGATTGAAAATTTGGTGCAAAGGTCAGTAATACAAAATTGGGAATCACAGGATGAACCAGAGCATTTGAGAACCATCCGCGATCGCCTTCTCAAAAATAAACAATCCGTTCGGTTACTAGAACTCTACCGTCAAATTTTACATCAAGGAGAGATTATTGCAGTTGATAGTTCAGAGGAAAGAGAATTGCTTTTGTCAGGACTAGTAGTCAAGCAACAGGGAAATTTGAGAGTTCAGAACCGTATTTATGAATCTATCTTTGTTTGATTTACGAAAACTTCTGTTTAATCTGGAAAGTGAAAGAAGAGGCCTATCCTTCTAGATAATTTAATTTGTCTAAGCAATACTTTTGTACTAATAAATGGCAGATATTGTGTTACTTGCGTAATTCCTGTTATCTTTCTTAGTAGTATTTGTCTGTAATCTCTATGAACCTTGATAGTCTGTTTGAGATTGTTGACCGCCTACTAATTGAGAGCCACAATCGCCCCCTTAATTCCACAGAAAATCTGGTTTTGCGTGGGATTTGGCAGTATAAAACTTATAACCAAATAGCTATAGAGGCAGGTTATAGTCCTGGTTACTTTACCAATGTTGTTGCCCCAGAGTTGTTTGGGCGACTCTCTGAGGTCATTGGCCAGCGCGTCACCAAGAAAAACTGTCAGGTGCTGCTGGAATCTTATGCCATCATTGAAACAGCTCCAAATACAAAACTTTTGAAACAAGACCTGACGCAATTTCCCCCCACAGTTAATCAGGATACGTCACCTTGCTACCCCAGCGGCTCAGTTCCTCTCGCCTCTCCCTTTTACCTCAAACGTTCTTACCTTGAGGAGCAAATCTATCAAGAAATTAAGAAACCAGGAGCGTTAATCAGGATCAAAGCTCCCAAAGAAATGGGCAAAACTTCACTGCTGCTGAGGATTCTTGACTATGCCAAGCACCAGGGTTACTGCACTATCAGCTTGAATCTAGAACAAGTCGAGCAGACAATTCTGAGCGACTTGAATCAACTTTTGCGCTGGTTGTGTGCCAATATCGCCCGTCAGCTTCAGCTTCAACCAATGTTAGACGAGTATTGGGATGAAGATTTGGGAAGTAAAGTTAGCTGCACCGTCTACTTTCAAGAATATCTACTAGAGTCAATTAATACTCCCCTGATCTTGGCGTTGGATGAAGTAAACCATATTTTCGAGCATCCCCAAGTAGCGAAGGATTTTCTACCTCTGTTGCGTTCTTGGTACGAAGAAGCGAAAAGACTGCCCATTTGGCAAAAGCTTCGTCTAGTCGTGGTTCACTCAACAGATATTTATGTTCCTCTTGAACTTAATCAGTCTCCTTTCAATGTAGGGTTACCGATTCAGTTAGACAACTTTAGCCAAGAAGAGATACAGCAGTTAGCCCAATGCTATGGACTCAATTGGACAGATGGAGAAGGAGCTAGACAATTAATGGCAATGGTCGGGGGACATCCGGCACTAGTACATTTAGCTCTCTATCATCTGATTCGAAAGGAGGTAACTCTGTCGCAACTACTAGAAACTGCTCCCATTAGCAAAATTTATTCTTATCACTTGCAGCGTCACTGGGCAACCTTGCAAAAACAGCCTGAGTTAGCACAAGCTTTTGATAACGTTCTGAATGCCAATGAAGCTATTCTCTTAGATCCCATCTTTACTCACAAGTTAAGCAGTATGGGGTTGATTAAACTTTCTGGATCTCAAGCGATCGCAAGTTGTGAATTGTATCGGCGATTTTTTACGAAAAAAGAGCAGCATTTGGCGTTGCAGAATCAAAATATGAATTAGTGGGATGGCTATGGAATATCCAAGATGTGCATTAACCCGCATTCGCAAAAATAGTAAACAAAATCGCTACTTTGTATCGTTGGACACAATAGTGATAAATCCTTGAGATGTACTACAGTTAATTTTCATGCTTGGGAATAATACTTAGTTTACCTGACTTTCAGGCTTAATTGAAGTATTGATTTATGAGTAACAGTATTGAGAGCGCCTACTTAATAACCTGAAGAAAAAAGCTCAAGCTTTTGGTTTAGAACTCACTCCTATTTCTGACCCTACGCAGTTGTTGAGAGTATAAGTGCTTAGTACAGCTTTGAGTAAAATCATGGCGAATTGAGGGTTAAAATTTAAACACAAAGGGGCGCAGAGGCACGCAGAAATTTCACTATGAACTAATGAGATGTTGTACTTAGTTACAAGTTATTTTAGTAACATTACTATTTAAGGATGTTATTTTTCATGAGTTTTTCTATGAGTTATGGAATGAGTTTTATGAGTTTCAGAGTTTATAATACAACTAATATTAAAAGTAATTCACTGCAATGTTATATCTAATACGAATTTGGCTTACTTGCTCAAATAACTTATTACTTAGTCCACCAAAGGATATGGGAATTGAAGAACTGCGACCACCGGATCTTGAGGATAAGATTGTTTTGGCGAACAATCTTCAAATAGGGGTAGTCTCTGACAAACTACGTACCAAACAAAGGCAGATTGCGCTCAATTATCTTTGATTGATCATCGAGAAAAAACAAATCCAAGCAGTATTATCACCGAAACGTTACCATATTGATGTCATGGGGAAAAACGCTAATAAGTTCACTTTGCAATTATGTCAACAAAATAATACTTTATCCGCTATTGCGAATTGCGGTAGCGAGGAACGAGCGTCACTGCAAAATGTGAATTGTTTGGTCAAGCCTCAACAGCCCAAAGTCTAAAACCTATGGCTAGAGATTTAAACCCTACCCAAGGGTTAAAAAAATGGCTTTTTGATTTCCACTCTACCCAATTTTTTGTCTTAATTAGAGGCTTATTTCTTTACCGAAGCTTTCAGAGTCTTCGTCTTGGCTTTTGCTTTTAACTTTTTTAAATAATTAAAACGGGAGAAGCTTAAATGTTTAATTCACTTTGCATTTGAAGAATATTTCCACTTATCTCAAAAAGCAATTGATTATTTAAAAGAATGGAATACTGAAGCGGAAATTGCTTCTAGTATTTCTCAAATAGCCCAAAAAGTTGTTGAGATATTAGTGAATGTGCCTGGGATGACTATGGCTCATAGTAGAGATTTTCAAAGAGCAACACCACTTTTCACACTTAAAGATCAAACAGTAGTTAAAATTTTTATAAATCCTGCACAGTGAAACATATATTTTTAGCAGATGACAAGAGCAAGATGATATTTGGAGGCTATGTAGGTTGGATTCATACAAAAGAAATGAATAAAGTTATAGATAAAATCAAGAAAGAATTTACTGAAGAGGCTATATAGAATTTAGAAAATTTGTTGCTTAAAGGAACTGAAGCGTTTACCCTGATTCTGACAAATCCACTTTTGCTGCCCTACAAATTTGACCCCAGTTTTTTCAAAACTGCATAAATATCTAATTAGGCGTAGATACTTCTACAGAAGTACCCAGGCTTTACAAATATTTTCTCATGACGACTGTTCAATTCTTACATGATTAGGACTTACGCAAAAAACCTCTGAAACTCTTATTCCTCCGTGTTCTCTGCGTCCTCTGTGGTTCGATTTTCCATTACCTGTGCATAAGTCCTGATGATAAAAGTCATAACAAAAGTAGTCACAAGTCAGAAATGAGTCAGTAAATCTCAGGCTTTAACTCAGTTAGCAGTGGAGTTAGATAAATATACCAGTAGGAAATATTTAACTTCTAAAAAAGTGGCTTTTATTGAAAAATTAAGGAGGATTGGTCATGGCAGCAATCGATACAGCACCGTTAGAAAACAGCCTGGGATTTCTAGCTTTAGGAGCTTATCTTCTCAGCTTAATGCCCACGAATCTCAGAATCATTTTTCCTCAAACTAAACAAGCGAACCTTCCCAAATGGCTGTTAAAATATCGACGACTTATCGGTATTCTGGCTTTCTGCTTGGCTTTGCTTCACGGTTTCCTCTTAATGAAAAAGAGAGACCTTGATTTTTTAGATCCCAATACCTATTGGATTTATATCCAAGGTATATCTACATTCATAATTTTTACCCTATTGGCAATTACTTCTAATGACTGGAGTGTCAAAAGACTAAAAAAAAATTGGAAGCGATTACATACCCTGACTTACTTAGCTATGTTCCTGCTCACTTGGCACGTTTGGGACAAAATGTTAGACCATTGGAGCTATTTAACCCCGATTGGGCTAGTAGGGATTGTCACAACAACCCTTTTATTTCTGATGCGACGCTGGATTGAATATCGGAATAAACAACAAAAAGCGAAAGGAAAAGCGTTCTCATCTCAAATTCCAGAAAAAATTACTCTATAGTACCGCTAGTCTCCGACACCGTTACGCAGTGGGTGCAAGTCAGATTATTCTCCCACTCGCACAAGGAATGTCCTGTTATGAGATCGAAACAAATTACCTGGAAATCTTCAGCAGCATTGGCAATCAGCACCCTAACGATCTTGGTTGGTAGTAGCAGTTGTGCTAGCCTATTGTCTTCCTTCCGAAACGCTAGTGTTGCTACTATCTCTGTTGCAACCACTCAACCCTTACGTTCTGTCCAAGGAAATTCAACTTGGGTTTACGCTCTCGCAATCAGCCCTGATGGACGCTTCCTTGCCAGTGGCAGTTACGATAAAAAAATTAAAATTTGGGATCTGCCTAGTAACACCTTACTCTATACTTTAGAAGGACACGGCGATGCAGTGGTAAGCCTTGCCATCAGTCCAGATAGCAAGCTGCTCGCTAGTGGCAGTTGGGATAACCGAATTAAACTCTGGAATTTAGAGACGGGACAACTGCTTCGTACCCTAGATGGTCATACAGATGATGTAGAAGCCGTTGCCATCAGCCCCAACGGAAAGTGGTTAGCCAGTGGTAGTGCTGACACAACCATCCGCATCTGGAACGTGCAGACTGGCGTACAAGTTCATCAGTTCTCGGATGGAGAGTGGGTAAGAACTGTTGCTTTTAGTCCGGATGGGCAGACCTTAGCTAGTGGCAATGAGAGTGGTACACTCAAAATTTGGCGGCTCATGGATGGTGCTGTTCTAAAAACCCTGAATGCTCATTCACAAGCCGTGCGCTCAGTGACTTTTAGCCCTGATGGACGGACTTTAGCAAGTGGCAGTGCTGATAGGACAGTCAAACTCTGGCAAATGCCCACTGGTAAATTGTTGCACTCCCTAATTGGACATGATGGAGTTGTGTGGTCAGTGGCTTTCAGTCCTGATGGCAAGAGATTAGCTAGTGGTAGCAATGATAGCACTATCAAGTTATGGGGGTTGCCTGAAGGCAAACTATTGGAGAATTTGATCGGGCATGAGCGAGGCGTGCGGTCAGTAGTTTTCAGACCTGATGGAAACATGATAGCCAGCAGCAGTGCCGACAAAACCATCAAACTCTGGTCTCTTCCTAAAGACTGACAAGAAGCTTTCAGAAAGTAAACAAATCTTTATCACAATACCTTTGCCAAAATAAGAGCCTACAAAATTTTGGCAAAAACGGCAAAATGACTCATATATAAAGAGTTTAGCTGACAAGGTAGCTTGTCAGCTTTTAGTACCATTCCTATTTAAAGATGTTATTTTTCATGAGTTTTACTATGAGTTATGGAATGAGTTTTATGAGTTTCAGAGCCGATGAGACAACTAATATTAAAAGTAATTCGCTCCAATGTTATATCTAATGCGAATTTGGCTTACTTGCTCAAATAACTTATACCTAAATAACATGGTGGAGCAAGACAGGAGTTTTATCAAAAAACCGATCAATCTTAGTTTAGGATTTAAATCATTTTACACTGCTATAAAAACGATTATTGGTTATGAAACGATCAATATGATTCGTAAAGGTCGGATTCAAGGAGTAAGTCAAGGAGATATTGTCAGTAGACCGAAAACTTTTGAAACTCGACGAAATAATCAGGGTTAAGGAGATTTTAGCTGATTGGGATGCCGTGATTCCATGTTTTCATAATCCGCTCAAAAATAGGACTTTATTAGAAGGCGTGACATTATGGTTAGTAATTCTCCAGAAGTTGGGATTCGCAATTTATACGCTTTGCTTGTGGGGATCGATAATTATCCCCAGCCAATTAAGTCCCTCAAAGGTTGTGTAAACGACATTACAGCAATAGAAACCTATCTTAAAAACCAGATTTCTGGAGAATGGAAACTGAGAGAACCCAGAATCCTCACGAATGAACAGGCTACTCGTCAGGCAATTATTGATGGTTTTCAAAATTATCTTTGTCAAGCTGGTAGTAACGATATTGCTCTATTCTACTATTCAGGACATGGGGGTCAAGAAAAAGCTCCCGAAGAGTTCTGGCATTTAGAACCAGACCGTTTAAATGAAACTTTAGTTTGCTACGATAGCCGTACTAAGGGGAATCACGATTTAGCCGATAAAGAACTCAGATATTTGCTGGTTCAAGTAGCAAAGAAAAATCCCCGTGTCATTGTGATTCTCGATTCCTGTCACTCAGGTTCGGGAACTCGAAATATCCCTCAAGGTGTACGTCTAGCCCCAGAAGATACGAGAGATCGCGCTTTGTCTAGCTTCATTTTTGCCGAGGACGCAACTTTTAAAAATCTTCTACTAACTTCATCAGAAGTTAATAAGAAAAAGACAGGGTTAGATTTGCCTAAGGGAAGACATATTCTGTTGGCAGCTTGTCGAGATGAGCAATATGCGAAGGAATATCAAGAAGATGATGGTAAAACCAGAGGGGCTTTTTCTTACTTTTTCCTCAAAAGCTTAGAGCAAACTAATGGCAGCTTATCTTACCTGGATTTAGCTAGAAATATAGAAGCTTTAGTTAAGGGAAAATTTCAAGATCAAGTGCCTCAACTTGAAGCAACTAACCCAGAAGACTTAAAAGAATCGTTTTTAGGAGATGCGATTCCGAAACGTCCTTTTTACTTCACCTTAAGCTACAGCACGCACCCTAACGAGCAGGGTTGGGAAATTGATGGTGGGGTATTACAGGGCATTCCCAAGCCAGTTTCTGCTGATGAAACCACATTATTAGCTATATTCCCAGTGGGAAGCACATCTGAACAGTTAAGGCAAGTTTCAAATGCTTCACAAGCACGAGTGACTCAGGCATTAACCCAAAAAAGCCAGGTCGAAATTACCCAAGGTCAAGAGGGTTTAGACAAAAATAAAAGTTATTGGGCAGTCGTCAGCAGTTTGCCTCTAAAACCTTTAAAAGTTTACATTCAAGAGAATTTGGCAGAAGAAACAGGCATAATCTTGGCAAAAAAAGCTTTAAAAGAAGCTAATTCTGGTCAAAACTTCCTATACGTGAAGCAAGTTGAAGACCCCACAAATGCTGATTTTATCCTGATAGTCAGCAATGGGCAATACTGGATTACTCAAGATGAACGTCCGGCTGTTGCTCCCATTCCCCAACAACCTGGTTATAGCAAAGATGTTGCTTTAGAAGCAATTCAAGCTTTAGAAGCGATCGCCCGTTGGCGCAATATTCTCAACTTAAAGAGTCCTCAAAGCAGCGAGATTAAGTCCAAAGATGTGGAGATGGAAATTAATATTATTGGTTATGAAGGAAAAGACGGAGAGATTAAACCTAATCAAGACTCGGACAAATCCCTAACTACAGCTTCAGAACTGCGCCTAGAGTACAAGTATGAAGATGGGGAGTGGAAAAAGCCAGTTATCCAAGTCAAACTGCTCAATCACAGTAACCAGAAATTGTATGCTAATGTCATCGATTTAGCAGAAGATTATTCTGTAGCAGTTCCTTTTTTTGATGAGAGAAGTAGTGTGGTGCTTCCAGCCCAAACAGCAGAGGGAGTAGGAATTGTTGCCGGATATGATGATATTAGCCTCTCCATCCCAGATGAATTTTTAGAACAAGGCATTACTGAATACAAAGATATTTTTAAGCTGATTGTCAGTAAGGCAGACTTTAATGCTAGTTTACTGGAGCAAGAAGGACTAAAGCCTCCAATGAGAGGAACGCGAGGAGCAGAATCCGAAAGTAGTCTCGACCGTTTAATGGATCGAGTCTATAGCCGTAATGCTGTTCGCGTTGGAAGAAAATATGACGATTGGATCGCCAAAGAAATGGCAGTTACTATTGTCAAGCCACGGGATGCTGAACGGCTTCAACCGGGTAAAGGCGCAAAACTACTCAATGGTTTGGTTGAAGTGCAACCCCATCCTAGTTTACAGGCACAAGTAACCTTGACCACTATTTCCCAAACAACACGAGATATCGGTAATCTAATTGCACCACCCATTCTGTGGGACGAACAAGGCGTTATTGAATCGTTTCAATTTACCACCAGTCGCGGTAGCAATTCAGGACTCAGTGCTGTGGAGTTATTTGCTGTCAATGATGTTAACTCAGTCACCAAAAATGCACCTCTGACTTTACTGGTTAACCAAGCCTTAGAGTCAGGGGAATATCTCTTACCTGTAAGCTATGACGGAGAGTTTTTCCTGCCTCTCGGTGCTGGAGTCAAGAAAGGAAAGCAAATAGAAATCAAGCTTGAACGCCTACCTCAACCGACTACAAGTAGCCGCAGCTTGGGTGGTTCGATAAAAATTTTCTTTAAAAAGCTCCGCACCTCAAAGCTAGGAAATTCTTATGAGTATCCTATTTTAGCTGCTGCTAAAGTGAGGGAACAAGACAATAAGATAGAGATTATTTACAACAAAGATTCAAAAGAAATAAAAAACCTAGTTGCTTCCGCTCAGAAAATTATCCTCTATATTCACGGTATTATCGGCGATACCGCAAGTATAGTTGGTAGCGTTCAACAGGCAAAATTAGAGGTGAATGGTCAACTACATCCGCTACAAGAACTTTATGACCTAGTTTTAACTTTCGATTACGAAAATATTAGCACCACTATTGAAGACAATGGGCGATCGCTCAAACAACGATTGGAAGCTGTAGGTTTAGGAGCAAATCACAGCAAAGAATTGCATATAGTCGCCCACTCAATGGGGGGATTAGTTTCTCGCTGGTTTATCGAACAAGAAGGCGGAAATCAAATCGTTCAACATTTAGTGATGTTGGGAACTCCCAATGCTGGTTCTCCTTGGCCAGCAGTTCAGGATATGGCTTTTGCCCTTTTAGGGTGGGGTCTTAATCAAATTCCTGAGATGGTTTGGCCTGCCAAAGTCGTGGCTGATTTAGCGGCTAAGTCACTGAAGTTTGTGGAAGCTAATGATAATGCTCTCGACCAAATGCAACCTGACTCAGAATTTTTTCAGGCGATCGCTAATAACCCAGACCCTCAGATTCCTTACACCATTATTGCTGGAGACAGGTCACTGCCAACATTACAGTCTCCAGATCGCTTCCGGCGATTAATGGCTAAACTCTTTACTCCAGCCGTTAATAAGGTGGTAGATGGTTTGGTGTTTGGGGGAGAACCTAACGATATTGCGGTTTACCTAGCCAGCATTAAAAGTGTGAGTGGCGATCGCACACCGAGTCCAAAAGTTCTACCAAATGTTGCTTGCGATCATCTGACCTATTTCAGTACAGAAGCGGGTTTAAAGGCATTAGCAGATGCTCTCCATCCATAGTTACAATTGCCCTTCTGATTCCTAAAACCGCATAAGAAGGGTATCAACCATCAGGAAAAATGAAAATTACGTAACCTTATCTACCAAAAAAGGTGTCTATTGTGGGAAAGATTGACCGAAGTTTAGCGATCGTGATTGGCATTAACGAATACACCCATATTCCAAAACTCAAAAGTGCTGTCAATGATGCGAAGGAACTCGCTGATGTTCTCGAAAAAAGATACAAGTACAAGGTCTTACGTTTGGTAGAAGATGGAGATGCAACTAGCGAAAAACTTAGTAATCTCTTAAAAAATCTTGATAATAGAATTATCCAGATTGGTGATGAGCTAATCAAGGTAGAAGAGAGCGATCGCGTTTTGTTCTACTTTGCTGGTCACGGCTTCCCTGAAGAGACAGAAGATAGTGAAGATCGTAAACCCGCAGGTTATCTGATGTCACAAGACAGTCAGCGAAATGATAAAAGTACCTGGGTGTCCATGCAGTCGTTACATGATGCGCTCACTGGCTTAGACTGCCGTCATCTGTTAATGATCTTGGACTGTTGCTTTGCAGGCAGGATTCTTTGGGCAGGACTAAAGCGGAATGCAGGGCGATCACGTAAAATGTATCAACAAAGCTATGACCGATTCATCAAATCTTCAGCTCAACAGGTTATTACTTCAGCAGCCCATGACGAGGAGGCGGCTGATTTATCTCGTATTGCAAAAAGAGGGGGTGGAGAAAATGGACACTCTCCCTTCGCTGGCTTACTGCTGAAAGTGCTGAATGCGAAACAGTGGAAAGTTGATAAGGATGCCTCTCTCAAAACGATCATCGAAGATGGGGTAATTACTGCTCAAGAACTCTTTACTTATCTGCAAAATAACCTGGGGCATGATGCAGAAAAACAAACTCCGGGACTGTTTCATCTCAAAAAGCACGACAAGGGCGAATACATCTTTGAGCTACCTGATTTTAAACGGGAAAGACTAGAAGAATTTAAGCTCGATGATAGTACGAATCCCTACAAAGGTTTAGCATCATTTGAAACCAAGGATAGTGAGTTATTCTTAGGTAGGAAAAGGCTTATTGAAGGTTCAAAAGATCCAAAAGATCCAAAATATCTAGAAAAAGGTCTCCTTTCAGAAGTGAGCAACCATCGATTTACAGTGGTATTAGGTAATTCCGGTTCGGGTAAATCTAGCTTGGTAAAAGCTGGCTTGATTCCTGTTCTAAAACCAAAGGAGTGGTATGTTCTCAATCCGATACGACCTGGAGAATTTCCTATTACTGCTCTAGCAAGAGCGATTCTGCCAATTAAAAATGTTGATTTGGTCGATCAACTGGCTCAAGTTAATTTCCTTGATGATATTCTCAAGTCAAAGACCAAACAAGAATTAAAATCGAGATTAAATGACGAAAACAAAGAAAAATTTAATATTCTTGTAAAAGCTTGGGAAAGCTCAATCCCAGAAGCCAAGCTGTTGCTAATTTTGGATTATTTTGAGCATTTAGAAAAATTGTGCAGTACTAATTCAGAGAAACAACAGTTAGAAAATCTCAAACAGAATATTTTAAAGACTCTTAAGCTGTTAATTGATGAACTAAAACCAGATTCCCAAGCTTGTCAATCTTTAACTGCAATTGTCAAACAATGGAGTCCAAAAGATAAAAATATTAAGCTGCTATTAATGTTCGATCAATCTGAAGAATTAATCACTTTATGTAGGAATGATAAAGAGCGAGAATGGTTTTTGCAGTTGTTAGCAGAAGCTTTAGCCTCACAAGAAATATCGGATACGTTATGCATTGTGCTGACCTTACGCACTGATTACGAACCTCAAATCAGAGACTTAAACAAGAATAAGGGTGAGAAAGCAGATTGGCAAGAAGCCTGGCAAAAGGTTTGGCAAGATGGGAGGTTTATTGTGACTCCGATGAACAGAGAAGAGTTACAACAAGTAATTGAAGAACCTGCCAAACAAAGGACATTAGATTTTGAGTCTCCTAAGTTAGTCAACAGTTTGATTGAGGAAGTTAATCAAAATTCAGGGGCTTTACCCCTACTTTCTTTTACTTTGAGTGAGCTTTATTTAAAGTATCTCAAAGCAGAGGAAAATCGAGAGAGGAATGACCGAATTATTACTGAAGCCGATTATCAAGAAATAGGTGGGGTGACACGCGCTCTAACCCAAACTGCTGACAAGACGTATAACAAGTTAGTAGAAGAAGAAGTTGACGAGCAAAATAAAAAAGCTTGTGAGTTAACTATTCGTGATGTAATGCTGCGAATGGTGGCTATTAGTAGTGGTGAACCAGCTCGCAGAAGAATACCAACATCTGAATTAATTTATCCAGGACAAAAAAATGAACGAGCGAACAAAGTAATTGATCGCTTTGTAGAAGCGCGGTTGCTTGTTAAGGGATTGGATACACAAAATCAGCCCTATGTAGAACCTGCTCATGATGCTTTGGTGCGGGGGTGGCAAAAGCTCCGGGAGTGGGAGCAAAAAGAGCGAGAAAATTTACTTCTGCAACGGCGGCTAACTCCTGCAACTCAGGACTGGGAAAGGGTTAAAAATAAGGACAAAGAACAGCCAAAAGGGATTATAGACGGGGCCGCTCCTATTTTCGATTGGTTAGATCGAGGAATATTGACTGTCGAAAACTTAGTGACTCAAATTCCTAGATCGTTGGCGCGACAGTTACCATTGGCGCAACTGTTTCAATTTGCTCTGAATCAGCTAGGGCTATCGACACAGACAGCAGTACAGTATCTATGGGATGAGGATCCTTATCTCGAAGTATTGGATAAAGAACTCAATACCGATGACAACTGGTTTAACCAGGTTGAAGCTGAGTTTGTACAGCAAAGTGTTTTGGAAAAACGTCGCAATATTAGGTGGGGATGGCGGATTGCGATCGCACTTACAGTTATATTCGCTGTGTTGGCTATCATTGCTTGGATTTTCGCGTTATTATCCAATATTAATGAAGCCAAGACTTTGAGAGAATCCGCAGAAATAAACTTACAAAAGAACCAATCTAAAGATGGGATGGTTGATAGTTTAAAGGCAGGTAACATCTTGAAGAACCGTAACATCTTGAAGAACAGAGGTGTGCAGTTATTATTGTTCATATCTAACAGTAGCCTCCAAGAACAAGTAAGAGGAACTTTGTTAAGGGCAGTTTATACCGTGAAAGAACTTGACCGCCGAGAAGAGGATCAAGGCATGGGCACAGTCAGAACCAGTTTTAGCCTAGATGGTAAGTTACTAGCTAGTGCCGGAGAAAATTGCAAGGTCCCTGTCCATGTTTGGGATTTTCAGAGTCGGACTTTAAATAAATCGAATTGGATTGAGTTTAAGTTTGAAGATAAGCCTGATAAGTCTGATAATTTTTATAATTCTTATAATTCTTATATTAATAATTGTGAGCCGATCAAAATCACCCGTTTTAGCCCAAACAGTCAACAACTAGCTGTTGCTGGAGCAAACGGTACTGTCGGTGTATGGGATTTGCGGCGTGAGGACAAGGAATTGATAAAGTTGAAAATATGGCCTACAGGGCAAGGCCAAGTCAAAAGCATTAGTTTTAGCCCAGATGGCAAGCTACTGGCTACTGCTGGAGCAGAAGGCACTGTGCATGTATGGAACTTGCACAATTTTTCTGAGAAACCTGAAAGTCTTTGCGTTTTCAACTCTTGTGAGAAGAAGCGAGTCTGGAGTGTAGCATTCAGCCCCGATGGTAAAAGACTGGCTAGTACTGGAGATAGTAACACTATCCGTTTATGGGATCGAGAGGGGAACAAATGGAAGAAAAACATCATATTCAATATCATTAAAGAAAAAGAAAAATATGACATCACGAGCGTCAGTTTTAGCCCAGATGGACAGAAACTCGCTACTGCCGGAACAGATGGCATTATCAGTGTATGGGATTTAAAAGATGCGAAGCTGGTTAAGAAGCAAGTCGAAAAGAAAATTCCAACAAATCAAAACACTGTCTGGGAGGTAGCATTTAGTCGGGGTGGAAAGAAACTCGCTAGTGCTGGCCAGGATGGAACTGTTCGTTTGTGGGATTTAAATAAGTCGGATTTAAATAAGTCGGAGTTGGATAAGTTTGAAGGACATCATGGACCGGTCAGAAGCGTCAGTTTTAGTTATGACGATAAGGAACTGGCTAGTGCTGGAGATGATGGCACTGTCCGCTTGTGGAATTTGCAAGGTAATGAGTCGGAGAAACCAGTACTTATCAAGGAGGCTTCGACAGACAATCAAAATAGCATTCAACACTCTTGTGGAGAGAAAGACGGCACTGTGACGGTGATGATTCCGAATGGCGATCAACAGGCTTGTGGAGAGAAAGACGGCACTGTCAAATGGCAACAATCGTCAAATCCGAAGCATACAATCACAATGAAAAGTAATCATGTAGGTGAGGTCACAAGCTTGGCGTTTATCCCCGATAGCAATCAACTTGCTAGCGGCGGAATGGATGGGACTATTCGTTTGTGGAATGTCAACGGTGAACAAGAAAACCTCTTACCGATATATGCAAAAGTAAATGACTTGGCATATAGCGCGGATAACAAGTTGCTTGCCAGTGCTGGAAATGATGGTATGGTGCAGTTGTGGAATTTGCAGGATTTAAAGAATGGTGAGCCTTTTGCAGCCTGGAAAGCGTATCATAGTCTAGTCACGAAAGTCAGTTTTAGCTCAGATGGTAAGGATTTGATTACCGCAGGAAAAGATAGCACTGATAGCACTACTGGGCTGTGTAAATTATGGCCGATTGAATCATTTGATAACCTGATGAAACAGGCTGACAAAAAGGTAAATCCCGTAAATGGCGATCTAGAGAAAAGCCATCTCTGTGAAGGCATTGGAACTCCAGTGCCAACCCCCACAAGTCCTGAACCATCTCCAGTAAAGTCGCTCGATCCGAAAGCTGCGAAAGAGATTTCCGAATTGAAAGGACATCAGGGTTCAGTAAGGAGTGTTGCGTTTAGCCCCAATAGTCAAACCTTGGCAACCAGTGGAGATGATGGGACTATCCGCTTATGGAATACTAAAGGTCAGCAGATATTTAAATTCCAGGGGAATCAAACTGCCATCAGGAGTATTAACTTTAGCCCCAATGGTCAAAAATTGGTCAGTGATGCAGGTGGCAAAATCCGCTTGTGGGACTTACAGGGAAAATTGTTGAGAGAATTCGTCGGCAGTCAAAAACTGATCGGGAGTGTCAAATTTAATCCCAATAATGGACAGCAACTAGCAAGCACTGGAGATGACGGCATTATTCATTTATGGAACTTGCAGGGTCAATCTTTGGCAAAATGGCAAGCCGATCCAAAACGAGTCTGGGACTTAGCATTTAACCCCGATGGTCAGCAAATAGCTAGTGCTGAAGCTGGCGGGAGTGTTAGCTTGTGGAACTTGAAAGGGCAGCTTATGAAAAAACTTACAGGACATATATCTCCTGTGCTTAGTGTTGCCTTTAGTCCAGATGGCAAGCAACTCGTCAGTGGTTGTAACGTAGGCATGATTCGTTCATGGAGTTTACCGAACTACCAGATGACAAATATGTTCCATGTGGTCAATCAAGCGGAATTGAATTCCGTCGCCTACAGTCACGATGGGAAGCTGGTTATCAGTGGAGATAATGAAGGCAATATTAAATTGTGGAAATTGAATACTCAGCAGCAGTCTCCAATTTGGACAACCCATCAAAATTCAATCATTAGAAAAGTCGCTTTTAGTCCTGATGGCAAGATGTTTGCAAACGCAGCAGACGATGGCATAGTTAAATTGTGGCAACTTGAATGATTCAATTAATGGCTAAATTTGGGACTGACACTTTGCATAAATGATTTGATTAGCTCTGATATCTGTACACAGGGCAAACGCATCTAAAATTAACAAAACTAAATGGACAAAAAACTTCATTTATGTATTTGACGTATCAATAAGCTGAAAATTAGTCTCATTAATAGCTGCTTATTGACATAGGTTGAGCGTAGGCGTAGCCCGTCGTAGACATCGCTTTGAAGCTTATAAAATAAATTAAACGCGAAATGCTGATTTTTTCGTTGGTTTTTAACCTTGGTTGCGATCAAGAGTAATTTAGATGCGTTTGCCCTGAATGCATATCCAGCAAGGATTTATCTCTAAAATCCGTTCATAAATCAAATAGGAGTCCTATAGTAAGCTTTGACCTTCATCACTGATGTGGGTGTAAGAAATATTTAACTTATAACAATACCTTTGCCAAAATAAGAGCCTACAAAAATTTTGGCAAAAACGGCAAAATGACTCATATATAAGAGTTTAGCTGACAAGGTAGCTTGTCAGCTTTTAGTACCATTCCTATTTAAAGATGTTATTTTTCATGAGTTTTACTATGAGTTATGAGATGAGTTTTATGAGTTTCAGAGCCGATGAGACAACTAATATTAAAAGTAATTCGCTCCAATGTTATATCTAATACGAATTTGGCTTACTTGCTCAAATAACTTATTACTGATATGAAAATTTACAATCTATCTTAATTTTTTTATTTAAAAGTTGACTATTTTGTCAATTTGTAGGTTTTAATTCTTAATCAGAGAACGAACAATGCCCATACAACCAACTTATCCAGGCGTTTACGTAGAAGAGATTCCTAGTGGAGTACGTACGATTACAGGCGTATCTACCTCTATCACTGCCTTTATTGGTCGCGCCTTACGAGGCCCTGTAGACGAGCCGATTACTATTAACAGTTATGGCGACTTTGAACGCATTTTTGGCGGATTGTGGCTGAATAGTACCCTTGGCTATGCTGTACGAGATTTTTACCTCAATGGTGGTAGCCAAGCAATTATTGTCCGACTCACTCACTCCAAGTTGAAACAGGCAGAAGGTCAAGCTCCAGCAGAAGGTCAAACTCCAGGGGAAACTGAACCCACAGCTAAGAAAGCACAACTAAATGTGAATGGTCTTCACTTAGAAGCAGCGAATGAAGGCAGTTGGGGAAATGCTTTGAAAGTGCGGATAGATATAGATATTAAAGTAAGAGGTGACGCAAATGAGCAAAAACTATTCAACATTACAGTTCTGGATCAAAATACAAGTCAATTAGAAGTATTTCGCAACGTATCGGTGCTGCCAAATCATCCCAGACGAGTAGATAAAGTTTTGTTGAATGAATCTTATTTCGTTCGATTTAGAGATGAACCTCTGCCAACAGACAGACCAGCTGCTCATGCTCAACCCGCACCTGGTAAAAGATTGTGGGATGATAATAACGATACAAATACCAATACAAATACCAAAGCGGAACCAAACAGCGGTGCAGATGGTGACGATCTAGATGTGAACGACTTCACAGGGACAAATAAGGAAGCAAATAAACAGGGTCTTTACGCTTTAAATAAAGCCGACCTGTTTAATATGCTTTGTATTCCGCCTTATAAAAACGATGGCAATATAAATTATGACTCTTTAGTGGATCAAGCAGCAGAATTTTGTAAAGAGCGTCGCGCGTTTTTCATCATCGATCCGCCTAGTAATTGGACTGATAAGGATAAGGCCAAAGCTGGTATTCAGAACGATCTTGGTGAACCAACTAGTTATGCTGCTGTTTTCTTTCCTCGAATCAAGCAACCAAATCCTTTACGGGAAAATCAAATAGAAGAATTTGTTCCTTGTGGTGCGATCGCGGGTGTATTTGCTCGAACTGATGTTCAACGCGGTGTGTGGAAGGCTCCAGCAGGTACAGAAGCAACATTGACAGGTGTACCACAATTGAGTGTACCTCTAACAGATCCAGACAATGGGGAATTGAATCCTTTGGGAATTAATTGTTTGCGAACTCTACCAGCTTATGGTCGTGTGATTTGGGGATCGCGGACGCGCAACGGAGATGACCGTCTTACGGATGAATGGAAGTATATTCCGGTTCGCCGTTTCGCACTTTTCTTGGAAGAAAGTCTTTATCGCGGTACGCAATGGGTTGTCTTTGAGCCAAATGACGAGCCGTTATGGGCGCAAATTCGCTTGAATCTTGGAGCTTTTATGCACACTCTCTTCCTTCAAGGAGCCTTTCAAGGTCGTAAGCCGGAAGATGCTTACTTTGTGAAGTGTGATAAGGAAACAACAATCCAAAATGATATTAACTTAGGAATTGTCAATATTATTGTTGGTTTTGCTCCTCTCAAACCTGCTGAATTTGTCGTTCTCAAGATTCAGCAAATAGCCGGACAAATAGCAATTTAAGGAGAAATATATGCCTTCTATTTCAGGTAAACGTTTAGACCTCTACAAAAACTTTAAGTTTGTTGTGAAATTCGCTGGTAAAGACGTGGCTGGGGTAAGTAAAGTCAGTGGTCTGAAGCGAACCACTGAGGTCATAGAACACCGCACAGGCGGCGACCCTAGCACTGTCTATAAGTCTCCCGGACAAAGCAAGTACGATGCCATTACCTTAGAACGAGGTGTTAGCAAAGATAATGATTTTGAACAATGGGCAAATAAAGTCTGGGCGCTTGGTGGTAGTCCAGAAGTGTCTTTAGCAGATTTCCGTAAAGATATCACTATTGAGGTTCGTGATGAAGCTGGTCAGCCAAAGGGTTCATATAACGTTTTTGGTTGCTGGGTTTCGGAATATCAAGCTTTACCAGACTTGGATGCTAGTGCTAATGCTGTTGCTATCGAGTACATAAAGATAGAAAACGAAGGTTGGGAACGTGCTTCATGATTAACCCGGCTTAGTTAATCAAGATTTAATTGTTTAACCAGCAGGAAACTAACTATACGATTCCTATATGCGATCGCTATCAGCCTCAGAACTGTTAAATATCTGGGAGTGGGGACTTAATCAGCCATCTTGGTCTAAAGCAATCAAGCTACTAGCTAGTGCTTGTCCTGAAACCTCCATAGATATGCTTACTCAACTCAGTCTCGGTCAGCGTGATGCTATGCTGCTGACATTGCGGGAGTGGACATTTGGTTCACAACTGGTTAGTCAAGTCACCTGTCCAAGCTGTGGTGAAGTCTTGGAACTCAATTCTGATATTGCAGATATGCGTGTAGCATCACTGTCACTTGAACCAGTTGAGAAATATTGTCTTGAGCTTGCTGATTATCAGGTGAGTTTTCGTCTACCAAACAGTTTAGATATGATAGCGATCGCTGAACACAAACAGCTAGAGATTGCTCAAGAGATTTTATTAGAACGCTGTATTTTGCAAGCAGTGTGTAACGGCGAATATCTGCCGTTTCAGCAATTACCATCTCATACCAGAGATGCAATTATTACCCAAATGGCTCAAGCTGATCCTCAAGCAAATGTGTCAATTGATATTTCCTGTTCCGCTTGCAACCACCAATGGCAATCATTATTTGACATTGTGTCGTTCTTCTGGGCTGAGATTAACGCTTGGGGATTTCGAGTGTTGCGAGAGGTACATACTTTGGCTGCTGCTTACAGTTGGCGTGAAGCTGATATTTTGGCGATGAGTCCCAGACGGCGACAATTGTACTTAGAGATGGTGACGGACTGATGAGCAATTATCTCTTTCATTTGGTAGCTAAAGGCTTTAACTTAATCGATACAGTTCAACCTCTTGTCTTATCAGTCTTTGAACCGTTACCAGAGTCTAACCTTGACTGGGAGCCATCGATTACCACAGACTCAACTGAGTTAGAAACAACATCAGAAGCGGAAAAATTTCCCAATTTTGACATTGTGCAGTTGTTGGAGAAGCGATCGCCTGCAACAATAGGGCAAATATCTGAAGAGATAACTAACCCCCTGTTAACTAATTTAACTTCAACACCTGTTCAATCTTCCCAACCAATATTAAAGTCAATTCCTAATTTGACACAAAAGCCTGACTTAGAATTATCCTCCAATTGGCCTTTTTTAGATTCAGTTCTGACTCAAGTCAGCACTGATAATCAGCAATTTACTTCAAACCCAGAGCAAAAAAAAAGTATTACTCCACTAACTTTTGCTGCTGCTCAATTATCACAGAAACAATCAAGTAAAATTAATCCTGTTGTTTCTTCTATCCAACCTTCAAACTCAGATCAAAAAACAAGCACTACCACACTAAATTTGGTTCCTGGTCAATTATCACAGAAACAACTAACTAAAATTAATCCTGCTGTTTCTTTTGTTCAACCTTCAAACATAGTCAATTGGGAACGATTAATAACTCAACCTTTTGTAGAATCAGAAATACTTTCACCGACTGCCAATAAAGCAGCATTTAATCTTAATACTGAGTCTATAGTTATACCACAAAAAAAGACTTACTTATCGAATCATCTCGTCTCTGTACACAACACAGAATCAAATACTTCTCTCTCTAAGCACATCTCTGAACAGAGGCAGATTCCACTTAAATCTTTCTCCCACCCACTAATTACAATCAATCGTTTGGGTTTATCTTTTCAATCACGTTTAAAGTCAGATTTACAAACATATTTCACCGAAAGTCCAACAAATTCAATAACATTTTCATTTATTCCTCCAGATCAGAAAAATTCTTTACCAAATCTAAACCCCATAATTTTAAAGACTGCGATCGCAAAGGAAAAGAATACTCTTGTCTCAAAGTTATTTGAGCAAGAATCAGGAGAACTTACAACTCAATCATTAAATAACCAATCAATTAAAATTAATCAATCAGCTTCTCATAATTCTTTACCAAAAGTATTGTACTTAAGACAATTTACCCCGGAAACACAAGCAGAAACCAGTACTATTCTATCAATTCCTAGCGTTCTAAAACAGGGAAAATCTGCAACTGAAAACTTACACAAGCAACCTATAAAAAATAATCCAGTCTTTATCCATTCTCAGTTACCACAGGTCGAAAGTTCTGAGAACTTTCCTCTTCAACTCCAATCAGAATCAACAGCGATATCTACGACGGGAAACTCTTGGAGAGGCTACACCAAGTCCTACGCACCTACTATTTCCCAAGTTCTGCCTTTAACATCTATGCAAGCAGTGGAAACTAGTACTCCCGCCTCAAATTCTGTAATTCAACCACAGGAACAAGTTGTGAGGGAATTACCACAAAAGCGATGGCTGCGCCAACGCCAAGGGCGAACGCTACAAACAGGGAATATTTTTAGTTCAGAAATATTATCAAGTCAGATTATAGAACAACCAACAGCGATACCTTTGGTAAGCTTTGCTAACTCACCTGTTATTACTCAAGTTTTGCCTTTAACACCTGTGCAAGGAGTGGAAACTAGTACTCCCAATTCGACTGTAATTCAACCACAGGAACAACTTTTGAGTAAATTAAGTAAGTCGGCAAGAATAAACCAAACTATATTACAAAACGTAAATACACCTGAAACCCTTATAAATGAAAAAGGACAGATGACAAATGACAGCCTTAGCCAGTTAGCTTTATTTGCGTCGCTTTACTTACCACAAAAGCGCTCGCTACAAACAGAGAATATCTCAATTTCAGAAATATTATCAAGTCAGATTACAGAACAACCAACAGCGATACCTTTGGTAAGCTTTGCTAACGCACCTGCTAGTAATTCAGATATAATACTAACTTTTGCTTTACATCCTTCAATCGCACAAAATAACATACAATCGCAAGTCAACTTTTCTGACTCTCACTTATCTGATTTTCGTGGGGAAAAAGCTTCTGTTCAAGAGGTCGGTTCACAAAACTATAATACGAGCGATCGCAAACATATTGGTATCCAGAAAATTGGCGTTGTGGAACAGTGGGATGAATTGGGGCAAGTTGGGGCAGAGATGAACGTTAATTACGTGCATCATCCCGCAAATATGCAACGCCAGAAAATTAATCCCAATGAAGGTGTATTGCCCAGCCCAGTTGAAAACTTAATATTACCTCAGAACGCATCCCCTAATTTATCTATGTCTGCGGATAGATTTAAAAAGCGCCAACATATTGATGTCCAGAAAATTGGCGTTGTGGAACAGTGGGATGAATTGGGGCTAGCTGGGGGAGAGATGAATGTTAATTACGCCTATCATCCCGCAAATATGCAACGCCAGCAAATTAATCGTAATCAAGGTATATTGACCAGCCCAGTTGAAAACTTAATATTACCCCAGAACCCATCCCCGAACCTTTCTATGTCTGCCAATAGATCCGAAGAGCGCCAACATATTGGTATCCAGAAAATTGGCGTTGTAGAACAGTGGGATGAATTGGGGCTAGCTGGGGGAGAGATGAACGTTAATTACGTGCATCATCCCGCAAGTATGCAACGCCAGAAAATTAATCGTAATCAAGGTATATTGACCAGCCCAGTTGAAAACTTAATATTACCTCAGAACCCATCCCCTAACTTATCTATGTCTGCGGATAGAGGCAAAGACGGAGTGGGGTCTTTGTACTTTAGGCAACTAGAGGAATCTGATTTCAGACCGCTATCTCAGCCTATTAATGACCTCACTGTAGAAAATTTGTCAGTCATTGCAGCTAGTAGCAAAAAAGCCCAAAAGCGCTCCTCAAAAGATTTGGATACACCACCTAAGATTCAAGTCACAATTGGTCGGCTGGAAATTCGCAATGCAGCCCCAGCACCACCTCCGCCTCGACCAAAGCCCCGGACAGCAACATCTGTGATGAGTTTGAATGAATACTTGCAACGACGTGCCAGAAGGAGGTAAGCGATGAGCAACGCTTTAGCTATTGCGGCTGTCACAATTACATTGCGTCACTTGCTACAGCAAAGGTTTGATATTGAGAGTTCGGGGGGAATCACTGTGACGACACGACCATTGGATAAAGTACGAGATAATACTGTTAGTAGTGGCGATCAAGTTAATTTATTTCTCTACGATACTCAAATAAACCCAGCTTGGCGGAATATGGATATTCCTTCTCAAGTGAAGCCTGGTGAAACAGGAGGGCAGCTTTTGCCGTTGAACCTCTACTACCTACTAACTGCTTACGCCCAAAATGATGACTTCCCAGAACCTACGAGTCATCGGTTATTAGGCGTGGCCATGAGTGTTTTTAATGACCATCCTATGATTACTTCTGCGGATATTAGGGCAGCTTTGCCTACTACCGATCCGACCGAGTACGACCTTGACTTACAAGAAGAACAGTTGCGAATTGATTATCAACCGCTATCTGTGGAAGAGGTGTTTAATCTCTGGTCAACTTTTCAAGTACCCTATCGAGTTTCTGCTGCTTATGAAGTGTCAGTAGTGCTGATTGAGAGTAGCTTACCTGCAAAAACTCCGCTACCGATTATTAAACGTCAGTCTAGCGATCGCGGCCCAATTCTGCAATCAAACCTATCGTCACCCTTACCCACATTAGTTTCTCTGCAATTGCCTAATCAGCAAGCTAGCGCCAGATTGGGCGATATTTTGATTCTTAATGGTTTTCACTTAGATGCTGAAAATGTAGTTATATCTTTGACAAATATTCGTTTAGAAATTTCTCTGGAATTATCACCTTTAGCAGAGAGGACGGCAACGGATATTAGAGTTAAATTACCTGATGAGCCTGTAAACTGGGCGGCGGGTTTTTATACCGTGGTAGTCAAAGTAACGCGGACTGGCGAACCAAGTCGGACTACTAATGAATTATCTTTTGCCTTAGCACCTAAAATCTTGAATATTATACCACAACAGGCAACAGTAGACGCTAATGGCGAAGTAACGCTCACCCTGATTTTAAGCCCCCAAGTGCGACCAAGACAGCGGGTAGCGTTATTGTTGGGCGATCGCGAAATTTTGTCTCAACCACATCCAAATCAAACAGATAGGCTGGAGTTTCGCATTGCAGATGTTACACCGGGTGAGTATTTTGTACGAGTGCGGATTGATGGAGTAGATAGTTTGCTGGTGGATCGCACAGTGACACCGCCTGTTTTCGACCAAAATCAGAAGGTGGTGATTTTATGAACAACCTCGATTCTTGGAGAGCAAACAATGAAGAATACCTAGCAAATGAACTGGCTTGGCTACGCTGGCGTTTGTCTGAGTTTGCACAGTTACCTGATATTGAAAAGCCTAAAGTCACAGAAATGGCAATAGTGGAAGGGATGAATCCATCCACAGCACTAGTTCTATTAAGCCAAAAGTTAGATTTATCTGACTTTGAACAACAGGTCTTACTGTTATGCATTGCAATGGAATTAGATCCAGGTATAGCGCGTCTTTGCGCCAAAGCTTCAGATAATTCTCACCAGCCTTATCCTACCTTTGCCTTAGCTTTTTCATTATTCGATGAACCTACTTGGGATGCCCTTTCTTGGGAACGCCCTTTACGTTACTGGCGATTAATTGAAATTCATCAGTCAGGAGTTCAACCACTAACTACGAGTGGCTTACGGGTAGATGAACGTATATTAAATTATATCAAAGGATTAAATTCTTTAGACGAGCGCTTGGTATCATTACTGATGCCGATGGAAACAGCAGAATGGAATGTAAAATTACCCCCATCTCAAAACGCTGTTGTCAAAACAATTATTCAGCAACTGCACCAAACGCACAGAGAACAACGTTTACCTATTATTCAGCTAGTGGGGGCAGATTCTCTCAGCAAGCAACTAATAGCCCAACATGTAGCAGCGCAACTAGATAAATATGTCTATCGTTTGTCAGTGGAATTATTGCCCACTCAAGCGGGAGAATTAGAGACAATTGCTCGTTTGTGGCATCGGGAAAGCTTGCTATTGCCGCTGGCGCTGTATTTAGATGCCCAAGAAATTGACACTAAAACGACTACAGAAGGACAAGCACTTCCCTTGCATCGGTTTCTTACCCGCAGTGGTGGTCTACTTTTTCTTAGCACTCGTGAAGTTAGGCAATTGGGTCTGCCGACAATTGTCGTAGATGTTGAAAAGCCAACACTCAGCGAACAAAAAGCAACGTGGACTGAGGCATTAGGAGGAGTAGCAGATACTAGTCCGCAGGTTCTGGCGACTCAGTTTAACCTCAATTTAGTCAAGATTGAGCAGATTGCCCAGCAGGTGGTGGGGGAAATGCCGTCGCAGGAAGAAGACCTAACCCCCCCAGCCCTCGGAAGGGGGGAGGAAGAGGACTCCCCTCTCCTTGTAGGAGAGGGGTTGGGGGAGAGGTTCAACGAATCGGCTTGGAGAAAAACCTTGCGTGACAGACTTTGGTCGGCGTGTCTTGCTAGTACTCGTCCGCAGTTAGATACTTTAGCTCAACGCCTCGACCCGAAAGCAACTTGGGATAATCTTGTCCTACCAGCAGAAGAGACAAACTTACTACATCAAATTGCCGACCAAATCAGGCAGCGCAGCCTAGTTTATCAAGAATGGGGTTTTCACAACCGCATGAATCGGGGTATGGGGATTAGTGCCTTGTTTGCGGGAGAAAGCGGCACAGGGAAGACGATGGCGGCGGAGGTGATAGCCAATGATTTACAGCTAAATCTTTACCGGATTGACCTCTCATCTGTGGTCAACAAATATATTGGAGAAACGGAGAAAAATCTACGGCGTTTGTTTGATGCGGCGGAAGATGGCGGGGCAATTCTGTTTTTTGATGAAGCGGATGCCTTATTTGGCAAACGTTCTGAGGTGAAGGATAGCCACGACCGCTACGCCAATATTGAGGTGAATTACCTGTTGCAGCGATTGGAGACTTATCGGGGTTTGGCGATTTTGGCAACCAATCTCAAGAGTTCGCTGGATCATGCCTTTATGCGTCGCTTGCGGTTTATTGTGAATTTTCCTTTTCCGGGTGTGGCTGAACGTCAGGTGATGTGGCAAAAGGTGTTTCCACCAGAGACACCAACACAGGATTTAGATTTTAACCGTTTGGCACGTTTGAATATGACAGGGGGCAGTATCCACAATATTGCTTTGAATGCAGCATTTCTGGCTGCTGGGGCTGGTATGCCTGTGACGATGCAGTTGGTATTGGCGGCAGCGCGGACTGAGTTTCGCAAGTTAGATCGACCAGTGAATGAAGCAGATTTTCGAGTTTTAGTACCTACGGGGGTAAGAGTATGAATATCAATATTGAGATAGAAAAGCTGATTTTAGAGGGAATGCCAATTTCTCCTAGTCAGGCGCGGTTGTTGCAAGCAGAGGTGGAGAGTGAATTAACGAGATTGCTGGCTAATGAAGGTTTACCAGACAACTTGCTCTCAGGTGGGGTAGTGCCTGGTGGTGCAATTCAACTAAAGCTTGGAACTAATCCCGCCCAAATGGGGCAACAAATTGCACAAGAAATATATCGAGGAATGAAACCATGACTAGTAAAAGAATTGCACATGATCGCCAGCAAAAAAGTGATAAACCCCAAGAAAGTGGCATTTTACAGCGTGCTGCTGTTCGTCCTGTTTGGGACGCTGGGATGCAATCAACAGATGATCGAGAGGGACTGGCATTAAGTAATTCGGCTTTTTCCAAAGACTTTAGCCAAGTGCCTATTAGCACGACTAAACCACAGCCGATTATGGCGAAGCTGACGATTGGTGCAGTGGGGGATAAATACGAACAGGAAGCTGATCGCGTAGCGGCGCAGGTGGTGCAACGAATAAATGCGCCTGCGCCTGTGCAGTCAGGTGAAGATGAAACTGTTAAGCCAGAGGAGATGGAGACAAAAGATAACGAAGCAAGACTGATGAGGTCGCCAATATTACAGCGTAAGTCTAGTGATGATGGGATGGCTGCTACGCCAGACCTTGAAGCGTCCATCAATCAGGCAAGGGGTGGCGGACAGCCGATGGCAAACAATATTCGGGAACCAATGGAACAGGCATTTGGCGCTGATTTGAGTGGGGTGAAGATTCACGCAAATGCTCAATCAGACGAGTTGAATCGGTCAATACAGGCTCGTGCTTTTACAACGGGAAAGGATGTGTTCTTTCGGCAAGGGGCGTATGAGCCTGGAAGCCTTGGAGGGCAGGAGTTGTTGGCGCATGAGTTGACTCATGTGGTGCAGCAGAATGGGGGTACAGTGCAGCGGAAGCAGATAATTCAGAGATATTCGGATATAGAAAACCAAGGAAAAGTCTCAACAACCAAAAAGCTAAGGCTTGATAAATCCACGGTTCCTGAAAAGCTTTACGCGACTAAGGAGAAACTGGAAGAAGCCAATAATATAAGGAATGGCAATGTAATATTCTTATCTGATGGTAAAGACCCGATGAAAGACACAAGGTTCCTTGTGAAACCTTCGATAAAAGACAACAGCGAGCTCGACAAGGCACTAAAGCAAAATGGCCAAGCAGAAGACGAACCAAAAGGAAATTATGAAGAAACAATACAGAGATTAGCATCCAAGATAGAGGATGAGTTTATGGATGAGTTCGATGACGACCAAGCTAAGATTAATGCTAAATTAGAGGTCAACACAAAAAAAGATAGAGAGAAGAAGTTAGTTGATATAGCAACGGAGCAGTTGTTGCAAAAGGGAATTAGTGTAAACACAATAAAAGAAAGGTTAGCAGCCTATTTAAAAAAGGATGAGACACTTGCCTCCCGCCCGTTAATGCCAAGTGATTGCAGGGAGATGGCAAATTATATAGCAGGAGGAGATCCTGAAAAGAATTTGGTTCAAGATGGCATATTAACAGCAGGAAAAGTACTTAAGTACACGCCTGGGGATGTAAGCAAGGCGGAATGGCCGTTTCACTTTGCCACGATTATCATGACAGATGATACTGACCATGTAACGATGGAAAATGCGGCTGCCAAAGAAACAGAGATATTTAGCAAGAAGAAATATGACCATAGCTGGTATTTTGAGATGTATGGGAGTAAGGATGGGCAAACATTCAAGGACAAATACAAAAAAGATATGAATGAATGAATAGAGAGGTTACATCTGAGAAAAAGAGAAGACTTATTGACAATTAGTTGTTAATAGATTTATCTCAAAGCGAAAGTGCGATCGCTCATACATGATGTTTGATTTAGTGCGATCGCAGTAGTTCTACAAAGTGCGTAACAGATTCTACAAAGACTTTTATTTTCTCACCAAAAACCCATGTTAGACTTTATTCTCATCACAGGCGATCAAGCCATATTCAACCCCATCTTTGGCAAAGCAATAGTTGTAGTGCGTCCTTTCATCTTAAAAGGTACTGGCATACCAACAGTTAACAAAAAAAATATTTGCGTTGTTGGTGACGAGAAAAAAGTTATTGTACCTGGTTGTTCTTACATAAGTCCGCCAAATATCACCCCTGGTACAGGAACACTTTCCATTCAATCCTTAGCCATCAATCAAAAAGCTAGAAAAGTTAAATCTACCCGAAAAGCAGTATTACTCAAAGGTATTACCTTCATAGCGAGATTTCAAGTTATCGTGCCAGCTCAAATACCGCCAACACCAGTAACACCAGCAATACCAGACCCCATTCCTTTGTATCCTGGTACGGGATACTTTACTACTACAAATATGACAACAAAAGGTACTTGATAAAAATTTGTAGAGACACAATTTTTTGTACTCTTATTGACTATGCGATCGCCAATTTAAAAATTTGCCTTGAGCTACGCGATCTCAATAATTAGTACCAGAAAACACAAATGATTTAGGAATAGTTTTATGTCCCACTTTCCTGGTGCGCCACGTTTATTAAAAGGAACGATCGCCATCCTTGATGCTGTCACCTTTCTCCCCAAAGGAATAATCCTATTGCAATACAATCCTGAAACACTCAGACGCACTTTACAGGTAAGAGGTGCGGGTTCTGAAGGAAGCGATCGCCTAGAAGCTTTGCGTCTAGTTGCACCACCGCTAGAGACTATTCAACTAGAGGCAGAAATTGATGCTACAGATCAACTGGAGTTTCCTACAAAAAATCCAGATACAGTGTTGTTTGGCATATACCCTCAATTAGCAGCCCTAGAAACCCTGATCTATCCTAAAAGTAGCCAAATTCAGACAAACAATCAACTCGCCCGCACAGGTGTTTTAGAAATCTTACCAAATGAGGCGGATTTAAGTGTATTTATATGGAGCTTAAATCGTGTAATGCCAGTACGCCTCTCTGAGTTCAGCATTACCGAAGAAGCATTCGATTCTAAACTAAATCCCATTCGTGCCAAAGTCAGTTTAGGTATGCAAGTATTAAGCACAAATGATTTGAGATTTGACCATAAAGGCAGCAGCTTGTTCAGAGTCTATCACAAGCAAAAAGAGCTTCTAGCTAAGGTAAACACGGCTGCGACTGTTATCAAGACAGTTGCTTCTTTCTTATAAACTTGGCTATCTTTAATAATGAATTATTTCATCTGTAAGTTTCTCAAAAATATCTCGGTAAATATAGATTTTTAGTTGTAAAATAAAAAAGAGTAAAATGTTTATTGAAAGCAGTCGTTACTACGATATAGAAATTGCCAAGTGGCAAACAACATCAAATCAAACTATCAGTTACCTCAAACGCAGATTTTTACCTTCATCACAAAGGTTTGAAATTCTTCAAGAACATCAAGTCAGCGAAGGCGATCGCCTAGATAATATCACTGCAAATTATCTTCATGACCCGGAAGTTTTTTGGCATTTATGCGATGCTAACAACGCTATGCACCCTGATAAATTGACTGCCCAAATTGGTCGGCGACTGCGTATTCCCCTCATCTAAAAAGGTTAACTTATGCCTGACTCAGATATTCGCCTAAAACTCATGATTGGTAGCACCATACCAACACCTGCGCCTTATGAAGTAATAGATGCGCTGATAGACTTAGAAGTGACTCAGCAAGACCGCGATCGCAGTGCCTTTCAAATGACCTTTAGTCTTAGTAAAGAATTAAAAAACTTTTCAGATTATTGGTTACTTCAAAAAGATATTTTGAATCCTCCCAATCGAGTTGTTATTCAAATCGTAGTTAATGTAAAAGTCGGTGTAAGCCGTAGTCTTCAAAACCCTATATTAATTGACGGCATTATTACCGATCATCAAATTGCACCGAGTAATCAACCAGGGGAATCAAGGCTAATAGTTACTGGTGAAGATATTAGTCTTATGCTCGATCTGGAAGATAAAAATGAAACCTACCTAAACTTATCTGATTCTCAAATTGTTAAGCAAATTTTACAAAAATATAAAGTTAAATATGGGCTGACATTAGATGTACAAGATACTACTAGAGATTTTTCACCCAAAAAAGAAGAACAAATTACTACTCAGCAAAGTACAGACTTACAGTTTATTCAGAAACTAGCTCTACGTAATAGTTTTATTTTTGAAATCAAACCCGATAAAACTCCTGGTAAAAACATTGCTTACTGGGGTGAGGAAAAAAAGAAAGTTACTCCTTATCAACCAGCATTGTCAATGAATATGGGGGCGTTTACCAATGTAAATTCATCTATAAGTTTCAATTTTAATGCTCTAGAATCTATTAAACCTCAAGCATCAATTAGCGATGAAAAAAGTGGAACATCAATTTCTATTCAGGTTCCTAAATCGCCCGGTCAAGCTTTAGCTAAAAAGCCTGCTAAATCATTACGAACAGAAGTGCTACGTTCCACCAATAAACTCGAAAAAATCCTAGCTCAAAAGGAAACCGAATTATTGGCTAGCCGTTCGCAGGAAAATGCCGTAACTGCTAGCGGGGAAGTAGATACTGCTCGCTATGGTTATGTCTTAGAAGTGCGTCAATTGGTGGGAGTGCGGGGTGTGGGAAAAACTTACGGCGGTTATTACTACGTCAAACAAGTAACGCATCGCATCAAGCGTGGCGAATATAAACAAAGTTTTACCTTGAAACGTGAGGGACAAGGTGCAACAATTCAGATGTTAAAAGTATGAACCAATCAAAACTTGATACTTATGGAAGTATAAATCAACAAAGACCTTCTTTTTACGGCAAATACCGAGGCGTAATATCTGACAATAACGACCCGTGGAAGATTGGTCGCGTGCAAGCAAAAGTGCAAGAAATTTTTGGCAACGATCCTAGCGGTTGGGCATTACCTTGCGTTCCTTATGCAGGTCAAGGAGTTGGGTTATTCCTCATTCCACCCAAAGGTGCTTTAGTGTGGATTGAGTTTGAAAACGGAGATCCAGATTACCCAATTTGGAGTGGCTGCTTTTGGGCAGATGAAAAGGTTCCAAACATAGTACCCGCTAATCCTTATGACCCAGAAATCAAGGTACTTAAAACCGATATTGGCAAGATTGAAATCAATGATAAACAAGGTAAGCAAAGCATAACTATTGAAGCCAAAATCGGGAAGCAAATTATGACAATAGTGATGAATAGTTCGGGAATTGAAATCAACAACGGAAACAATGCCACTGTGAATCTGAATGGTAATAAGGTATCGATTAACAACTTTGATTTGGAGGTAACTTAATGCCAGAATATCTCGTAAATCTGCCCAGGCAAAGAAATGTCACCAACATCTATTTTCCCTTCCATTTCGATATAAACTATCACACCGCCAGCACCAGCGATGAAAATCAACACATCCGCGACTTAATTGAACAACTATTGTTTACTACTCCCGGCGAACGAGTCAATCGCCCAGATTTCGGCAGTGGTGTATTGTCTTTAATTTTTGCACCCAATAGCCCGGAACTAGCAACAGCTATGCAAATTACTATTCAAGCATCTATTGAGCAATGGTTGGGTGATTTAATCGATCTACAAACTTTGGAAGTAACAAGCGTTGATTCCAGCCTTTACATAGTGGTGGAGTATTTCGTGCAAAGTTCTGGTGAAGCACAAACAGCTACTTTTAGGACAACTATACCATGAACAGCCACACCCTTACTTTCCAAAACGAACAGCGCCGCCAAGAAATCCGTAGGCAAAGAAAAAACGGACTAGATTATGTAGAAGTTAGCGATGATTTGCGATCGCTATATGTCTACTTTTTAGGTTCGGTAGCAGAAAACCTGAAAAAAGAGAATCTCTTAATTAAAGGCGGCCAGCGCATCCGCCATCTTCATGTGACTAATTTACAGGTAGAAAGTCCTCAAAATTGTGAGAGTTGCTTAACAGTTAATCTTGACCAAACTGGCGATTTCTCTGTGTATACTTTGCACTTGGTGTCATTAGATGAACAGGGCAAACCCACAGATCAACCATATCCCAATTTTGACCCACGCTACTCCCAAGTAGAATTTAAATTCCGAGATGGCATCTGTAACACTGACATGGATTGCTTGCAACAGCAAACTTGTCCACCAACGCAACTAGTTGAACCAGCTATCAACTATTTGGCCAAAGATTATGCTAGTTTTCGCCAGTTGATTTTAGACCGCCTGTCCCTGATAATGCCGGATTGGGAAGAACGTCATGTTCCCGATTTAGGAATTACTTTAGTGGAAATCCTCGCTTATGTTGGCGATTATCTCAGCTACTATCAGGACGCTGTAGCCACCGAAGCTTATCTAGAAACTGCCCGTCAACGCATTTCTGTTCGCCGTCATGCCCGTCTGATCGATTATCCCATGCATGAGGGTTGTAATGCACGTACTTGGCTGTGGCTGGAGACAAGTATTGATATTTCCCTGAAACCAAAAAATTTCTACTTTATTACTAATTATAAAAACGCGCCTCCCTTTGGCACTATCTTAGAAGATATTCGCCACCTACATGATGTTCCTCCTAACAGTTATGAAGTTTTTGAACCGCTAACGCCCTTACCGATTGATCTCTACAGCGCTCATAACAAAATCCTATTTTATACTTGGGGCGATGGTTCATGCTGTCTTTCTTATGGTTCCACAAGCGCTACATTAGTAGATGAATTTATACATCCCACACAGCCAGAGAGGGCAAATTCCTCTTCCCAACTTGAGTATCAGCGAAAATTGCATCTGGAAATTGGTGACATCCTAATTTTTGAAGAAATTAGAAGCCCGAAAACAGGTATCCCAGAAGATGCAGATATGAAGCATCGCCATGCTGTACGCTTGACCAATGTCAAGGCAAGTGTAGACGAACTTTACAATCAGCCAATTGTAGAAATCGAATGGGCAGAAGAAGACGCATTACCATTTCCCCTTTGTATTTCGGCAATAGTCCCACCAGATTGTCAGCTAGTTAATATTAGTGTTGCCAGAAGCAATGTGATTCTAGTCGATCATGGACGCACTATTGAACGGGAAGATTTAGGAACTGTACCGGGAAAAGAGATAATTCACGAGTGCGAAGAGGAAGGCGAACCTAGAGAAATTTTAGTAGTTGGCGATCGCTTCCGTCCCAGATTGCAAAAAACGCCTTTAACTTTCAGCCAACCTCTGCCCAAAAATCATCTCAAAGATGCTAAGAGTTTGCTAATTCAAGACCCCCATCAAGCATTACCCCAAATCAAACTTAAGAATACTCGAAATCACTCTACTTGGACTCCCCGGTACGACCTTATAGACAGCAACAGTGAAGACCAACATTTTGTTGTCGAAATGGACAATGATGGACAAGCACACTTACGCTTTGGAGACGGTGAATTAGGAATTAAACCAACAGTCAATACTCACTTTCAAGCAACTTACCGGGTAGGTAATGGACTTGTAGGTAATATTAGTGCTGAAGCGATTTCTTATATTGTTTTTCACAAAGAACCAATTAGTGGTTCGACATTGCAGCTACACCAGCCCTTCCCCGCTCAAGGTGGGACAGCACCCGAACCTCTATCTCAGGTGAAATTATATGCACCGCACCTATCTCACGAAAAATTAGAGCGTGCCATTACTGCTGATGACTACGCACAATTAGTAATGCAACATTTCCCGACAAAAATACAACAAGCAACAGCCACCTTACGCTGGACAGGCAGTTTGTATGAAGTCTGGGTGACAGTAGATCCCTTCAACAAAGAAACGGTAGATCGCAAATTACTGCAAAATATTACCACAGACCTAGAAAAATATCGTCGCATTGGTCATGATGTCATTGTTCAACGAGCAGCATACGTCTGTTTAGATATAGCGATGAGAGTTGATGTCAAATTTGACTATTTGCGCGGTCATGTCAAAGCTGCTTTACTGGATATTTTCAGTAACCGGATTTTAGCTGATGGTCGGCGTGGTTTTTTCCATCCCGATAACTTGACTTTTGGTCAAGGAATTGCATTAAGTCAGATTGTAGCTCAAGCTTATAGTGTTCCAGGCGTTGAAAGTGTCTCTATAACTAAATTAGAACATCTTTTTGCAGGTGACAATCAGGAGATTAAAGCAGGTTTTTTACCCATTGGTTCTTCGGAAATTGCCCGACTCGACAACAACCCCAACTTTCCCGAAAACGGTAAACTTACACTCGATTTGCGAGGTGGCAGATGAAATTAACTTGTAGCTGTAACTGTCATAACTATAAACCAAGCGATCGCTCTAGTTGTGGTTGCTGTGAAGGTGTCGAAATTCTCACTTCCACATCAGTAGCAAATCAACCTGGTTTGTATACCCTAGCTTATCGAGTTGGAACCCATGCAAGTTTTTACAAGACAATGAAAGCGCGTTTGGGCGACAGCAAGTTACCCCAGTTGAGAAATTTAAAAACACGGGACTCTAACGATCCTTCTGTTGCTTTGTTAGACGCTTGGGCTACTGTCGCAGACGTTCTGACATTTTATCAAGAACGCATAGCCAATGAAGGTTACTTACGCACTGCCATTGAACGACGTTCTTTAGTGGAATTAGCTCGATTAGTAGACTATGCACATAGTCCTGGTGTCAGTGCCAGCGTTTATTTAGCTTTTACTATAGAAGATGGTTACAGTCTAGAAATTCCAGCTGGTCTAAGTAGCCAAAGTATACCTGATTCTAATGAATCGCCGGAATTTTTTGAAACATCAGAAACACTACAAGCTTATGCCCAGTTAAATCAAATGAAACCCCGGATGAGCCAACAGCAACAGGTTAGCTCAACAAATGCTGAGAAAATTAACCAACTTTATGTGGATAGCGTAAGCACGAATCTCAAACTTAACGATCCCCTTTTACTAATCTTTGGTGATGCTAAAACCGAGCCAGTCATTCGCAAAGTTCAAATTATTGAGCCTCAACCAGAGGAAAACCGGACAAAAGTTATATTACAGCCATTACCAAAATTTACACAGCAATTAACTAGTGAGGTTTCGTCAGCAAATGACTCTTCAGCAAGTACAAAAGAACAAAAAATAAAACAATTAATCAAACTGCCATCAATACAGCCTGCGAATGCTCTAGAAATGGAGCGGACAAAACAACAAATCTTCGCTACCGGAAAGATTGATATTAATTCACAATTAATTAATAATACTTTAAATCCTGCTTCAAACACAGCAATATATCAAATCTTAACTACTAATAAAGCTAATGATTCTAAGCAGTTAAGCCAAGTTGAGGTTCTAGGAATCAAAGCTGCACCTTTCGGATACGACGTACCTTTGAAACCGATTTTTGACCAGGAAGGGCGAATTGAGAAATACGAAGAATGGCAAATTGTAGACGTAAATGAGCTAACATCAAGTTCCTCTAGCACACTACCATCTGAATTACGAAATATCTTAGCATTAGATGCCCAATATGATGGAATTACACTTGGTAGTTGGTTAGCAATTGAACGTGTAGATATTAATGAAATTGGGGTTTATCAAGTCATAAAAGTTGAAAATATCTCTAAAATTGCCTATAGCATAGTAGGAAGAATTACACAACTAACTTTAGATAAAGCTTGGTTAAAAGAACAGGATATATCTTTAGATGTCATGCGTAAAACCACAGTGTATCTCAAGAGGGAAGATTTGAATTTGTTGGAAAAACCTGTCAATCTAAAAGATGCACCAAGCGATCAAAATTATATATCTAACCAGATGGAAATTGAACTAGACAATCTCTACGAAAATCTCCAACCTGGACGTTGGTTGATTATCTCCGGCGAACGCAGTGATATATCCGATGTCAATGGTGTGTGGGCTAGCGAAGTTGTCATGCTGTCCGGCGTGAGACAGGATGTTAATCAGAATTTGCTCAATGACAAACCGCATACATTCCTCAGATTTGCTAGACATTTAGCTTATGCTTACAAACGAGAGACTGTTACTATCTATGGCAACGTAGTCAAAGCCACTCATGGCGAGACTCATACTGAAATACTGGGCAGTGGTGACGGTACTAAAGCCAATCAACAATTTACCCTATCACTACCGCCCCTCACCTATTTACCAACACCTAATCCTAGTGGCGTTGTTAGCACCTTGGAAGTATATGTTAATGATGTCCGTTGGCAAAAAGTAGAAAGTTTGATTGAGTTAAGTCCAACAGACCGTGCATATATCACCCAAACTAGTAGTGATGGCAACACAACTATTATCTTTGGCAATGGCGAACATGGAGCGAGGTTGCCTAGTGGAATTGAAAATGTCAGAGCAGTTTACCGCAGTGGTATTGGCAAAAGTGGTAATGTTGCAGCAGAAAAAATCACGCAACTGGCAATGCAACCTCTAGGTTTGAGTGGCGTACTCAACCCCATAGCAGCAACAGGAGGCGCAGACCCAGAAAGCGATTATGAAATACGCCGCAATGCACCCGTTGGCATAATATCTCTCAACCGTGCAGTTTCCGTGCAGGACTATGCCAATTTTGCCCGTACTTTTACTGGAATTGGCAAATCAAATGCTCAACGTCTTTCAAATGGTTCGGAGCAAATTCTGCACATTACCATTGCTGGGGCTGATGATATTTATATTGATAGAAATTCAGATTTATATCGTAGTTTTGTGCAAGCATTATACCAGTTTGGCGACCCCTATCAGTCACTAAAAATAGATATGCGGGAACTAATGCTGTTAATTATCAGTGCCAATGTGCGAATTTTAGCAAATTATCAATGGTCATCTGTAGCATTGATAATTCGCGCTGCTTTGTTCGATAAATTTAGCTTTGAACGTCAGGAACTAGGAGAAAATGTTGTCCTCAGTGGAGTTATCAGCACTATTCAACAAGTACCTGGGGTAGACTACGTGGTTGTAGATATTTTAGATAGCGTTTCCGAAACTGAAGCCCAAAATCCAGACATTTTAAATGCAAAACTTAAAGAACTGGGAAAAGTAGGCATCACTCTTGGAAATGGACAACCAAAACAATGGATTCCTGTAAACTTGGCTGTTTTTGATTCCACAACAAACCAACTTTTTCCTGCTCAATTAGCTATTCTCAGCCCTCAAGTGCCAGACACACTCATTCTGAAGGAGTTGAAATCATGAGCAATTCCCCAGACCGCCTTTATGAACTCTTGCCAGCTGTTTACCGCATACGTGATGCAGAACTTGACTATCCCCTACGGGATTTATTACGTGTCATTGCCGAACAAGTAGATATTGTTGAAACAGATATTACTCAACTCTACGATAACTGGTTTATTGAAACTTGCCAAGATTGGGTAGTACCATACATTGGTGATTTAATTGGTTATCAAAGTGTTCAAAATTCTAATACAAAACAGCAAGATAATAAGATTTTAAATCCCCGTCGGGAAGTAGCAAATACTATTCGCTATCGACGGCGCAAGGGGACGCTAGCTTTGTTGGAATTGCTGGCTGATAAAGTAGCTGGCTGGCCGATACGAGTTGTAGAATTTGATCGGCTAGTGAGCAAAACACAGCATATCAATCACCTGCGTTCGTCAACCTCAACAACATTAAATCTGCGTCAGGTGGATGGAATCACAAAGTTAAATAGCCCATTCGATGAATTAGCTCATACAGTAGATATCCACCATATTTCTTCACAAGAGCAACCTGGAAAGTATAATACTCCAAATATTGGTATTTTTGTTTGGCGATTAAAAGCTTATTCCATGACTCTCACACCAGCTTTTTGTTTGGAAGAGGTTAGCTCTAACTGCTACACATTTAGTATTACGGGTAACGACACTCCGCTTTACACTCGTCCCCAATTAGCAAAAGATGCAACCCAAATTGATTGCGAATTAAATTTACCTATTCCCATTCAACGGCAAGTTTTGCAATCTCACAAAAGCGATTATTTTGATTCAAACCCAAATCCAGAAGAATTTACCAAAAGTTTGCAAGTCTGGAAAGGTGTTGGCTCAAAACTGCATCTAATCTCTCCAGAGCAAATTATTATTGCCGATCTGGGCGATTGGAATTATCAACCAGACCAAGACCATATAGCAGTTGACCCAGAATTAGGGCGGATGATTTTTCCGATCCGCCAGTTACCAAAAAACGGTGTTTGGGTTTCTTATCATTATGGTTTCAGTGCTGATATTGGTGGTGGTGAATATGAGCGAACTTTATTAAATTCTGCGACACATTTTTTACTTGTTGTGGGTGATATTCTAGAGCCAGCTGCTTTTGTCTCGCAACAAGATACCTCTGCATTATCGGAGTTTTTGCCAAGGCGTAGCTCGCCGCAGGCATCGCAATTTTCCAGTGATATCCAAAGGCTTTTGGATGTCTACACTACTCCTCCTGACGAACCAGCTTTAATTACAGCTTTACTTAGAGAGTTAAATCAACTACTTTTAGGTGAAAGCCTCTATAATGAACAACCTTTTGCATCCATAACCTTGAGTACAGAAACTCAAAGATTAGTTCAGCAAAATCTCTACGGTAAAGAATTGATTCGCTGCAATCGTTTACTATTAGAAGAAGCTTTTCCATCTCAAATCAGAAGGCATTATGCTCATTACAGCGTCAGTCAAACTTCACAAGGGTATTATCAAACTATTACTGAAGCAATCTCACAGTGGCAACGAGACAAACCCCATAATGCTGTAATTGAAATTATTGATAGTGGCGTTTATGTAGAACGAATTAATATTGAACTGGAACAAAACCAAAGTCTACAATTACGTGCAGCTAACCACAAGCGTCCGGTGATACGTATTCTAGATTGGAGAACTTCTTTAAATGATGCTTTAAATGTTACAGTAGAGTCAGGAAGTTGCTTTGTTCTTGATGGTTTATTGATTACTGGTCGGGGAGTGCATATAGAAGGTAATCTCACTCAATTTGCAGATTATTCTACCTCTATTGTGCAAAAACCCGCTGCAATTATTATCCGTCATTCTACATTAGTGCCGGGCTGGTCATTACATTGTGACTGCGAACCCCGACGTGACAGCGAACCAAGTTTGGAGTTATTTAATATCAATGCGTGCGTAACGATTAAACACAGTATTGTTGGGCCCATTCAGGTTAACCAAGATGAGCTAGAGACTGACCCTTTACCTATAAATATTAGTGATAGCATTATAGATGCTATCAGTATAGAAGGTGAAGCGATCGGTGCAGTGGGTTATTCCATAGCCCATGTGCGGTTGACTATTGCACGTTGCACAGTCTTTGGTCAGATTCAAGTACATGCAATTGATTTAGCAGAAAACAATATTTTTAACGGCATTATATTCGTTGCTCGTCGCCAACAAGGTTGTATCCGTTTCTGCTACGTGATGCCTACCTCACGCACACCACGTCGGTATAATTGTCAACCCGATTTAGTCGAGCAGGTGGTTAAACAAAAAACAGAACTACAGCCAGAACAGATAGACGCAGAACAACTTCTCGCTCAAGATCGCGTACGACCTCAATTCAACAGTATACGTTATGGCACACCTACTTATTGTCAGTTAACGTCAACCTGTGCTGAAGAAATAAAACGTGGCGCTGATGATGAATCAGAAATGGGTGCTTTTCACAATCTATATCAGCCTCAAAAAGAGGCTAACCTACGCATCCGTTTAGATGAATATACACCCGCTAATACTGAAATTGGCATTATTTACGCTAGCTAAAGAGGATTTTATGCAAGGAGAATTTAGAGGCGATTTTACTCGTGATACCTACGACAAAAGCAAGCACTTCCTTCGAGTATTGATGCAACAAGGTAGAGTGCAATTAGATGCAGACTTCAACGAACAGACATCAATTTTACTAAATCGCCTGCAAAGTTTGGCCAAAGATATATTTGGACTACAAGGTGGCCCAGAGCAGAATTGTGGCTTTGAATTTATCGCCACGGAGGAGCAAATTAATAATATTAACAATCTCAGTGAGGAAAAAAAACAAGAACTAAAGCAACTACTCCAATCTGAAAAGTATTTAATTGGCAAAGGCAACTATTATGTAGATGGTATACTTTGTGAAAATGAGGAACTTGTATCTTATCCTCATCAGCCAGATTTTACGCCGGAAGTTATAGATCCTTGTAAAGTTCAATTAAATGGATCAACATATCTTGCTTATCTTGATGTTTGGGAACGACATATAACTCCGATTGAAGATCGTGACGACTTCAAAATTAATATTCGTGAAGTTGCTTTAGGGGGAGCGGATACAGCAATTCGCTCTAAGTTAGTTTGGCAAGTCAAGCTCAAACAATTAAAAGATAATCAAGATATTGAAACGGTTGCCAAGCAAGTTAGTAAGGATCGTGACTATTTTCAGAGTGTGCTAGGTCAAGAATTATTGAAGCCTGGAAAAAGCGAAATTATTGCCAGAATTACAAAGCCTAGTTCCACAGGAATAAACGATCCATGTGTTATTCCGTTTAATTCCAAATTTCGTGGTACTGAAAACCATCTTTATCGAGCGGAAATTTTTAGAGTTTCTACTACTAATCAACTATCATTTGTTTGGTCACGCGAAAATAGCTCAATTGTTTTTCCTATTGTGACATCTAATGAGGCAAATTCTTCAGTCCTTGTATTCAAGCTAGAACATTTAGGAAAGGACAAAGATTCTAGTTTATCAGCAGGTGATTGGGTTGAAATCATTAATGATGATTATATACTTGGAGATAGCGATCGCCAACTACTAAAAGTTGAGCAAGTGGATCGCATTGAGAATCAAGTAATTCTCTCAGGAGATAGCAAGAGTAACACATTGCTTCCAGAAAAGCACCCTCTATTACGCCGTTGGGACTCTAAAGAAGTCAAAGTAAATTTATCTGAAGAGGGGAATAAATGGTTTCCCCTTGAAGATGGAATTGAGATTCAATTTAAAGCAGATACTCAGAATAACTTTTATCAGGTAGGTGATTATTGGTTAATTCCTGTCCGAACAGCTACTGGCAATGTAGAATGGCCTAAACAAAAAAATAAAGAAGGAAAATTAGAGCCTCAACCTCAACTACCGCATGGTATAGCGCATTATTATGCACCTCTGGCAGTATTTTTAGGTAATCCTAATAATGTAACAGTTTATGATTGCCGAAGAAAGATTGGTAGTCAAGAAAGCACTATACCACCTATAAGTAATAAAAATAATAATCCTGTACTAGCGAATTATCAAGAAAATCCTGCAACACCTATTAATCAGAAAGAAACCACTACAGAAGCCATAACAGAATTCAATCGCATAATCAATGCTAGTTGGCATCATGATCAAGTTTTAGAAGCTACTATTGCAGAAGCACAGGAAAATTATAACAATGTCCCAGAGGATCAATTATTTAATTTAAAATCTCAGGATTTGAGAAATTTATTTACTAAACTAGGTTTAGTAATTCAATTTCAAAAACCAGTAAGAATTGATAGTTTACATAAGAGTAGTATATCTGTTTTAGCTCATACGGATAATGTGTTGAAAGGTGAAGTATTTTATATATTGCCAATGAAAGTTGAGCCAGTTCAAGTTACAAAAACTGAAATAAAATCTATCCGTTGGGCAATGGGCAATGATATATTAGATAGTAATATCAATCTAATTACAGAAGTTGAACCTTTGACAAGTGAAGATAATGCTTATACAGAAGCTGTTAGATTAATTACACCTGATGATTGGTCGCAAAAAGCTGTCTTTTACCAAAGTAATATCTATCAGTTTACTGTCTCATTGCATGGCGACTGGATTATGAATGAGGAACCATTGTTTGAGAGCGAAAAGTTTAATTTACAAGGGGATTTAAATAAAGGGATGATTCCTGATGGATTACGTCAGCAATTTCAACAAAAAGGAATTTCCCTTTCCCCAAATATTATTTTGTTTACGGAAAAAGAAAATTTAAAATGGCGCTTAGTCGATGCAGGTCAAATTTACATTCTTAAACTAAATAACAATAAATTAACAGTTAGCAAAATTCAGGCATTGGATGGTAACAATATTTGGCCTGGTGTTCCTGAGCGATTTAGTGGAAATGGCTCTGAAGGAGGTGACTGGGTAAGTATTATTCATATCAAAACTTGACTTGCAGAAATTGGCGCGAATGCAGGAATAAGACGGGATCTTCAGAGAGTTCAGGCGCTCATCTGATGCTATTCTAGGAAACGTTTAAAACAAACCCAACACATCAGGCAATACCTGTGCCAAAAAAAGAGTATGAAGGGAGAGGGCTGATGTAGTAGAGTTATTGTCTTCCACAACGACAACTCAAAAGCTACAATTCGCCCATGTTCGACATCCTATCACTTTTACAATGCTTGCTACCGCAAATAAATGCTACGACCATGCGGCAATTGAATCAGATAATCATAGCGATGTTAGCAATGAGCGGGCGAGTTACCACGTTGGGGATTTCTCGTTGGACAGGTATTGGTGGTAGTTATCGGACAATGATGAGGTTATTTCATACAGTAATCCCTTGGGCGACGCTGTTCTGGTTATTCTTTCGCAAGCATTTATTTCGTGCAAATGAGATATATTTGCTAGCAGGAGATGAAGTTGTAATAGGTAAATCAGGGAAACAAACTTACGGACTGGATAGATTTTTTTCTAGCCTGGATAGCAAACCTATATTAGGACTATCTTTTTTTACATTATCATTAGTAAGTGTTCAGCAAAGACACTCATTTCCAATTCAGATAGAACAGGTCATAAAGAGTGATATAGAAAAAAGTAGGTCATCACCAGCTAAAGAAATAAAACCGAAAGAGAAACGTCAGCATGGACGACCAAAAGGAAGTAAGCCTATTTGATTAACTCAGATTTTTGCCAAGCTTACTGCTTTAGGTCGTATTCATCCCATTTCTACGGGCGTTGAACTCTCGTAAATTGGCAAAGGTATTGATACTAATTGATATAATTAAATTCATGCTATGCTAGCTGTAACGACCTGCAATACTAATCGCTCAAACCTGCAATCAAGACATTTACAAACCAGGATTAACTGCAACTATAATTACGCTTCAGCCAGGATTA
>NZ_JBALDU010000093.1:0-7055 GCF_036917235.1 Nostoc sp.
GATGTTCCCATGCTTATCCTCTAGTTGTTGGGCGCTCGGCGCGGCTACGGCGCGGCGTAGCTGCGCCATTGCTTGTGACAGTTGCGTAAGTCCTGTGAGAACTAAAAACCAAAAATTTAGGTTTTCAGACATTCTTTACGACAAGAATTAGGAATTTTTAGAATAAATTGCCTTGGGATGTTATTTAAAATAAGCCTGGAGTTACTTGCAGATCAACACTATGGCAGAAATTCAGTTGGCGATTGAGGGTAAAGATGCGATGTCTGACGACAAGCCGCTTCTCTCCGAGACGCTACGCGAACGCGTCTACGCAGCAACAGAGGCGCTTTTGGCAATTCCTGGTATATCTGGTAACTATGCAGTGAGTTCAGATGCACCAGAAAGAGAAGGAGCATGAGGTAGTGTTGGCAATTCAAGATACCACAGAACTGAACTATACTAGCCACAAAGCCCTATCAGGCACAGGATATCTTGACAGTAAATACGCCCAAGGATTAAAAGTCCACTTATTAGCTGTTTACACTAAGGTTGTCTTCAGCTAAATCTGACTTTTTGCAGTTTTTTTTGAATTCTCATCTTTATTTTTCCGCATCATTGCTGATTTTTCTCTTCCTCTACTACATAACTTCTTACTTCTGTCAAATTTTATGTTAAGAAAGATGTTTATAATGCATAGCTTTACAAGGGGGGTTAGGGGGGGATCGAGGTTTCAGGTTTTCAATGCGTAAGTCCTGGTTTATTGAAAATTTCTAAAATCTGTCGGCAAATCTGTTTGAGCTTATCCTCGATTTCACCAGAAGGCGAAGATGCGCCGACAACATTCCAGTTTTCTACCGTAGAAAGTCGCCACGCTTCACCGCGATGATCGAATCCAGCTACTTCCACGCCGATCGCACGCCGGGAATTATTGATGGGATCTTGATAAAATCGGATTTGAATTAAAATACTGCGACTTCGCCAAGATTTGCTGATACCAGGAAAGTGAAAGCCAATATCTATAGAATCTGGATCGACTAACTCCCTGGTTTCCGGGTCATTCTTCCAGGGTTTAAGATCGGATTTGGCATCAGGAAACTCGAATTTGAACAAATTAACTACCGTGGCAATGTTGCTGGCGAGTTCAAGGTTCGTTGCCTGTTCAGCTGCGTTCACTAAAAAACACTCCTATATTGCGTCGGCATCTTCGGGGATGTGAAGACAGAAAAACCGCCAGAAGGCTTATATATATTGGTGTTTCAGCTTATCAAGACCTTTGAGATTTAGCAACTCTAAATCATATTTCCCTAACAATATCAGTTAACGTGAGTTCGACAAGTTTTATTTGACCTCTCCCCCAGCCCCTCTCCGTGTCGGAGAGGGGAGCAAAAAGCTGAATTTTTCCTTGCTCCTCCCTTTCCGTTTCAAAGAGGGAGGCTGGGAGGGAGAGGTTCATCTAACTCATGTTCTGTTACTAACAGAAACCAAAAATTGCTTCTGGTTGGGACTAGCTAACACCTATTAAGTAATTGTACTTAAAAATTACTCAAAAGCAGATGGAACTCTGCTCTTTGGAGAAAATATCAAGATTTTCTGCAAAATCCTTGGCTGACAAGAACGATTGACTGCGCTAGCGATCTAAAATGACACTGTGAATCGGTAAACCAAAAGCAATTAAGTTGAATATATGGTGCGTCAACGCTCGATTTTTTCATTTTTCCTAGTACTATTGGCCACATTCCTGATTAGTTGTGGTGGCCCTGGTGTTGCGGTGGCACCTCCGACTTACACAGCAGTACAACTTGAAAAAATTCAGGCTTATGTTCCTGAAATTCAGGCTGTGCGCGATCGCTCAGAAGAATTGACAACTCTAATAAAACAAGGTGATTGGATCAATGTGCGTAACTTTATACATGGCCCGATAACAGAAGCAAAGCTGAATCTGACTTATGTCACTCCCAACCTTCTACCCAAAGACCAACCCACAGCACGTCAAATAACGCGAGATTTTTTTAAAGACCTGGTTAAACTCGATAAAGCTACTAGTGCTGGCAATCCTCTAGTTGCCTTGAACCAATCCCAGGCTGCTTTCGCAGAGATTGACAAATTCCTCGATCTGCTTCCGAAAACAGAAGAAAGTTAGGAGACGCGATTAATCGCGTCTGTACAGGAGTTAAGAGTTAAGAGTTAGGAATTTTTAACTTTTAACTTCTAACTCCTCACTTAAAGCACAAGTCATGAATGTAGTTATTATCGGTTGTGGTGTGGTTGGGGCTGCGATCGCTTACGAACTGAGTCAAGTAAAAGGGCTGAAAATTACAGTTTGCGATCGCCAACCACCAGCACAAGCTTCCACGGGCGCTGCACTTGGCGTTTTAATGGGCGCAATTAGCCAGAAAATCAAGGGTAAAGCTTGGCAGATGCGACAAACTAGCATCCAACGCTATGAAACTTTGATTCCTGAACTAGAAGCTTTAACAGGTCGCAAAATCCCTTTTAATCGCCAGGGAATTCTCAGTCTGGGTTTGCAAGAGGAGAATTTAGCAGCATGGGAAAAGCTTGTAGAAATTCGCCACTCTCAAGGCTGGCATTTAGAAATTTGGGACACCGCTAAACTCCAGAATATCTGTCCTCAAGTTGCTCACGAAAAAATTACTAACGCTATCTATTCTCCCCAAGATCGCCAGCTCAATCCAACTGCCCTCACCTTAGCTTTAGTTGAGGCTGCCCAACAAAATGGTGTAACTTTCAAATTTGGCGTAACTGTTTTGGATGCCACAACCTCGACACCTGAATTTTGCCATTGCCTTGAGACTACAGAAGGAAAAATAGCCGCAGATTGGTTTGTAATTGCAGCAGGGTTAGGGTCAACACCCCTAACAGCAAAATTGAATCAGATAATTGATATCCGCCCCGTACTTGGGCAAGCATTGCAAATGCGTGTGGGGCATCCATTAGGTAATCCCGACTTCCAGCCAGCGATAACGGGTAATGATGTCCATATTGTTCCTGTGGGCGGGGGAGATTATTGGGTAGGTGCAACAGTGGAATTTCCTAGCAATGGTGATGAGATACCGCCAAATCAAGAACTGCTGGAATCTGTTAGAGAACAAGCGATCGCATTTTGTCCAGAATTAGCCACAGCAAGCATTCTTCGCACTTGGTCAGGATTACGTCCCCGTCCTGAAGGTCGTCCAGCCCCAGTTATTGGTAAGTTGCCAGGATTTAGTAACATCCTCCTAGCTACCGGACACTATCGCAACGGCGTTTTGCTAGCACCCGCTACAGCTTATGCGATTCGTGAGATGATTATTTCTCAAGGAATAGGGGGATGAGGGGGAGCAGAGGAGCAGCACTTCTCTACGCTCAGTGACCGAGGAGCAGAGGAGCAGGAGAAGAATAACAAACAACTTAATGCCCAATTCCTAATGCCCCATGCTCAATTCCCACTTGCCCTGAGCGAAGCCGAAGGGATGCCCAATATAGGAAAATAGCGTGTCAATAACAGAACATAAAATCAATGTAGATTCACTGGAATGGTTTTATCGGGAATCTTTACCAATCGGCAGAAGTGACTTAGCGCCTGTGTTGTTGCTACACGGCTTAGTTTCACAAAGTTACAGTTGGCGTCATATTATACCTGCGTTAGCGAGTCAGGGGACAAGAGCGATCGCTCCCGATTGGATTGGTTACGGCTTTTCTGCCAAACCAGAAAAACGAGATTTTGCTTACACTCCCGATGCTTTTATCACAGCTTTAGAAGGATTTGTTAAAGCTCTAGAACTTGAACATTTTTCTTTAGTTGTCCAAGGTTTTTTAGGTTCTGTAGGACTACAATATGCTTTGCGTCATCCAGAACAAATTGCCAATTTAGCTATCTTAAATACACCAATTTCAACTACTGCTAAATTACCCTGGAAAATCAAACAAATGGGTTTACCTTTAGTAGGTGAAGTCATGACCCAAGACCCTCTATTAGTTGACCGGACGCTAGAAGGAGGAAGCCGTTATCGCATAGGAGATAAGGAATTAGATGTTTATCGAAAACCATTTTTGAAATCTTCTTCATCTGGTCGAAGTCTTTTAGCAAGTATTCGCAATTTACAGCTTGATTCAGCAATGACAGAAATTGAATCTGGCTTTAAAGAATGGCAACAGCCAATTCTTATTCAATGGGGGATGATTGACCCTTGGCTACCCGTAGACATTGCCGAAAAGTTTACCAATTCCGTACCAAATAGCGAATTAATAAAACTTAATAACGTCGGACATTATCCTCAAGAACATTACCATGAGGCGATTTTAGAAGACCTTTTACCCTTTGTGCGTCGTAAAGATGCTCATTAAGAATATAGCTCTGGCAAAAATCGATATTATAAAAATGAACTCACAGATAAATATAGATAAATTATAGATATTTATCTGTGGTAAAAAATCAAGTTGGGATTTTTGCTAGATTTATCAATGTTATCCCGCCTGCATTTGTGAACTTTTTATTACCATTAAAAATGCATCACAACCACAAGTAAAGGAGATTAGGATTCATGGCTTATTCATGGTTTAAAGCTTTTCATATTGTCGGATTTGTAGTTTGGTTCGCTGGTTTATTCTACTTGGTACGCCTTTTTATCTATCACGTTGAAGCTGAACAAGAACCTGAACCAGCACGAACAATACTGAAAAATCAGTATCAAATTATGGAAAAGCGGCTTTACTATATCATCACTAACCCAGGAATGTACGTGACGATCGCAATGGCCATCGGTTTAGTAACCACTGAACCGGATATTTTAAAAGAGGGATGGTTGCATATCAAACTGCTGTTTGTGGCTATTTTAATTGGCTATCATCATTACTGCGCTCGGCTGATGAAGAAATTAGCAGTAGATGAGTGTGGCTGGAGTGGTCAGCAATTACGGGCTTTAAATGAAGCGCCTACAGTTATGTTAGTAGCGATCGTGTTGCTGGCTGTGTTTAAGAATAATCTACCTACAGATATCGCGGCTTGGGCTATTTTTGCCATGATTATTTTGATGGCAGTCACTATTCAACTTTACGCCAAAAAACGTAGGCAGGATAAAGAGAAATTGACGGCACAAATAGGGCAACCACAAGAACAAAGTTAGACAAAGTAAGGTAGCACAACTATGCTACCTTACTAAACGTTCCATCACAACAATAAATGCTACCAATTAACTATTACTTTATCCTGGAAACCTTTACAGTAAATCATCCCCAGGAATTACGGTAGTGTAAAAAGTATATTTGCGATTAGCGACATACCGTCGGTCTTGTTTAATAATTGCCATAAACTCTCTATGTCCCTCACGGCTACGTCCCACTAAACAACCCGCGCTAGCAAGGCGAATGTCATTCTGGGGAAAATCAAAGCCGTAATGTTGATTCACATAAAAATTATCACCTGTATCAAGTTTGTCACCAGTCCGTTTAAAATCTTGGTTTAAATCTCTACAAACTGTTATATCTCCAACTTGCACTAACGCTTCATGAGGCTCTGCTGTGCCGTGAGTACCCACAGCCCAAGCTTTGTATTGTCCAAACTGAATCCTAGCTGCTCCTTTGGGATTCATCGGATTATAAGTGTAATATCTCCCTGGTTCTGTAGTCGCTTCCCAGTGATCTACGATTTTGGGAATACCATTTACTACTTCAATCACAATCCGGCGATCGTTAAATTGATTGGGTGTATCACTGTTGAGAGTCCAGTCTCCATTCATACCCTCTATATAAACAATGTTGTATTCTTTGGGATTGTTAAATACCTGATAACCTTTGGCTAGCATATATTTCACAATCTTACTAGCGATGTCATTGCCTAGTTTTAAGGGGGGTTTAGGAAGATCGTCTATTTTGGTTTCAATTAGTTTCTTGGCTGTGACTGCTCCTAAAAAGCCACTCTCTTCAGTCTTGATTAATTCTTGAAATTTTTTGATAGATATCACAGAAACAGGGCCGAATTTCCCATCGGCTGGAGGTTCCAGCAAACCTAAGCCGATTAACAATATCTGAATCTGACGAGCTAAGTCTGCATCTTCTGCGATCGCATCAAACGACCATTTCTCATCTTTTCCCAAGAAATCTTGTAGTTTCATTATGCACCTGCTTTCATTTATTGAGTTCTAAGTATAAACATCATTTTAAAAACTGATGTCGTCTAAAACTATACTATAAGCTGAAATATGATGTCATCTGGAGTCTGCGATATCTACGACCAGCTACGCTAACGCACATTGCCTCTATGCAATACTTCATACAGGCTACAAAGCTATGAAATGGTAGATGTCCGCAGCACCCCTGATATTCACAGCGAATCAGACTTTGAGGAATTGCTGAATGCGATCGCACAGCGTTTAGATGAGTAAAAATAACCTATTGATTAAGCTCAGAGGTTGAGCAATGCCTCCGACAGGCTACACCTACGCCCTTTGAACTCGATAATTTGTGTTCTGAGGTGCAAGCTTTAAGCTCAGAAGTAGAACAATGAGGATAAAAGGTGCAACTTCGAGGAAAAAAGGCGCAAGTCCGAGGATAAAAGGTGCAACTGCGAGGATAAAAGGTGCAACTTCGAGGATAAAAGGTGCAACTGCGAGGATAAAAGGCGCAACTTCGAGGATAAAAGGTGCAACTGCGAGGATAAAAGGTGCAACTTCGAGGGTTAAAGGTCAAGCGATCGCTCTTTTAACTCGACAACTCATGTTCCAAGGTGCAATCTTCGAGTTCAGAGGTCGAATGATGAAGCTTTGAGAAGGTTTTACGGGGTTGCATATTTGCGGGATGATTTTACTATTTTTGTGGGATGGGCAACATTAGCGTCCCTTGCATTTCCGGGCGGGCAGGATGCCCACCCCACAAGAATCATCCCTTAATTCAGCAACGCCGGTTTTACTATACAAAACCTGTCCCTCTCCGCATCGGAGAAGGACAGACTTTAATAAAAGTTCAAGGCAGCAAGAGGTTTGTTATTACTGGAGTTTAGACTAAGCATTAGGAAACGACCCAGCAGCACTGAGTTGACAAAACATAAGCTTCAATCAGAAAAATCTTTGGTACTAAGCTGA
>NZ_JBALDU010000094.1:0-159944 GCF_036917235.1 Nostoc sp.
AAATGGTCATCTTTCCATCACAATTGCTCAAAGATTTCTCTCTAATGATATTGACAAACTTCTTGCCCTTGTGGAATGAATCAGCCCTGCCTTAAGAAGGGGGGTTGGGGGGATCAAAAGCCTATGAGGCCGCTCTCAAAGACTTGTGTGTACACCGTAGCTGTGTAGGCAGAGGGCAGGGAGCAGCGGGGAGAAGTATGGCTCAAACCCACAATTAAAGTTTTTCGTTCCTGTTCCCTATTCCCAACCCCTTCGATGTTTGTAAAGCCTTTCATCGTTCATTTTAATACTATGTTTCCAATTCATCGCCCGCGTCGGCTGAGAAGCCATCCCCAATTGCGGCGGATGGTGCGCGAAAACCTCCTGACAACCAGTGATTTAATTTACCCGCTTTTTGCCGTACCGGGTAAGGCGATCGCTAACGAAGTCAAATCCATGCCCGGAGTTTACCAACTTTCTGTAGATAAAATCGTGGAAGAAGCCAAGGAAGTCTACGACCTCGGCATTCCAGCCATTATTTTATTTGGCATTCCTGAAGATAAGGATTCAGATGCAACGGGCGCTTGGCACGATTGCGGCATCGTGCAGCAAGCTGCCACCGCCGTAAAACAAGCAGTCCCAGAATTAATTGTCATTGCCGATACCTGTCTGTGCGAATACACTAGTCACGGACACTGCGGTTATCTGGAATTAGGTGATTTAACTGGGCGCGTTCTCAACGATCCGACACTGGAATTGCTGAAAAAAACAGCAGTTTCCCAAGTTAAAGCTGGCGTAGATATCATTGCACCTTCAGGGATGATGGATGGTTTCGTGCAAGCTATTCGTTCGGGTTTAGATGAAGCTGGTTTCCAAGATACGCCGATTCTGTCCTATGCTGCTAAGTATGCTTCAGCTTACTACGGGCCTTTCCGGGATGCCGCCGACTCAACACCGCAATTTGGCGATCGCAGAACCTACCAAATGGACTCCGGTAACAGTCGTGAAGCCTTAAGAGAAATCGAACTCGACATTACCGAAGGTGCAGATATGTTAATGGTCAAGCCAGCCTTGGCCTACATGGATATTATCTGGCGTGTTAAGGAAGCAAGCAACTTACCCGTTGCTGCTTACAACGTTTCTGGCGAATACTCGATGGTTAAAGCTGCTGCCCTCAACGGTTGGATTGATGAAGAACGGGTAGTAATAGAAACATTAACTGGCTTTAAACGGGCTGGCGCTGACTTGATTTTGACTTATCACGCCAAAGATGCTGCTCGTTGGTTAGCAAAACTTGGCAATTAAACTTTCTAGTTTTGATTTCATATTGTCCGCAAGTTTTTGATAAACTTCACTGTTTTTAAAGGCTGCGTATATCAATTGTATTAACGTGCTTCAGATGTAAAACTTACGCACTCAGATCCCCGAATCCTGTTAAAAAGGTAGCCACTGCGTTAGGCGGATAAAGAGACTTGTAGCAAATGGTCTGACTTTAGAAGTTCCCTCCTTTTTTAGCTACGGTGTACACACAAGTTTCTTAACCTGCACCTTTAATGCATCGACTTGCACCTTTAATGCATCGACCTGCACCTTTAATGCATCGACTTGCACCTTTAATGCATCGACTTGCACCTTTAATGCATTGACTTGTACCTTTAATGCATTGACTTGTACCTTTAATGCATTGACCTGCACCTTTAATGCATTGACCTGCAAAAATTAACTTTCCTTACGTTACGCAACAACTCTAATCTAAAAGACTTGTGTGTACACGGTAGCTTTTTAAGGGGAGCCAGTGCGGTCTTCTCCCAAAGGGAGAGGCTAGCGCCAAGGGGGTTTCCCCCATGAGCAACTGGCGTGGATTTAGGGGGATCTAAAAAGTTAGGAGGCTAAACAAAAATGTTCGCTATTAGCAATACTCTGGACAGTTTTAAGTTGAGCCTTAGACAAGAAAGCTATCGATTCATTAGGGTGCTGATTAGAAGAAACAAGCACTCTTTACGATAGCTACATGGAAATTGTACAAAACCCTTTGTCTTTCCAATAACGAGTGCCAAACAACGGGCACTCAATGACCATTTACTCGACACCTTTATTTCAACGTTAGGACTCTCGCCGACTGTAATTAAATCTCATCCTAACTACCAAAACCTACGCTTTTACGGCGTTATTGCTGCTGAATTTTGTCCGGAGTATTGTATTAGGAAACTAGGAAAAATAGGTTGATCTTATGAAAACTACTTTAACTCCTCAAGCAACTCAATCCAAATCTCTACCCCCAGTTGATGCCAAGACTAGAGTCAGTCAATTGATGCGACAGTTGCAAGACGAAATCTGTCAGGTATTGCAACAGCTAGATGGCGAAGGCACGTTTCAGGAAGATGCATGGGAACGACCTGAAGGAGGTGGAGGGCGATCGCGCGTCATCCGCGACGGTGCAGTATTCGAGCAAGGTGGAGTTAATTTCTCTGAAGTCTGGGGTTCTCACCTGCCGCCTTCAATCTTGGCACAACGTCCAGAGGCGGAGGGACATCAGTTTTATGCCACCGGAACTTCAATGGTATTGCATCCGCGCAATCCTTACGTGCCAACTGTTCATCTCAACTACCGCTACTTTGAAGCTGGCCCGGTTTGGTGGTTTGGTGGCGGCATCGATCTAACGCCTTACTATCCCTTTGCTGAAGATGCAGCCCATTTTCATTACACATTAAAGCAGGCTTGTGACGCGCACGATCTCGAATATTATTCAGTGTTTAAGCCTTGGTGCGACGAGTATTTTTATCTCAAACATCGTCAAGAAATGCGGGGCATTGGCGGGATCTTTTTTGACTATCAGGACGGTCAAGGTCAGCTTTATCGAGGCCCCGATCCCAAAGGTGCAGCAGCCATTACCAGCGATCGCGTTGGCATACCAGCATCCCGCAATTGGGAAGAATTATTTGCATTCGTGCAGGATTGCGGTAAAGCTTTTTTACCTGCTTACACGCCAATTGTCAAGCGGCGGCAGTCAATGGAGTATAGCGATCGCGAACGTAATTTTCAATTGTATCGGCGCGGACGCTACGTTGAATTCAATTTAGTTTACGATCGCGGCACAATTTTCGGTCTGCAAACTAACGGGCGCACGGAGTCAATTTTGATGTCTTTACCTCCATTAGTGCGTTGGGAGTACGGTTATCAACCCGAACCAAATACGCCAGAAGCCGAGTTATACCAAGTATTTTTAAAGCCTCAAGATTGGGCAAGCCTAACATCGCTTCTGGTTTAACTTTTGCCGTCAAACCGTTGCTTGCCTGCTTTGCGTTACTAAAGTCCTCACTGAAATTTGAAGGATTGACATGAATTTACAATTGCTCTCGAAACCTTCAAAGCAATGGGCGCTGGCTGTAGTTGTCGGTGGTACTGCCCTTACAGGAATTATCGCTTTCTACGGTATTTATCAATCAAATTCTCAATCCAAATCAACCAGCAAACCCGTTGAAGTTGTGCAAACCAAACCAAAGATTGAGGAAATTACCGCTTTAGGACGGATAGAACCAGCAACGGAAGTCATCAACGTATCCGTACCTGCTACCTTAAGCAACGATCGCGTAGCCAAATTGCTTGTACAGCGTGGCAGTGGCGTTAAAGCAGGTCAAGCGATCGCCATTATGGATTCGCGCGATCGGCTGCAAAATGCTCTACTGGAAGCACAAGCACAAGTCAAAGTATCCCAGGCAGAGTTAGCCAAGGTGCAAGCTGGCGCAAAATCTGGAGAGATTGCCGCCCAAAAAGCTGAAATCGATCGCCTTGAAGAAGAGTTAAAGGGCGAAATAGCTACTAGAGATGCCACCATCTCTCGCTGGCAAGCCGAAGTCAAAACTGCCAATAGTGAGTACAATCGCTATTCCTCGCTTTACCAAAACGGAGCGATTTCTGCTGTGGAAGTAGATCGAAAACAACTTGCTCTGGAAACAGCGCAAGCACAGCTTACCGAAGCGAGAGCTAACCAAAATAAGAGTGTAGATACTCTACGGCAGCAAATCCAGCAAGCTAAGGCAACCCTAAATAAGATTGCTGAGGTACGTCCGGTAGACGTGCAAGCAGCTGATGCCGAGGTCAATAAAGCGATCGCCGCAGTCAAAAAGGCTGAAGCCGATCTCGCTGAAGTTTATATTCGCGCCCCCATAGCAGGTCGCATTCTCGATATTAAGGCCAAACCCGGAGAAGTTGTTGGTGAGAAAGGCATTGCCGAACTCGGACAAACCAGCTCAATGGAAGCGATCGCAGAGGTATATCAAACTGATATTGGCAAAGTTCGTGAAGGTCAACAGGTAACGATTTCGAGTGAGTCGTTCTCCCCAGAGTTACGCGGAACCGTTCGGCTCATTGGACTACAGGTGATGCAACAAGAAGTAACTAGCGGCGAACCTGGAGAAAACCTCGATCGCAAAGTCATTGAAGTGAGAATTGCACTCGATCCACAAGCTAGCAAACGAGTTGCGAACTTAACTAACTTGCAAGTACAGGTTGCTATTCAGCCGAATAACAATATCAACCAATAAGAGGGAACAGGCAAAATTAATACTAATTCTCAAAAGTAATGCGACAAGTAGACCATTTTGTAGAGACGCGATTCATCGCGTCTTCAGTTGAATTTTTAATTTTGAATTGGAGCGAAGCAATTTGACTATCAAAACATTTATATTCGGTAAATTATTCCGCAAAACCCCACTTGCTTGGCGGCAAATGAGCCGTCAAAAGACTCGTTTGTTCGTTGCTATAGCAGGAATTGCCTTTGCTGATTTTCTGATGTTTTTTCAATTGGGAGTTAGGGATGCACTCTTTGATTCGCAAGTTACCCCCTATACCAGCCTTAAAGGAGATTTATTTTTAGTCAATAAACTGTCTGATAACTTGCAATCTATCAAAAGTTTTTCCAGAAATAAGCTCTATAAAATAGCAGGTGTTAACGGTGTAAAATCCCTTGCGACGCTATATGTGGGTCAAGCATCGTGGCGAAATCCTGAAAATCGAGCTAGCCGTAAAATTTTCGTCTACGGAATCGATCCGAATCAGCCAGCATTTGACTTACCAGAACTCGATCAACAATTGAATAAACTGAAGTTATTAAATCGAGCGTTGTTTGACAGAGCCGGATTGGTTCCTCAGCTTGGGGACGTTCCTAGTTTACTGAAAAAACAGAATCCGCTTTCTGTTCAAGCTAACGATTATCAAATTCAAATAGTTGGATTATTTAAGCTCGGTTCTTCTTTTTCTGCTGACGGCAATCTAATCGTCAGCGATTCTACGTTTTTACGGCTCTTTCCCCAACGCCGATCAAACGAAATCGATCTGGGTATTGTTGACGTAGAACCAAATGCTTCAATTGAGCAGATCCAGGCTGATTTACGAGCCAAGCTACCGGATGATTTACTGGTACTAAATCTTGCTGAATTCACTGCCCGTGAAAGTGCATATTGGTCTACAGGTTCCTCTATTGGCCCGACTTTTAACCTTGGTGTTGCAATTGGTTTTTTAGTCGGAGCAGTTATCGTTTATCAAATTCTCTATACCGATGTCTCCGATCATTTGCCCGAATACGCAACGTTAAAAGCAATGGGTTACAGCGATATATATCTGATTGGAGTTATTGTTCAAGAAGCTTTTACTTTAGCGGTTTTGGGCTTTCTTCCAGGTTTTTTGCTCTCAAGTGGATTTTACATTTTTTTTCAATCCGTGACGTTTTTACCGACTGCAATGAAACTAGCTCGTGCGGTAACTGTGCTAGTTTTGACTTTTGTCATGTGTATTGGAGCAGGAGCGATCGCTATGCAAAAGTTACGAGCAGCCGATCCGGCTGATATCTTCTAAGTTTTGAGTTGAAGTTTAGAAAAATATCGCATTTCAAAACTCATAGTTTTCTAGAACCAAGCCCAAACTTACGGTTGAACTCTTATGCTGCAAGAAATTAGTCAGGGAACTCAAAACTCAAAACTTAAAGTTCAAAACACTTCCCAACAACCCGTTATTTCAGTTTGTCATCTCGATTACTACTTCGGTCGGGGAGAACTCTGCAAGCAAGTCTTGTTTGATATTAATCTCGACATTTATTCTGGAGAGATCGTGATTATGACTGGGCCATCTGGTTCTGGTAAAACCACCTTACTAACATTAATAGGTGGATTGAGAGCCGCTAGAGAAGGCAACCTTAAAGTTTTGGGACAGGAAATATCTGGGGCTAGTAAGCGGCAACTGATGCAAGTGCGGCGGCAGATTGGTTATATTTTTCAAGCACACAATTTGTTGACTTTCTTAACAGCAAAGCAGAATGTCCGAATGTCTTTGGAATTACACGATGAGTACCTAAAACAAGATATGGATCGGCTGGCAACGGATACTCTGAAAAGTGTTGGTTTAGGCGATCGCATCGATTATTATCCAGACAGTCTCTCTGGAGGGCAAAAGCAGCGAGTTGCGATCGCTCGTGCCCTAGTCAGTCGTCCTAAAATTGTTCTTGCCGACGAACCTACTGCTGCTCTCGATAAAAAGTCAGGTCGCGATGTTGTAGATATCATGCAGCGTCTAGCTAAAGAGCAGGGTTGCACTATTTTACTCGTCACTCACGATAATCGAATTCTCGATATTGCCGATCGCATTATCCACATGGAAGATGGACGATTAGTACAAGAAGTATCTGCAAAGATTTTATGAGTCAAACCGAAGAACCAAAATATTGCGTATTGCAATCCTATAATGATATTGAAATCCGGCAATACGAGCCAAAAATTGTTGCTGAAACAGTCATTCAAACTGAAAGAGATCGAGCAAACAAGGCTGCATTTTCGATTCTTGCCGCTTACATATTTGGTGAAAACACGTCTGTAACCGAAATTGCTATGACTGCGCCTGTCACGCAATCCCAGCCAAGTGAAAAAATCGCCATGACTGCGCCTGTCATTCAACAAGAAGCGGCAGAAAATCTTGCCACAAGCAATCGGGATACTTGGGCGGTACAGTTCGTGATGCCCTCACAATATACGCTGGCAACGCTGCCAAAACCAAAAGACTCTCGCATTACTATCAAAGAAGTTCCCAGCAACAAAGTAGCGGCAATCCGTTTCTCCGGTCTAGCTGGGGATGAACAATTGCAGGAAAACGAAGCCAAATTATCTGCTTTTCTGGCTCGGCAAGGTATCGAGACAAAAGGTAAAGCGATTTATGCTTTTTATGACTCTCCGTTCATCTTGCCCGCATTTAGACACAATGAAGTCATGCTCGAATTGAAATAATATCTGCACGTTTTGCTTGACACTCTTAATAACTAGATTCTCGCTCTTCGCGATCGCATCAGATCAAATATCTCAGGATAAAAAATTATGATTGCAACGACTCGGTTAAAAACCACCCAATCGGAGGAAATCTTTGCTGCTGCCCAAAAATTAATGCCAGGAGGAGTTAGTTCCCCCGTGCGGGCTTTCAAATCTGTTGGTGGACAGCCAATCGTATTCGATCGTGTCCTTGGCGCTTACATCTGGGATGTGGATGGCAATCAATATATCGATTATGTCGGCAGTTGGGGGCCTGCTATCTGCGGTCACACTCATCCTGAAGTCATTGCCGCTCTGCACGATGCCCTGTATAAAGGAACTAGCTTCGGTGCGCCCTGCTATCTAGAAAATGTACTGGCACAGATGGTAATCGATGCTGTTCCCAGTATCGAGATGGTGCGTTTTGTCAACTCCGGCACGGAAGCTTGTATGGCTGTTCTTCGTCTGATGCGAGCTTTTACGGGGCGGGAGAAAGCAATCAAGTTTGAAGGCTGCTACCACGGACACGCCGATATGTTTCTCGTTAAGGCTGGCTCTGGTATTGCCACTCTCGGTTTGCCCGATTCTCCTGGTGTGCCCAAATCGGTGACTAGCAACACGCTGACTGCTCCTTTCAACGATTTAGAAGCAGTAAGACTATTATTTGAGCAAAATCCCAATGAAATTGCTGGTGTAATTATTGAACCTGTGGTTGGCAATGCAGGTTTTATTCCACCTACTGCGGGTTTTCTTGAAGGTTTGCGAAAACTCACGCAGGAGTATGGAGCGCTATTAGTATTTGATGAAGTGATGACAGGCTTTCGGATCGCTTACGGTGGAGCGCAGGAGAAATTTGGTGTTATTCCTGACTTAACTACATTAGGTAAGGTCATCGGCGGTGGTCTGCCAGTCGGCGCTTATGGTGGTCGCCAAGAAATTATGTCGATGGTTGCTCCAGCCGGAAGCGTGTATCAAGCCGGAACGCTTTCGGGCAATCCACTGGCAATGACAGCAGGGATTAAGACGTTAGAGTTGTTGCAACAACCTGGAACTTACGAGTATCTCGATCGCATTACGAAGCGACTCACAGAGGGGATGCTGGAGATTGCTAAAGAAACAGGCCATGCTGCCTGTGGTGGTCAGATAAGCGGGATGTTTGGTTTCTTCTTTAACGAAGATCCGGTTCGCAATTATGAGGATGCCAAAAAGTCTGACTTAAGTAAATTTGCTCGCTTCCATCGCGGTATGTTAGAACATGGAGTTTATTTAGCTCCATCTCAATTTGAAGCCGGATTTACTTCTTTAGCTCATACCGAAGCAGATATCGATCGCACCCTCGAAGCAGCCCGAACAGTCATGTCTCAGTGAACTAGGCTAATGGTTTGAGCTTAGAGGATTGAAAACTCCTCTTATCAGTATCAAAAGTTTTAGATCCCCTTAAATCCCCCGATGAATTGGGGGACTTTTACTCCGGTTCCCCCCTTTTTAAGGCTACGGTGTACACACAAGTCAAAAAAAGATCAATTTCTCATTGTTCTCTCGTTTATCTCGTTCCTATGCTCTGCATAGGAATGCCTGATTAGAGGTTCTGCCTCTAGTCAGATATTGAGTCAGAGACTCAATGAATGCATTCCCAGTCGGAGACTGGGAACGAGGAAATGCTTATCAAGCTAGGTTTTTAGGACTTGTGTGTACACCGTAACTTTTTAAGGGGAGGACTGGCGTGGATTAGGGGGGATCTAAAGTGCTTCAAGTTACAGAGAAATACTTTTCAAACATCCGCTTAGATAACTGCTCCTAAAGAGGTCAACGTGGCAGTTGCCGCCTCAGTTAAACCTTTAACTCCGAAAATATTCATTTGCTCATAGGGCTTAGTCGCTCTCATGGTTTTTAAGCATTTGCCTGCTCCGATATCCCAAAGTCTAATTGTTTCATCGTCACCGCCACTAACCAAGGTTTGGTTATCTGGACTAAAGGCAAGTGACCAAACCAAGCCTGTATGTCCGTGCAAAACTTTCACGCACTCACCCGTGCAAACGTCCCACAACTTGATTGTCAGATCGTGACTCGTGCTAGCCAGTATCTTGCCATCAGGGCTAAAGGCGATCGATTGCAACCAGTTTGTGTCTGCTTGCAAAACGTTGAGGCAGTCACCCGTGTGCGGATTCCACAGCCTGATTGTTCGATCTGGACTAGCACTTGCCAGGATATTACCATCAGGGGCGATCGCAATTGCCCAAATCCAACTCGTGTGTCCTGCCAACGTTCTGAGGCAGTCACCCGTGTGAATATCCCATAACTTGATCGTTTGATCCCAAGAGCCACTCGCCAATATTTCTCCTTGAGAGATGAAGGCAACTGACCAAACCGCAGCGTTATGTCCCTGTAAGGTTCTTAAGGTTCGACCTGAAGGAACCTCCCATAATTTTATAGTACAGTCCTCACTGCCACTTGCGATCGTCTGGCTATCTGGACTAAAGGCAATCGACAAAACTGCTGCGCGATGTCCTTGTAAGGTTCTTAAGGTTTTACCTGAAGGAACATCCCATATTTTTAGTGTTTTATCTACACTACTGCTGACTAGGATATTTCCTTCATGATTAAAGATAACTGAATGAACCGAGTTGGAATGTCCTTTTAACACTTTGAGGCATTCACCAGTTGCGGCATCCCATAACCTCACAGTGCGATCGCGGCTACTACTAGCAAAAATTTGACAAATGCTTGGTAAGCTAGCACTAACAGGACTAAAGGTAACAGAGAGTATTTGATTGGTATATCCTTGTAGGGTCTTGAGGCATTCACCTGTATCGATACTCCATAACTTCACGGTTTTATCGTGTCCACCGCTAGCCAAAAGCTTGCCTTGGGGACTGAAGGCAACTGCAAAAACCCAACTGAAATGTCCTTGTAGGGTCTTGAGGCATTCACCCGTATCGACACCCCATAACTTCACGGTATGATCGTGCCCACCGCTAGCCAAAAGGTCGCCTTGCGGGCTAAAGTCCACTGAAAAAACTCGATTTGAATGCCCCAGAAGTGTTTTGAGACATTCACCCGTTTGAGTTTTCCATAGCCTAATAGTGCGATCCTCGCTGCCACTTGCCAGTATCTGACCATCTGGACTGAGGGTTATTGATCGTATTCCACTATTATGATGTTTTTCAAACGTTTCCATACACTGTCCAGTATTGATATCCCACAATTTAACAGTGCGATCGTCACTACCACTCAATAGTTGAGTATCTCCCTTAAAGACAACAGATAGTACCCAACTCAAATGTCCTTCAAGTGTTTTGAAGCATTCTCCAGTGCTACTATTCCATAACTTCACAGTGTAATCATCGCTGCCACTTGCTAATGTGCAATTATCTTGGCTAAATGCAACCGACCAAACTTCATTTGTATGCCCTTCTAAGGTGTGAAGGCACTGACCAGTACTAACATCCCACAGCTTTATTGTGTAATCTGTGCTACCGCTAGCGAGAATCTTACCATCAGGGCTGAACGTCAGTGATGTTACCCAACTTTTATGTCGCGTGCAGATGAAGACTGGTTGCACATCGCTAACTTGGTACAAATGAATTTCTCCATTACTGTCACCTACCGCCAGAAGTTCTCCATCAGGACTAAAGGCTACCGCATGAATAGCACCAAAGGTTTCAGTAAACGTACACCTCACTAGATGGGCGTAAGCAAAATTCGTATTTTGCAAATTTACATCTCGTAGGTCAGCCTGCCAAATGCTTAAGCCAGAGAAATCATAGCCCGTTAAATTAGTTCCTAGCTGATTGAGTAAGTTAAGAATATTACCTGCTACATATCCCGGCTCCAAGGGGGATTTCTCTCGCTGTTTGAGTAAGATTTGAGTCAGTTCATATTCCAAGTTTTTTTTGCCTTGCAACAGTGGAATTAATCGGTTGATCGCGGCATAGAGAATGAGACGAATTTGAGTCTCTCTGATATAGTCTTTCGCAGTAGCTTTGATTAGAGCATGGCTTCTAAAAAGCAAAAACTCCTGCTTAACAATCTCCTCACAAACTTGCTCAATCAAGCGACTTGTCACATACTCCATCACGACTGGCTGTAGGGTGAAGTAAACTGTATCTCGTTCGATGAGAGATCGCCGTCCCAAAGATTCTAGGGTTTCAATTAAATTCAGTTGGGGAAAAGGCGATACTAAATCTTCTCGTAATTTAGAGAGGGTTACTGGCTCCCGATTAATCGCTAGCCAGTACATTACATCTTTTCCCTCATCAGATAAACGCTCAAATTGCTGCTCTAATAGGTCACGAAGATCGCCAAATACGCTAGTTTCCTCCTTTAAAAACTCAGAAATATAACCATCAAATAAATCTTGAATCGTAGTTGCCACAATTTTTAAGGCTAAGGCATTGCCTCCATAGCGTTTGACCAGTGCGTTAAATTGAGTTTCTAAACCCTTGAGCCTCTTACTCTTAAGAATTTCCTCTCCCTCTCCTTCTTTTAGTCCACCCAATCTCAAAGTTCGCACTGGTAAGGCTTCTCCTTCTAGAGAGGCGACCTCTTTAGGTTTTTCTCGCGTTGTGAGTAGCAAGCAACTCTGGTGGTCTGATTTACCTACTCGTTTGAGGAGTTCGCCATACTGCTCATATCCAAGGTTATATTGTCCGGCTCGACTTCCACCACGTAACACAGCATCTACATTATCGAACACGACCAAGCAGCGCATTTCCTTAAAGTAGTTAAGCAGCAGGGAAATCTTATCACTAACGCTTTCCGGCAATTCTGCCTCAGTTTCTTGCTCGTCAGACAGAAACTGAATGATGCTACCCAAGAATGTATCAATGGGTGGAGCGTCATAAAGCGATCGCCAGACAATACAATCAAATTTGTCCTGCATTAGTTCTGCCAATTTGATCGACAGACTAGTTTTCCCTACTCCACCCATTCCGAGAATGGTCACTAATCGACAGCTATCCTTCAGCAACCACTCATCCAGAGTACTGAGTTCTTCTGTACGTCCGTAAAATGCTAAGACAGAAACAGCTTCCCCCCAATCTTGACGGCAATTGGGGTCTGAGGTCGAATAATAGCCTTCGCATAGGCAGCTATCAAAACCAAGAAAGAGAGCCTCAAGTGTTCGCTTGTCAACTCCCTTTCTACGGTTCAAAACTTTTCTAATTGTTAGAGGGTCTAAGTTAGTGCGGTAGCTTAACTCTTCAAGAGTGAATCTCTTGCCAAAATTATCTCGAAACTCAAACTTGTGCCTTGCTTCCTCAAACTTCTGTAAACCAACAGAAGTGAGTATAACTCCGCGCTTGCGTCTTGGCATACTCAAATTCCTCTACAGACAAAGATAGATTTAGCACAGAACTTAAGTACTTTTTCACCCAATGTTATTTTAGATTACTTACCCGCTTATAATCCACCTGTAAATAGGCTTTGAGATGCGCTAACCCTGAATACCTTTGTAAGATTCTACTCATTAGTTGCTGCTTCCAGCCAAACTTCCACTTCATCTGCTAGCAACTTCTGGGCTGCATCCATCATTGATGCTGCGATGTCTTTAAGGTCTTCGCGATTGTTCAAGTAAGTTTTTAACGCTTCCATTGGGTCGATGCTGCTACTTGCGCTCAATTCAGGAATCCGGGGCCTGGCTAATTGACTCACTAATTCTGCTTGAATGGTGTAGGTATGAGCGGGATTTAAAGCAGTATGTAGAGAAGAACTGTCAATTAAATCCATCTGTTCAGAGCGAAGTTTGTAAATTAGCCGCACTACAGCATCTTCAATATTATACTTGGCGATCGCTTTCATTAACACCGCTTGCGGCTCGTCTGCTTTTGAGATATCTACCTCAATGGTTTGGAAAGTCCGAACTGTTAAGGGACAAAATTCCCATTCAGCGCTTCCCCGCTCCAGTTCCAGCATTACATAGCCTTTGTCTTCTTTTTCTTCGCTAAAATCTACCCGTTCAATACTCCCTGGATAAATCACCGGCGGATTGTTAGATTTATTCAGATTTTGATGGCGGTGGACGTGTCCTAACGCTACATAATCAAAACAAGGTCGTGTCAGCAAAGATAGGGGTAGAGTAAAGCCTTTACCTACTGCCAAAAAGCGTTCTGCGCCCAAGGTTGCATTGTCAGCCATCAAGTGAGCTAAAAGAATAGTAGGCACATCGGGGTCGAGACGGCGAACTTCCCCTTCTAGCACAACTCGCAGACGTTCCGTTAATAGTTGGTTAACTTCCGCCAAAGACAAACCTTCAGTCTCTTGGCGAGTCATCAAAGTCGAACGAGTCAGCCAAGGCAGAGTAATTACTTGCACTTTGCCATTACGGGTTTCAATACAGTGCGTAGTTAATGTATCACCAACTACAAACCCTGGCACTCCCAAAGTGCGGTAAATATTTAAACTCGCCCCTCCCTGCCCTTGGGAATGTTGGTCATGGTTGCCCACCAACAGCACTGTCGGAATATTCGCATCCATCAGACGGCGAAACTGGCTGGCAAAAGCTTGTTGTACATAAGGCGGTGGTGTAGCATCCGGGAATGCATCGCCACCAAATATCACCATATCAACAGCATCTGTCAGCGCTCGGTCAATACATATAGACAAAGTATTGACAAAATCCTCCAACCGCGTATTTAATCCAGTCGCGGGATTAATTCGTCCGTGGGAGAAGCCGCTTCCCATGTGTATGTCGGAGAGATGGAGGATTTTAATCATATTTGTCCTTTGTTCTTAGTCATTTGTCCTTTGTCTAATACTAATGACTAATACTTCTCTACGAGACGCTACGCGAACGCGGTAGTTGAGCGCAGTCAAAACTCAGTACAAGTGACAAATGACCAATGACCAATAACCAATGACTAAATATGAATTCCGCATTCTGTTTTATCACTTCCCCGCCAGCGTCCGGCGCGTTCGTCTTCGCCTTCGCCTACTTTGGTAGTGATGGGTTGGTCGCCAATGCTGGGATAACCTTGGTCGTGAAGGGGATTGTAGATGACTCCATGTTCAGCCACGTAAACCCAGCTATCTTGGCGTGTCCAAGTAGCGATGGGATTTACTTTCAGCCGACCTTTACCATCAAATTCAAATATGGGCATATTCGCACGGGTTACTGCTTGGTCGCGGCGGCGTCCAGTAATCCAAGCGACGCTGTTGAGTTCGTCTAGACCCCGTAACAGTGGTTCAATTTTTGTAATGTGGTGGAATTTGGCAATATCTTTGTCCCAGAGTTTGTCGCCGTATTTGGCTTCAAAGGCTTCGCGGGTGTCTACATCTGGAGTTTTGAAAGTTTGCAAATCTAGGTTATAGATTTGTATGGCTTTTGCTACCAATTCTAGGCTTTCAGGGAAGTGGTGCAAGGTGTCAAGAAAGATTACAGGAACGGGATGTTTCAGTTCAGTGTAAAGAATATGGGTAATTATCATGTCATCCACGTTAAAGGCGCTTGTTTGCACCAGTCCCGTTGGGATATTTTCTATAGACCATGCCAGTATGTCTTTGGGAGTGGCACTTTCAAATTGCTCATTTAATTTGTCTAAGTCAAAAGCGATCGCTTGGTTTCTAGATTCCGTGGATGCTGTCATGATAATCTTCTATTCAAAATATTTTTACCTTGGTTAAGATTTATTTTATCCCATCAAGGCACGTATTCCGCTCGGAGTTCAGGTATTTATTCTGTTCGGAAATTACTACGTTGTGGAACTGGAGAATGGGAAGTCGGCAGGCCAGAAGAACAAATCATTAAAAGTAAAAATTGATACTTAAGTTCAAAAATAAGTATTTACTAAGAAAGTTTAAGGTAATTTAAGTTTTACATTATTTTTATAGCTATTTATACTGATTTTGATATGGTTAAGGAACTATTAATAAAAGGGATTTTACTTAAATGAACAATGCAAAATTCAGCAATCCATTAGGCCAGTCTATAATTATGGGCGCTTTGATGGTGTTAACTAGCGTTGGTATTATTACAATAATGAACTTTTTCTAAGATCAAGATTTCTCATTTTAGCAATAAGACTTCATATAGTCCCACTCAAAACTGAGTGGGACTTTTACTTTTTTCATCTAGATCAATCCGTGTGTATTAATTTTTTGCTGTGACTTTCGGCAGAGAATAATCCTGAAGCCGTGTTATTACGTAGTTTTGCACTCAGAGAATTTAGAATAGGGATGCGATCGCTATTTCCTTTACCCTAGTGACCGACTGGCGCTTTCGCTCCTGCACCGCCTTTACCCAGAAATAGCAACAGAGGTAATGAGCAAAGGAACCCTACCCCTACGACTCGAAAGCAATCTGCGTAAGATAAAACAGCAGCTTGAATATCTACTGTTTGACTTAATAAAGCTAGTGCTTGTTGTTGTGCTGTTGCCGCATCTATGCCTTGACCTTGGAGTGCCCCGTTGAGCGCATCGAGTCGCTGACTGGTTTCTGGGTCATAAGGGCTAAGTTTTGCTAACAGCATAGCTCGATGAAAAACCTGTCTTCGGTCAAGCAGAGTAGTAAGTAGGGCAATGCCGATACTGCCACCTAGTTGTCGGGTAAGGTTGTAGAAACCAGAACCAGCAGAAACATCTTGTTTAGGTAGCGGGCCTAAAACTGCCAAACTCAAAGGGAGAAACATCAAAACAGTAAAAGCTCCACGCCATACCAATGGCCAAAATAAATCATCTATACCAGTTTGTGGGGTAATTGCTGCGAGTTGAAACATGACTCCAGACGATCCCACAGCGCCCATTGCAATTAAAAATCGGGCATCAATTTTACTAGAGAGTTTGCCTAATAAAACCATAACGATCGCAGACGCTAAAGCACCAGGCGCTAACAATAGTCCTGTCTGCGTTGCCGTAAAGTGCAGCACACTCTGAGCAAATATCGGCACAGCAAAGAGTGTGCCATAAAGCCCCATACCTACCACTGCTGAGAGAACACTTCCCGCAGCTAAAGAACGGTGGCGCAAAACTCTCAAATCCACAGCAGGGTGATCTGTTTTCAGTTCTCGCCAAATAAATAACCCCAATCCGATAATACTGGCGATCGCTAACGTAGTGATGAAACTAGAGGAAAACCAGTCGTCTTGCTCTCCTTCCTCTAACAAAGTTTGCATACAACCAATAGCAATAACCAAAAACCCAATCCCGAACCAATCGACGGCTTGGCTTTGTGTCTCACTCTTATCTTTGTCTTTGGGCAAAAATACTACTGACATCGCCACTGCAACGATCCCGAAGGGAATATTAACAAAGAAAATCCACCGCCAGCCCAAACCATCCACCAAAAATCCTCCTAAAGTCGGGCCGATGGCTGGGCCAGCAATTACACCTACCCCAAAAACTGCCTGTGCTAAACCTTGTTCAGCAGGTGGAAAAGTCTCAAACAAAATCGCTTGGGCTTTAGCTAGCAACCCTCCACCACATAAACCTTGAAGAATTCGAGAAAAAACTAGCATCGGGAGATTAAATGCCAACCCGCATAAAACCGAGGCTAGGGTAAAGCCAATTAACGAGAAGATAAAGTAGGTTTTGCGTCCAAAGTAATCTCCCAGCCATGCAGATAAGGGAATTAAGACGACATTTGCGATCGCATATCCAGTTACCACCCAGCCGACTTCACTAACAGTTGCACCCAAACTAGCCTGTATATCTGTCAGGGCAACGTTAACAATACTAGTATCAATTACTTCTAGTATCGCACCCAGAGAAGCCGTAAAAGCGATCGCCCACTTCAATGGGCCGTGGACATAACCAAATTCGTCAAAACTAGAACTTTTAATGTTGGTAGCCATTATTTAGCACAAATAATATTTGGGAGATGTCAAGCAATGCCAAAGCTAAAATTAAGTATTGTATATATACGCTACGGTAGCGTATCATATAAAAACGGTCAAGAGAGTTTTTCCTGAAAAGCGGCAGAAATACCTATGCTAAAGATGGATGGTCATTGCTGCTGTTTTAGTGCATGAGAATTGGGTTATGAGGCTTATTTCCTTTCCCAGAAGCTATGTTCTATGCCCAAAAGTAGAAGCAAATGGCCAAGAAGATATTGCTTGGGGATGATATTTTTATGAGTAAGCAAATCAACAGCACCTCTGGACGCCCACGCAGCATCCACGCCGACCAAGCTATTCTGCAAGCGACTTTGGATCTGCTTGCAGAGGTAGGATATGAAAGCATGAGTATAGAAGCGATCGCTTCTCGTGCTGGAGTTGGTAAAACAACCATCTATCGGCGTTACACTTCCAAAGAAGAACTAGTTGCAGACGCGATAGAAAGTCTGAGAGATGATTTAGCGATCCCCGATACCGACAGCTTTTGGGGAGACATGGATATCCTGATTAAGAATGCCGCCAAAAAAATAGATAGTCCCCTTGGTCGTCAGACACTTGCGCTGATTGTTAGTACAGCGTCTAGCAATCCTCAATTTGCCGAGGTCTATTGGACAAAATATACCAAACTCAGACGTGAAGCCTTTTCTAAAATACTTGAGCGTGCCAAGTGCAGAGGCGAAATTCACAAGGATGCAGACGTAGACTTAATTATCGACCTTGTAAGCGGTTCACTATATTATGCGCTGATCTTCAAACCCACAACCGAGCCAGTAGAAGCATACATGCGCCGCACCATGAATCTTTTGATAAAGGGAGTAGGGAGTAGGGAATAGGGGAAGAATTCTTATAAGTTCTCACTCTCAACTCTTCCTATTCCCAACTTGTTAGCAAAATAACTTTCCATCATAGGTCATAAATGAGATGATGGAGGGATTAGAGAAAAAGGTGAACAATTGTTATTTTTCTCCTTCCGCTTCTGGTTGCAGAATGGCATCACAATATTGAATGAGGGTTGTCAAGCGATCGCTAATCGTTTGAAGTCTCGTTTGTGCAGTAGATGCTTGCCGCGCTCCTTGGAAAAACATCACATCTATTTCCAACAGGCGCAATTGCTTGCTCATCTCCGTTTGATAAGACTGCACTCGCCAGTTTTCATCAGCCAAAGGCACAATCTGTTGCCCGAAAAATTGCTGCAACGTGGCTACACGCTGCCGCAGTTGTGGTGCAACGATTTGGGTAGTTGTGGCATCGGAGCGTAATTGCTCTAACAAAGTTACGAATGCCAGATATTTCTCACGGTTTAAAGACATCCAGTGCTAGTTAAGATAGTATTAATGTCAAGTAATTTTTCTTTTACAATAAACTTTCTTAAAGACTTATCAGCACTAAAAGCCTCAAATCGTCATTTGAGGCTTTGTTTGCCATCAATGGATTTTCTTTCTTTAACGATCCTTGAAACTCAAACTGGATGACTACCATTGCAATTGGAGAATCATCCTTACATTGCTTTTTCGATCCGTTTTTGGACAACAGCATCTTTTCAGGGGGATGCTGCTAGTTCTATTTATCATTCACTTATCTACCGATCCTTTCTAAACCCAATTGTATGAGCAGTATAGCGATAAATTCATCAGTTGATCTTGCTATTCCCGAATGGTTAAAAAAATGTTTGAAGGAGTCATCGACGAGTAGTGGCGCAGTGGAAGATGACCGAAGGCATCATGATGCCGTCTTAATTGGTCGCGCATTTGAATTTGCTTCCCAACTGCATGAAGGTCAATATCGCAAATCGGGAGAACCATACATTGCTCATCCCATTGCTGTAGCTGAATTGTTGCGTGACTTGGGAGGCAGTGCTGCTATGATAGCAGCTGGATTTCTCCATGATGTCGTCGAAGATACAGAAGTTACAAGTCAAGAAATAGAAGAACGCTTTGGCCCAGAAGTACGGCAATTGGTTGAAGGCGTCACCAAGCTTTCTAAAATCAATTTCACCAGCAAAACCGAAAGCCAAGCCGAAAACTTCCGGCGGATGTTTTTGGCAATGGCGCAAGATATTCGGGTAATTGTGGTGAAATTGGCAGATCGTTTGCATAATATGCGAACTTTACAATATATGTCAGAGGCCAGCCGCCGCCGCAGTGCCCAAGAAACGCGAGATATCTTTGCACCTTTAGCCAATCGTTTGGGAATCTGGCGGATTAAATGGGAATTGGAAGATTTGGCTTTTAAATATTTGGAACCGGAAGCTTTCCGCCAAATGCAGGAGCATGTTTCCGAAAAACGGACGGCACGAGAAGAAAAATTGGCCAAAGCTACAGACATTTTGCGGGAACGTTTGCAGCAAGCCGGAATCCAATTCCAGGATCTTAGCGGTCGTCCCAAGCACCTTTATAGCATTTACCAAAAAATGCACCGCCAACAAAAGGAATTTCATGAAATTTACGATTTGGCGGCGCTGCGGATTATTGTTCAAACCAATGAAGAATGCTATCGGGCGTTGGCGGTGGTTCATGATGCATTTCGCCCAATTCCAGGGAGATTTAAAGACTATATTGGACTGCCAAAGCCGAACCGTTACCAGTCATTGCATACTGGGGTGATTGGATTAACTGGCCGTCCTTTGGAGGTGCAAATTCGGACAATCGAAATGCATCATATCGCCGAATATGGGATTGCCGCCCATTGGAAGTATAAAGAAACAGGTGGTTCTAGCATTAGCCATTTGACAGCGACAGATGACAAGTTTACTTGGCTGCGGCAGTTGCTAGAATGGCAAACCGATCTTAAAGATGCACAAGAATATCTTGATAGCGTCAAAGATAATCTATTTGAAGATGATGTCTATGTCTTCACCCCTAAGGGGGATGTTGTGCCTTTAAGTCCCGGTGCTACCACTGTAGATTTTGCTTATCGCATTCATACAGAAGTAGGAAACCACTGTTCAGGGGCGCGGGTAAATGGGCGAATGGTGCCACTGTCAACGCGGCTGCACAATGGCGATATTGTAGAGGTTCTGACCCAAAAGAACTGCCATCCGAGTTTGGATTGGTTGAACTTCGTCAGAACTTCGGCGGCGAAATATCGGATTAAACAATGGTACAAGCGATCGCGCCGGGAAGAAAATGTCGCCCGTGGACGGGAATTGTTAGAAAAGGAACTAGGTAAAACTGGTTTTGATAGTTTACTGAAGTCGGATGCAATGCAGATTGTCGCCGAAAAGTGTAACTACCATAGCGTGGAAGATTTACTCGCTGGTTTGGGTTATGGAGAAATTACGTTGAACCTAGTGCTAAATCGCTGGCGAGAAGTAGCGAAGGGACAACAACCAGTTTCCACTGTGTCGCCATTTATCCCTAAAGAAGCAAGTACATCAAAAGCTTTGCGAGATGCACCTGCAACTACCTCACGTTCCACAGATTCGCCAATTTTTGGGGTGGAAGGTTTGGTATATTATTTAGCTGGGTGTTGTACCCCGATTCCTGGCGAACCAATTATTGGTGTGGTGACGCGAGGTAGGGGGATTTCAATTCATCGCCAAGGCTGCCATAATCTGGAGACTGTGGAGTATGAACGCTTAGTACCAGTTAGGTGGAACCCAGCCGCAGAAAATAGTGGTCGTCCGCATACGTACCCAGTAGATGTACAAATTGAAGCTCTGGATCGTGTTGGGGTGCTGAAGGATATTTTGTCACGGTTAAGCGACCAAGGAATCAACGTCCGTCATGCCCAGGTGAAAACCTCTACTGGCCAACCAGCATTGATCGACTTAGGAATAGATATACGCGATCGCTTTCAACTAGAGCAAGTCTTCGTCCAAATTAAGAAAATGAGCGACATTTTGAATATCCGCCGCGTCGGTCAAATTGACGAGTAACAGGGGTATCAGTATCCTCATAACCAAAAACCTTCTCTTGCTTACCTAGCAGCCTGTCAGGGAACTCAATGTGGCGGCTATAAACTCCGTCTAAAGAGATAAAACCTTCCCTGGCAGGTTCGTCAACTATTGATTTGACCTATCATGAGTGATATTATTCTGGCGATCTAGAAAATATGAATAAAACCTTCCCTGGCGGGTTCGTCAACGATTTTTTGAGTTTAAAATTGTTAGGAGCAATCAAAAATGGTTTCAGAGAAGTTTTTATTAGTCAAAGGCAAAGCAGGGATGGGAAATCGTTTTCTCGCTCTCTTGGACAGTATTTTATATGCTCAACTTACTAATAGAAAGATAGTTGTTGATTGGAGCGATGAGGTTTACTCGAACAATCGCAGCAATGTTTTTCCTGACTTTTTTAATCTTCATCACGTGACTCAAGCTTCGGAAATACCTTCTACTGAATCTGTCTATCCAAGTTTCTGGAAAAATAGCTTAGATAAATCAGTGAATGAAGTACTGTTATCATACGAATCTCCAGATGATTTGCGATATAACAACCCAAAAATATGGGCAAAATATACTACTAATATGTCTCGCATAGATTATAGTGAAGATATTTTGATTAGATGGTCTTATGTAACAGAGACTTATAAGCTAAGACGACATTTTTTAGGTGATTTCGCTTATCTACAAAGTCTGAGTAATGAAACTATCTTAAAAAAGATAATTAGAGAACATCTGAGTTTACAACCTAATATTGAAGCAATTATTAAAAAAACTGTAGATAATTCTTTTGAAGATATAGTAATCGGGGTTCATGTTAGATATACTGACAGAAAAACTTCCCAAAATCTCTATTTAAAATTTGTTGATAAGATTCTTGAAAAACATCCTAAAAGTTTAATATTTTTAGCTACTGATAATCCCGCAGTAGAAGATTCTTTTAGAGAGAAATATACTAATATTTTAGTGACAGATAAGTGGTATCCTGCGTCAGGCTCATCTTTACACCAGAATCCTGAATGTCCAGATAGATTTGAAAATGGTGTTCAAGCCTTAATAGATATCTATTTATTAAGCAAATGTAATTATCTAATATACAACCAAACTTCTACTTTTGGTGTAGTCGCAAAGTTGATTTCTGATATTCCAGAAGCTAATACAATTGATACTTCTCAATACAGTTTAAAAGGAAAAGTCAAAAACTTAATTGCTTGGCTCAGAGAAAAAACAGTTCTTTCGTGATCTTTTTTTTAATTAGAGGTTAAAAGTTAAAGCAAAGCGACTTGACATATTGGTTATCAATTGAGGTGTAATAGATTCTTAATTTTAGATAATGTCACATCTTTAGAAGCTATCCCCAAAATCGCTTGAGAATATTGATTAGTGTATATATTAGTTCCAATCCCCATGCAACAATTATTTCCCGGAGAGGTATTCGCCAACACTGCTGATTTTGACACTGGTATTCGCCAACTATTACCGCGATACGATGAGATGTTGGAGGTAATTACCCATTGTCTACCTTCCACAAGTCGACGTATTTTAGAATTAGGTTGTGGTACGAGCGAACTTAGTCTCAAGATACTCAACCGCTTTCCAGATGCCCAAGTAATTGCACTAGATTACTCACCTAGAATGTTGCAATTTGCCCAAGATAAAATCACAGCAGATGGATATCAACAACGCTGGACTGGTATACAAGCAGATTTTGGCGACTGGGCAAATAATCCAGAAAACTTGGATATTGGTAGTAAATTTGATGCTTGTGTCTCATCTTTGGCAATTCACCATCTCCAAGATGGGATGAAGTTGAAGTTATTTGAGCGAATTGCTGCTAGCCTCACTCAAAACGGCTGTTTTTGGAATGCAGACCCTACTTTACCAGAATCACCAGCCTTAGCAGAAGTTTACAAGGCGGCACGAGAGGAATGGGCAGTTGAACAGGGAATTAATTTGACAGAGGTTCGCGCTAAACGTGCCACCAGTAGTACTCAAGGTTACTCCAGCCAAGACCAGCTAGCTACTTTGGATGCTCATTTACAAATGTTGAGCAAAGCTGGATTTAAGACAGTTGCAGTGCCTTGGAAATATTATGGTCTGGCAGTGTTTGGTGGCTGGCTGTGAAAATTTTCGGTTTTGGATGCCTAGATTTGAGATTTGTCTGTCTCCAATAGGCATTTATAGCATTAACAACTTGATAGTAACAAAACAGCAATAAATAATATTATTTCTGTTGATAAGAACTAATATATAAACGCATTAGGTCTGTAAAGGAGGTCTTGCTAACTCACACAAGGGTTTTAGCTGAAACTTGCGGTAATTAAGCTGGCTTCGTGTTTTTATACAATATTTCCACATCAAAAGTACCTGTGAGGATACTATCAATCCTCTACAGACCTATCCGAAAATACAGAGTAGAAAATTTCCTTCAGAAAAAACCAGGAACACGCGATTTGGATTCGTTTTTCTGCTCCTTTCTCCAGTGGAGTTAAAGCCACTGTTTGCCATCACTTAGTTTCAAAAGGAGAATATCTTGGATGGCTCGAAATAAAAAGAAATCAGCCGGGTTCAAGCATGAGCATCCACTTGTCTCTAGATGCCCTATTTGTTGTATTATCCCGCCCCATATGCTGGAAAATGTCGTAGTAAATGGCAATCCTCAGCAGCGGAGTTGGGCTTTTCATACATTAAATATTTCAGCACAGCTTCGCGGACGCAGAGATGTCATCGGTACTGTCTCCTTTGCACCTTCACCGGGTGAAAAGCGTCGCACCATCTACGATGCCAAATATGGACAGCAACTCCCTGGCACATTGGTGCGCGCTGAAGGAGATCCACCAAGTAGTGATGCCGCAGTGAATGAAGCCTACGATGCTGCTGGTGCTACTTATGACTTATTTCATGAAATATTCGATCGCAATTCTATTGACGACAAAGGACTACGTTTAGACTCCACGGTGCATTATGGCGTTAAATACGACAACGCCTTTTGGAACGGCGACCAAATGGTTTATGGTGATGGCGACGGAGAAATGTTTCAGCGCTTCACGAAATCAATCGATGTGATTGGGCATGAGTTAGCTCATGGGATAACTCAGTATGAAGCGGGTTTGCAGTATTATGGCGAACCAGGGGCACTAAATGAATCGTTTTCTGATGTCTTTGGTTCTCTGGTGAAACAAAAGTCCAAAAATCAGACTGCACAAGAGGCTGATTGGCTGATTGGCGAAGGTCTTTTAGTGCCGACTGTCAAAGGTATTGCCCTCCGATCGATGAAAGTACCGGGAACAGCTTATGATGATTCAGTATTGGGTAAAGATCCCCAACCAGCCCATGTAAAAGATAAATATACTGGTACTGATGATAACGGTGGGGTGCATATCAACTCAGGAATTCCTAATCATGCTTTTTATCTAGCGGCTGTTGAGATTGGTGGGTATGCTTGGGAAAAAGCTGGCAAAATATGGTATATAGCTTTACGCGATCGCTTGCGTGCCAAAGCAGATTTTAAAAACGCTGCTAACGTCACCATTCAAGTTGCTGGCGAACTCTATGGTAATGATAGTGATGAGCAAAAAGCTGTGCAGAATGCTTGGCAGCAGGTAGGAGTTATCTAGAGTTAAAAGTTTTTTCTTAGCTTCTAACTCCTAACTTTTTTAGATGTGTTGTTTGTTATTGCTAAACTGGGAGGTGAAAACTATCATCTCCCAGTCTTTGTATTTCTCCCAAATAAGTAGCACAACGGAGAGCAAAAAAATGCGGATATCGTTTGAACGCACAGGCGGCTTTGCTGGGATTACCAAGAAAACAACCGTTGATACAGACACTCTCCCGCCACATGAAGCTGCCACCCTTCCCCGACTGGTGGAAGCTGCTGATTTATTTAAGCTACCGGAACTAATTACTTCGCCAAATCCTCAGAGCGATCGCTTTCAATATAAATTAACAGTAGAAGATAACGGTAAGCAGCATACTGTGACCGTCAGTGAGTCAGCATTGCCAGGAACCTTAAGACCACTGATTGAATGGCTACAGACATTAGCACAGAAAAAGTAAAAAGAATTACTTATAAGTCTCTGACGGTATAGAATATCTCCTCAATAGTCGAAATTGTGGCAAAGTGATAGTAACGTAATTCGTAATTATGAATTATTTAATTGATTTTTATTAGTTACTCTCAGGGTTGAGTTCGTTAATTTCTCTGCACTTAGCCTCTGCGGCTTGATATGCTGTCAGATAGTCTTGACCACCCAACATTACATCACCGTAATATTCATAAGGTGGACTGCCATAGATTGGCAACGGATCGTCTTCTGGATAATCTTCTTTTGATTCTTCAATGATGGCTTTCAGTTTTTTAACAGTCAGACTATGTGCTGCAAAATACCAGATTTCTTCGGGATTTTTGTTCAGGTGAGGTAATGTGGGATCGATAATGCGAACATCAGAGGCGCCGTCTAGCTCAATCCAACTGTGTTCAATCGGTCTGTATGGCTTCCCAGCAAAAGCTAAAAATCCCTGAATATACTTTGCTCCCTCAGTGGATAATGCTGCTTTATAAGCATTATCAAACGGAGTGCTAGCTTTGCTGTTTATCTGTTCAGCAATTTTGATTGACAGCGTTTCATCCAATAGTTTGTTCATCAATAGCAAGGATTAGAGCAGCCATAAAAACATATTACCACTGCGACTTACCATTTTGCTTAGGCATTGGGCATTGCTTATTCACTAATGACAAATGACTAATGACTAATGACAAACTCTACTTTGTGCTAATTAGCATTTGTAAATTTATTAACAAGTCGCTTGAGGTGTAAGGCTTAGATAAAAGGGTTTTGACACTATTACCAAGGTTTTTAATCATTTCATGATTGAATGCTAATCCACTAAGACCAATAATTTTGATGTCTGGATTAATTTTTTTCAATACATTGATAGTTGTTGGCCCATCCATACATGGCATCATCATATCAACCAACACTACACTAATTTCTTGTTGATGTTTTGTATATAGTGCGATCGCATCAATCCCATCACTAGCTACTAAAACTTTATAGGCATTTTGTTCTAACCAAGTTTGAGTAACCTCTCGAATTGAAGCTTCATCATCAACAACGAGAATTAATTCTCCATGCCCTGCTGGTAATTTCTGATCTCTAGCTAATTTACCATCTGCTTCGATTGTCTGCGTTACGGGTAAGCAAACTTGAAACTCTGTACCTTTGCCCACTTCACTAATTACATTCACAAAAGCACTGTGGCTTTTGATAATGCCAAGGACTGTTGAAAGACCAAGCCCTGTACCTTTACCCACTTCTTTTGTTGTGAAAAATGGCTCAAAAATTCTATCTACTATTTCTCTTTTAATTCCTGTACCTGTATCACACACGGTAATCATTACATAAGAACCCACCTTCGCATCAATATTCATCCGGGCATAGTAGCTATCAACCCAGAAATTCTTGGCAGAAATCTTTAAGATACCGCCATGAGGCATAGCATCACGAGCATTAATGCAGAGGTTCATCAGCACTTGGTGTAGCTGAGTCGCATCACCAAAGACATTCCACAGGTTTTTCTGAGGAACATCAATGTGGATTTCAATAGCTCTGGAAAATGTTTGCTTAACAATATTTTCAATTTCTAAAATTGAATTACGTACCTGTAAGGTTTTAAAGTTACCTACAGATCCGCGTGAAAACCACAACACTTGTTTAACTAAATCTGCTGCACGTTTAATATTTGTTTCCATAATTGTTAGCCATTTCTGACTGTTTTCATCCGGCAGCTTTGCCTCTAAAAGTTGTACTGTCATCATCATGGGTGTCAGTGCATTATTGAGGTCGTGGGCGATGCCACTTGCTAGAGTGCCCAGACTCTCCATCCGCTGGGCCCGGAGAAACTGGGCTTCAAGTTGCTTTTTCTCTGTGATGTCGGAGTTGACAATCAGAATGGATTCGGCTTGCCCCTCATCATCATTTACTAGTGTCCAGCGACTAGCAACGATGATTTCTTTGCCTTGTTTTGTGACTTGATATAACTCACCTTGCCACGAACCACTCTCAGCTAAAGTTTCTTGAATGTTTTTCAATTGCAAAAAACTTTGCTTTTGATAAAAAAGCTGATTAGCATTCTTGCCCATTACTTCTTCTGCCATCCAACCGTAGACATTTTCAGCCCCTTTATTCCAAAATTGAATTTGGTTAATCAAATTTTGAACGGTAATCGCGTCTGTGGTGATGTTAAGCAAAGCAGCTTGCTCGCGGATTTTCTGTTCTGCATCTTTGTGTTGGCGCAGCGCAGCTTGCTGTTCGGTAATATCAATTACAAAGCCTGCCATCCTCGCAACTTTACCAGTAGAGTCTAAAAAGATATAGCCATTGTTTTCAACTGTGATATAAGTGCCATCTTTACGACATACGCGAAATTCAAGATGGAATCGCTCTTTTGTGGATAAAACGCGGTTAATCTCTTTGTTAAAGAAGCTGCGATCGTCAGGATGAACCAATTCTAGCCAGCGGTTCAAACCTCCCAACATCTCAGGCATAGAGTAACCTAATATTCGCTCTACATTGCCATCATATTTAATCTCATTGGTATGCAAGTGCCAGTCGTAGAGAATCTGACCACTTGCTTGAATTAGTGCTTGATAGCGATTGTTCCACTCATCTAATGCATCTGAATGACATCGTAGTTTTTCCTCTATCCGCAGGCGCTCCAAGATTTCGGTCTCTAAACGTTGATTTTGCTCTGTGAGTTTTTTTGTGAGGTTTCGTAAACGTAAATGGGTATTTACCCTAGCTAAAACCTCTTGATATTCTAAAGGTTTGGTAATGTAATCTACTGCACCAAGATTCAAGCCTTTGACTTTATCTACCTTGTCACTCATGGCAGTTATAAATATTATGGGAATATCTTGAGTGGCTGGATTTTTTTTTAAAAGTCTACAAGTCTCAAAACCGTCAATTACTGGCATTAATACATCCAATAAAATCAGGTCAGGTAAAGCATATTCTGCCATCTGAACGGCACTTTGACCATCTTCAGATACTAAAACTTGAAAGCTGTAATACTCTAAAAAGTCAAATAATACTTGTAAATTAACAGGAGTATCATCGACTATTAGAATCACAGGTTTTTCATTTTTATTAAAATTCATACTTACCTCTTATTAAATTCACTTTAAAATTTATAGAGTTTGTTTTCCTTTAAAATAAAATCTTTATAAGACTGGTGGTAAGTAAGCAGACGCAATTAAATATAAGATGTCATTGCGAGCGGAACGAAGTGAAGCGTGGCAATCTCAGTCTTTGCGATTGCAACTCTTAGAGACGCTCCGCGAACACTTCGTAAGCTAAAAAACATCTAATTTGCATAATCGAATTAAATATAACTCTTGTGGGATGGGCATCTTGCTCGTCCAGTATATGCAATTTAAATGTGGAACAGCTTACCCCTGCGGGAAGGCTTACGCCAACGCAATGACGAACTATCTATCTTATATTTAATTTAGATCCACCTACTTAGGGGAAATTCATAAATTCCTCCTATCTAAAAATCAGGGTTTCAGCTATTGTTTGCGTAAGTCCGGGTTTAGCAAGTTGATGAAGATGTGTGGCAGATGGCACTTTACAGCACTTCCGGCAGCCATGAGGTACATCCTCAAAACTGAAAGCTATGCTAGGAAAGGATAAAAACTGTATTGCATAATAGGGGGAAGTGCTGTATCACCTACTTGTGGAATGGCAAAAATAATTTTGCTATTTAAAATATCTCTTGGCTGATTTGAGATGCCATACTTTCTGCCAATTTTTTTAGATACACACAAATTTTAGACTTAAATTAAAAAGATTTTATTAAATAAAAGTAAACTATTTCCACAAAATAGCGGTTTCCAAGTGATGAAGTGTATATAACAATCTTGAAGTATTCGCGAAAAACAAGATCCTCGGTAACTTTTACGAAGTCGGGGATCTACGGGTTGCAATTCTCACAAATCAAATACTAGTCCTACATACCTCATTCTTATTAGAAAAAGCTATATAGCGATCGCACTTTTATTCTCTTGCCAAAAACAAATAAATATATAGAAAAGTTAAGGTAGCACAGTAGCACAACTAGTTGTACTACCTTATTATGTTTATCTATAAAATCAGGGGGTTGTGGAGGGATCGAGTTTTAGCCGAGCTGTTTTAGGACGACAAGGGCTTCCCCAACAAACCTGCCCAGAAGGCATATTAGTAAAAACACTACTACGAGCGCCAATCACAGCATTAGCTGCGATTTGCACTCCTGGCCCAACAAAACAATCTGCTGCTACCCATGCACCATTTTCAATGGTAATACTCGCTGTTTTCAACCCAAAAGCAGGATCTTGGAGATCGTGAGTACCAGTACACAGATAACTTTTTTGGGAAATTACGCAATGTTCACCAATATGGATCTGATCGAGGCTATATAAAACTACGTCATCTCCAATCCAACTGTAGTTACCAATGGTGACTTTCCAGGGGTAGGTAAAGCGGGCTGTAGGTCGAATTAATACACCTTTGCCGATACGAGCGCCAAATAATCGTAGCAAAGCACAACGCAGAATATTTAACGGTTGAGGAGTGAGGGGAAAGGCGATCGCTTGTACAAACCACCATAATAAAACATACCAACCTGGACGCCCTCGGTCAAACCAAGATTGGTCATATTTGCGTAAATCTACAAAAGGTTGGTCATTAGTCATTAGTAATTAGTCATTATTTGTTATTGTCAGGAATCAATGGTCAATAGCTTTGCTTGTGCTTCTCTGCTCCCCTGCTCCTCTGCTCCCTCCTTCGGGATAGTTGCAGTATTTAAGTGACCACCGCAGTTGCGTAATTCGTAAAGTTTAACGCCAATTTGATATTCATATTGACTCAGCAATCGCCCATATATATATCCGGCTTTGCCATCTAAAAAACCGCGTTGAATTATATAAAACAAAACAAAACGCAAAATGGGTCTAAATGGTAGGTGTACCCAAACTTTTTTCAAAAATCGTTTGCGTTGCACGGCATCGCCAAATAGATTAGCGCCGATAGTACCGCTATCATCTTTACCTGTAAGAATATTAAAATAAACCCTGGCTTCCCAGTTGGAATAGCGGTTGTGGCGTTCTAACCAGTGGTAAAGGTCGCGGAAGTCCTCGTGGAGCATATCATTTTTGAGATACCCAACTTTCCCTTGCAAAATCACGTGTTCGTGAACTTCGTTATCACCAGTATTAGGAATATCTTCTGTATTTAGATTTTCGTAGCGACCTTTTTTATGTTGAAATAAACGTAGATTCCAATCAGGATATTTACCACCATAACGAATCCATTTTCCTAAGAAAAATACGCGGCGGTTGAGATAATAACCTGTATATTCATCATTTTGAATTGCTTGTTCAATTTCTTCCCAGAGTTCGGGGGTAATGCGCTCATCACAATCTACAATTAGTACCCATTTATTACGAAAAGGTAGATTATCTAAAGACCAATTTTTCTTTTTAGGCCAGCGTCCATTGAAGTTGAATTGTACGACATTTACACCGTAAGTTTTAGCAATTTCAATGCTATTGTCGGTACTTTGAGAATCTACTACAAATATTTCATCTGCTCTGCTAAGGCTAGTAAGGCAAGCAGGCAAGTTAGCTTGTTCGTTTTTTGCCGGAATTAATACTGAAACTGGTATTTTAGATGACATATTGAGTAGAAATTATGTTACTAGTTATTTCTTATTTGATGTAGATAAAAGACCCTGAATAGCAGCATTTAAGTAACCAATCTGACCGTAAGCATACACCAGTTTGTCAAACCGTTCTGCTGGATCGGAGAAATACTGTAAAGCCTTATACAAGCCTCGCACAAATCTTTCGCTACCTCGCTGTAATTGAGCGATCCCAGCTTTACCAGCGAGTTGTTCTCGATAGCATTCACTGATACCCTGCCACCAGCCCCGGTTTAAAAACCAGGAGCGTTGGAGGCGTTCTGGGGCTACATTGTGAGCGACGAGTGCTTCGGGAAGATAAGCGACTTGCCAACCACGCTGTAGAGCGAATTCGGTCATTTGCAGTTCTTCATTAGATAATAAATTTTTACCCACTCGGCCGAGATGAGGATCGAAACCGCCAATTTCTTCGAGGAAACTGCGGCGGATGGAGTAATTTAAGCCTCTGGGTGTTGAGCCAGGTTGCTCAATGTAGATGTTACTGTCACCTAAGTCGTATGCACCCAGATTTGCAGCTAGCCCCGGAGATAGCCATCGTGGTTGTTGAATTCCTGAAGGCCACAGGAGAGTGACTTTGCCACCTGCGATCGCTAGCTTAGAATTATTGTAATAGGCAGAATATAAAACTTGTAGCCAGCTCTTACTGGCAACGGCATCGTCATCTAGATAAGCAAGAATATCACCACTGGCGACCTTTGCACCCGTGTTGCGGGCGACAGATAAACCAATGGTGGGTTCAAAAACATACTTCAGGCGCGGATTGTGGGCCCTTTCTTCTACAACCTCACGGGTGCGATCGCTAGATCCGTTATCAACTACTACAATTTCAAAGTCAGCAGCAAAATCTTGATCTAAAAGACTATCAATTGCAGCCCCTAAATAGGTATCTCGATTGTGAGTACAGATAATGGCAGAGATTTGGATGTCTGGCATAGATTGAATTTTGGATTTGAGATTTGGGACTTCGGCTCCTTTCGACTTCTCTACGAGACGCTACGCGTTAGCGGAGCTTTCGCTTTAGCGATACGCTCAAGGCAAGTCGCTCAGTCGAACGATTTTAGATTAAAATCTAAATCCAACGCTATAACTGCTGAGAGTTAATCTAAACCAAAAGTTACCGACCTACCAACCGAGTTTCTTCGGAAATAATCTTTAAAACTTTACGTTTGTTGAATATGACTGTGTAAAACTACAAGAGTTTGCGCCAGTTGACTAAGGCGGGTTTCCAAAGATTGCTTGCGCCCTAGCAGTTGACGTAACTTTTGGTAACGAGCGATCGCCATACTAACATTGGGAACCTGATCCGGTGGACATGGACGCGACCAAACTTTACCAGTATCGTCTACACCACAGAGGCGATAGCCAGTAATAGATGATTGATAAGATACTTTTCCACCAGTGGCACAAATTTCTTCTACGTAGTTCATCAGGCGGTCAACTTCTGCATGGCGCAGTGTCGCAGTTCCTCCTGGTTCTGGTTCGGTGGGATTGGATTCTAACCAGCCATTGACAATTGGCCCTTCTAAGTAAATATCCTGAATTTGTTTCAAAATATTTTGCAATTCTGTCTGCCAACCAGCGACAGTTTCCTGAATTTCTTGCAATAGATTCATCGCCAATGCTGGATTCGCACCGTGGCGATGGCTACTAAAGGTCGGAGTTTTCAACTTGGGTAAGCTGGGTGTTCTGTTACCATTCTCTTCTGCTTGAAAGGTCTGCACAGATTCATGATGAGGAAAGAAATTTTGGTCAGAAGGATAATCAACCTCAGTATTTACATTTAAGTCAATTGTTTGTTCTTGTGACTTTACTTCCCCATCCTGAGAGGATGGAATTTGTGTACTTTCTGTAGGTTCGTTAGCTCCGACGCTGATTCTAAAAGAGAAAGGCCGTTTTGTTGTCGAATCAGTTGTTTCGGCAGTAGAGTCAGTGCCGCGATTCCCTAAATCGTGTAGAGTTGCTTCAATGCGTTTTAAGCCTGCGTTCATAAAGACATCCTAAAGTTTGCTGTCCCCAGTAGTATTGAATAATTGAGAATGGGGTAGTTGGGATTTTTAGCTTTTGCCAGTTCTAACATCTAATGATGCTGGTGCTAATTTTATCCCTTAAAAGTTATTTGAAACAAAAAATCTCACCCATAAAGTAAAAACAGGAGGCGACGGCAATATTCCTTCTGCCTCCTGCCTCTCTTGTTAAAATACTCAGTAAAAAACTTTGGGTAAAATCATCTTAGTAACAGGGCCAGCACGATCTGGTAAAAGTGAATGGGCAGAAACTTTAGCCATGCAGTCAGGAAAAGCAGTTGTTTATGTAGCAACAGCCACTGATAACCTAGATGACCAAGAATGGCATCAACGCATTTTAGAACACCAACAACGTCGTCCCCAAGAGTGGGTAACTTTATCTGTACCTGTGGAACTGTCTGCTACCCTTGCTGATGCCAAACCCTATACCTGTCTTTTAGTTGATTCTTTAGGAACTTGGGTTGCCAATCTCTTAGAACAGGACGAATCTAGCTGGGAAAATACCCTTGCAGAGTTTTTGGAGACGGTGGAACTGGTTGCTGCTGATATCCTGTTCGTAGCAGAAGAGGTGGGTTGGGGTGTGATACCAGCTTATCCACTTGGAAGGGCGTTCCGCGATCGCCTCGGTTCTTTAGTACGCCAGCTAGCAACACTTAGCGAAACTGTTTATTTAGTGACTGGCGGTCATGTTCTCAATCTCAGCATCCTTGGTTCGCCATTGCCAAATAAAGGAGATGCTGGAACATTCAGGAGTCAAGATTCTTAACTGTTGATTGAAATTAATCCAAAATCTAAAATCTAAAATCTAAAATTGTCTTATGGCAACCAAACAAGAAGTTAGAAAATACCTTGCCTACTGGTTTCAGTTGGGTAAGAAAGTTATTACGGGCAACGGCGAGGCAAGCTTTTTGCCCCAGTCGGTGCTAAATGGCGATCGCTATAGTGAAGAATTTGAAGAGTGCTGGCAAAAAATTATTTCACCGGAATCGGGTGATTGTTACCTTGAGGGTACACATGAAACTATTGCTGAATTGTTGACACCAGCATGGAATATGCTGCCTTGCAGCCGATGCAGTATGCCAGTAGCCGCGCGAAACGTTGGGATGCCGGCGTTGTTATGTCCCTGTAATGATTTACCTAACTGGCCGAATACTGAATTGCCAGCACCGCGAGAGCCAATTAAAACTCAAGACCAACTCCAAACAATTCGCGATCGGCTTTTAGATAATATTGCATAAAAAAATTGTTATAAAACCAATCGCAACTTCAACGACTGTCGAAAAACCCATCTGCTCAATTTTTCAAAAACGGAGGTCTAAAACTCTTCCAACCAGGATAGAGTTTTAGACCTCTGTACTTTTCACTTGCAGTAGGTTCGTTGTGGCAGGGTAGAATCTAACACGAAGGGATTATCATTACCTTGGGGTGTTTTAGCGATCGCATGACTGCGTGCTACCTCACCAGCATCAATTGGATCGTCTGCTTGCCACTTACACAGAGTATCCTTTTGTGCTTCAAAGAAGCTTGCATTTGCCAATTGTGGGTAGACTGTGCGGAAATAGAAAATTACGCGAGCAATATCTCCTTTCTTTGCCTCCCGTGGTTCAAAGAATCCCCGTTTGAATTCACTGTATTTGTCAATATCCTGCGGACTTGGTTTGAAACTTAGTTCATCATCATCGAGATACCAAGACGTAGTTTGATTATCAGGAATATCTGCAAATGGAAAGTTGGCGCGATCGCTGTTAACTTCCACACGTGAAGCAAAGAGGTTATGCAAATCGCTTTTTGCTGGGCCTTCAGCTCCCATACTCTGCGGCCAAACGTGTTCAGCATTGATTCTGCGTTGTGCAGCTTCCTCTCTGGGTTTATCTGAATTTGGGTCGATCGGAACACTGTAACCGGCGTAGATGTCCGTTACTATGCCACCTTGGTTATCTATTTTGGTGTAGAGCAAATCACGGGCACTACCATATCCGAGGCTAGCACGAGGAGAGTAAAGGCTATCTAGTTTTTCCAGTAAATCGTCTCCTGTGACACCAGAAAGAATTGTGCCTGGTTTAACTGGTGGTTCAGGACTGCTAACTGGGACTGATGGAATGGGAGTAGTCTCACCAATAGCTGATAGAGTAAATCTAGCAATCACAGGGTCGTGATCGCTGACTACTCTAGAAATACCTGCGTTAACGTGAACAGCATTGATCTCAGGATTTCCATTGTTAAACAAGTTTGGGGTAATCAGGATTTGGTCAATTTGTTCCTTAGTTCCTCGAAAGACATAAGAGAAGCGGTCATCTTGAGGAATTTTGTTTACCAAATTTTTCAGCTGATTTCCTTCAAGGATTTTAATCGGCTGGGAGTCTGGAGTATCGTTTAGATCGCCAAAAACGACAATATTTGCATTACAGCAGTTATTTGGTATTTATCAACTTGTTATTTAGTTACTTGTGGATACTAAATTGCGAGAATAACTAGTAACTAATGCGCTATACCCACTTGCCCTGAGCGTATCGCTAAAGCGAAAGCTCCGCTAACGCGCAGCGTCTTTGTTAGGAGAAGTCGTTCGCGTAGCGTCTCGCAGAGAAGGGATGCCCAATGCCCAAATTCCTAAGTATTTTGCTCAATAACCGTGGCACTATAGAAAATAGAGCTGCAAATTGAGCAATAGGAAGACTAAAGAACATTGTGCAGATAACATTCTTAGGGACGAGTTCCGGTGTACCCACGCGATCGCGCAATGTTTCCAGTGTCGCTCTGAGATTACCCCAAAGGGCAGAACTCTGGTTATTTGACTGTGGCGAAGGTACTCAGCATCAAATTATGCGGAGTGAACTCAAAATGAGTCAACTCTCCCGAATTTTTATCACCCACATGCACGGCGACCATATCTTTGGCTTGATGGGACTTCTTGCTACTTGCGGCTTGGCTGGTAATGTGGAACGAATTGATATCTATGGCCCACCTGGATTAAATGATTACATTCAATCCGCTTCACGTTACTCCTACACACACTTTTCTTACCCAATCAAAGTTCACGCCATCCGTCCAGGGATAATTTATGAAGACGAGGACTTCACCGTTAGCTGCGGTAATTTGCATCATCGTATCACAGCTTTTGGCTACCGCGTAGCCGAAAAAGACCGAACCGGACGCTTTGATGTGGAAAAAGCCAAGGCATTGCAAATTCCTCCTGGTCGGGTTTACGGTCAACTCAAGCGCGGTGAAACTGTCACCCTTGCGGACGGACGGGTGATTGATGGCACCCAATTGTGCGGTCCTACAGAAATTGGTCGAAAGATTGCCTATTGTACAGATACAATTTATTGTGATGGTGCAGTGCAATTAGCTCATGATGCAGATGTATTAATTCATGAAGCAACCTTTGCTCATCAAGATGCAGATATGGCTTTTCAGCGGTTGCATTCTACAACCACAATGGCAGCGCAAACAGCTTTAGCTGCTGGGGCACGTCGGCTGATTATGAGTCATTTCAGTCCCCGCTATGCTCCTGGAAATACCTTAGAGTTAAAGGATCTTCTCAAGGAAGCTCGTGCTATTTTTCCCCGTACTGATATGGCTTACGATTTTATGATTCATGAAGTACCCAGACGACGGGAAATAGAGTTAACCAAGGTAGGCGTTTAAATTTTGGACTTTCCTGCGGAACGCTACGCGTATCGTCCCGTAGGGAAGGAGTACGGCTACGCTCAGTTGAACAATTTTAGATTTTAGATTTCCTATTGAACGCTTCTAATCTAAAATCTAAAATTAACCAGGTTTTATCTTAGATTTTAATAGTCTCAATCATAAGATCAAGCAAATAAACAGTAGCTTCGTTTTCCGAGTAAGTCAACTATTTAACCAACAATTTACGGTTAACTAGATGTATCAAGAATATCTAAATAGTATGGTTTAAATATTTTTATCAATGTGTTTTTTATATTACAAGTTATCAAAATAACTTTAATATATATAGTAAGATTGTGAATTGGATAATTTGATACTCAAATACTTAGAAAAAATAATTAATTTTTCGTCAAGATTTTTATTCCTTAAATAAAATATTTATTAAAATTTTATACTTACAACACTGATTAAGAATTTATATGCATGAATTGATGAACATGAAAGCGCCAGTTGGCATAATATTGTGCCAAATTAGCTTGTCATTGTTGGAAGAAGAATTAAGTATGCGATCGCAGCTATTAGGTGTAAAAAAAAATCATTTCATATTTATCATAAATCTTCCAAATAAATATAGTGTTTCGATATTAGAGGAGTTTAATAGTGGCTAAGACTAGTCTGAATCAAAAGCAACAGGTTACTACTTCAGCACAAGGCGCAGTTGACATCAGACAACTATCTACTATTTTGCTTCGCCGACGCTTTCTGATCTTTGGAGTTTCCTGTGTAGTTATGTCAGCTGCTAGCCTCTTGGCTGTCATGGCCAAACCTACTTACCAGAGCAATATGCAGATATTGGTGAATTCAAATTTATCTGAAGGGGCACAGTCAAATACTCAGGTTACTGATTCAAATTCTCAAGTTATTGATTCCACTACTCAGATGAAATTCATGCTGAGTTCTAAGTTGCTTCAAAAAGCTGTAGATTTACTACATTCTGATTATCCCGATATTACCTTACAAGACATCAATGGTCAAAAAGAACATAACAGAAAAGCACCTTTAGAAGTAACTCCCGAAGCGGGAGGCATAGGAGCAAATAAAGTTTTTAATCAGGCATTTAAAGTTTCTTTTCATGATGACGATCCAGTAAAAGCACAAAGAGTACTTCAAGCGCTACAGAAAGTCTATCAAAACTACAACAAACAGCAGCAAAAAGAACGTCTTAATCAGGGATTAGCTTTTGTAAACACTCGTCTACCTGAGATAAAAAAAGAGGTAAGTAAAGCTGAGAAAAACTTAGAACAGTTTCGCAAAAAACATAAATTCCTCGATCCCGAAGTCCAAAGTAAAATTCTGCTAGAATCTCTAGCCGATATTCAACAACAGCTGCAAACTACTCGTGCCAACCTTCAAGATGTAAACGCTCGCTACGATAATCTAGAGCAACTAATAGCGTCTTCGTCCCAGCAGAATACACTACTTTCTTCTCGTTTAAATCAGTCAAGCCGCTATCAAGCATTATTAAGTGAAATTCAAAAGACTGAACTAGCATTGGCTAAGGAGCGGCTCCGCTATACAGATGATTATCCATCGGTACAAAAATTAAAACAGCAACGCCAAAGTCAACTTTTACTCTTACGAGAAGAGGTTAAAACTGTTACTAATACTAGTAAGGAAAAGCCTTTATTCAAAGGACAAATATTAGGGGTTGATCCAACGCTAGTAGATGAGTTTGTTTTAGTACAAACAAGTGTTTTAGGACTAACCGCCAACGAGAAAAATTTAGTTGATTCAGAACAGCAACTACGCTCTGAGCTAAACAAATACCCAAGTTTAATAGCAGAATATAATCGTCTGCTGCCAAAGGTAGAAACTAGTCGCAAAAATCTTGAACAACTAATCCAGGCACAACAGTCATTAGGACTTAAAGTTGCTCAGGAAGGATATAACTGGCAAGTTTTGGCAGAACCTTCTCCCGGTATTTATATGGGTAACAACAGATTATTATTTTTGGTTGGAGGAGTAGTAATTGGGCCGATTTTAGGTATTTTAGCAGCCTTGATTTTGGAAAAGTTTAATGACGCTATTTATTGTGCCGGAGATTTAAAGAAACTGACGAATCTACGTGTATTGGGATCGGTACCAAAACTACCATTACGTGGCATCAAAAAGCGGCGCTTCGGGCTACCTTGGAATGTCAGAAGAAGCTCAGATTCTTCTGTAATAGAAGCCAGTAATAAATTGCCCGTCCATGAAACTTTGGATATGATCTACCAAAATATTCAAATATTAAAATATCCCTTACCGTTCAAGTCTCTGATGTTTACTTCAGCACTACCAGGGGAAGGAAAAACAACCTTAGTATTAGGGCTTGTAGCTAGCGCTGCCCGAATGCATAGACGGGTATTAGTAATTGACGCTAATCTACATAATCCTAGCTTGCACAAAATCCTGGAACTATCCAATGATTGGGGACTATCTCTGTTATTAGTTGATGAGACAACTACTCATTTTCAAGATTACATCCAGCCCATTCACCCCTCCATTGATATTTTGACTGCTGGGCCAGAACCAGAAGACACAGTGAAGTTGCTCAGTTCTCAACGGATGAAAGAACTAATAGAGGTGTTTGAGCAAAATTATGACCTAGTACTAATAGATGCTCCATCTATTTTAGGCACGGTTGATGCCAGGATTGTGGCATCTTTTTGCAGTGGTATTGTCATGGTAGAGCGGATGGGAAAAGTGACTCGAACTGAACTGACTCAAGCAATAGAAATTTTGAGTAAGTTGAATTTAATTGGAATTATCGCTAATGAAGCGAGCAATTATCAAAAGGTATTGGCATCGTAAATCGAAGAATAAAAGTTTCTCTTCCACAACAGTCAGATTTGGACGATTCACTTTCCCCAATTTCTGATTTCTACTTTATAGTTAAAACAAAATGCATAATTAGTAGGAGGTGGCAACCTCCTGCGTTGGAGAACTGTCTCATCTTAAAGTAGTAGACGCCATAATCCAGAGCGTCAATTAGATACTAGTGTGATTAGATGATCGGTATGAAATTCCAACTTTACTTAGGTTCTTTATTTTCTCAGATTAAAGTACGTTATTGGTGGGTTAGTATCTTTTTGTGGATAGCTTTGGTTGCCCCAGCCCAAGCGTCTGTAATCCTACGCGTGGCAATTGAGAGGGGCGTTAATCAGGTAAAAGTGGGTAGTTCCACCACTGGCATCGTTAAGGATAGTACTGGCCGGACTCTTGGACAGTTGCCAGCAATGAGTGCATATTATGCCCAAGCAGTTCCTGGCGGAGTTGCTTTAGACAAGTGGCAGTCTGGTTTATTTTGGATTGAGCCAACTGGTAAAGGATTTGTTTATATTGGCGATCGCTGGTATCGAGGCAGAACTCTGGTTGTCCCCACAGAAAAAGGCTTAACGGCTGTTAACTGGGTTGACGATCAAGAATATCTCTACAGTGTTCTAGGTGGCGAAATGGATGCTAGCTGGCCCCAAGAAGCTTTAAAAGCCCAAGCGATCGCAGCCCGCACTTATGCCCTCTACGAACGAGAAAAACAACGAAATAATCCCGTTTACGATTTAGGCAATACCCCCGATCGCTGGCAAATTTACAAAGGTGTCATCAGTGAATCTCCTGCTACTTACGCCGCAGTGGATTCCACACTAGGGCAGGTACTAACTTACAAAAATCGGATTATTCTCTCAGTTTTCCACGCTTGTTCTGGGGGACACACTGAAAACGTAGAAGATGTTTGGGGAAGCAGCGAACCTTATCTACGTGCTGTTCAAGACTACGATCAAAATATCCGTGAGTGTAATTGGGTGAAAACCTTCTCGCCCAGTGAAATTAGCGCTAAATTTCCAGAGGTGGGCAGTGTGACGGCGATGATTCCAGAGACATACTCACCTTTCCGCAGTGTTAAAGTTTTAAAAATTGTCGGTAACAAGGGCACGAAGGTGCTACAGGGCGAGGAAGTGCGAACAGCCCTCAAGTTAAAAAGTACCAAATTTAGCGTCACCAAGGGGGCCGATGGTAGTTTTGTATTGCAAGGGCTTGGCTACGGTCATGCTTTAGGCATGAGTCAGTGGGGGGCGTACAATCTGGCTCGGCAAGGAGTGAACCACCTGCAAATTTTGGGACATTATTATCAAGGTGTAGCTCTAACACCAATTCAAGCGAAGTAATCAGGGATTGGGCACAAAAGGCAGAGGGGCAGAGGGGCAGAGGGGATAAAATCCTACTCCAACTTCTCCCCTGCTTCCCTGCCCCTCTGCTCCCTATTCCCCACTCCCCCGTTCTAAGCGCCGTTGCCATTCAGCGTCAATTTGTGCAGAACGTTCAACTTCTTGGTCGAGTAAGTCAGTTTCGCTAGAATACACTAAATCTTCGTTGCCAATGACTTTTTCTGTTGCAAATTGTTGAGCATAGTTGATTTTTTGTTGCAAAAGTGCATCGGGACTTTCCAATAGCCTTGCTCTGGAAAGGCGATCGCGATTGCGATCGCTAATTTTGCGATTACGCCACCGAATCCAGAAATAACGCAATAATGGTATGCCTAAAAAACCTGCTCCGTAAGCCAATAGCAGCCAATAAATTCCTTGTACAAAAGCTACCAGTCCACCTAATTGGGCGGCAAAAGTGCCACCTTTCAACAGACTCCCCAGTACTAAAGCACCAACAAAATTTAGTACACCTAACCCAGCACTCAGCATAATTTGCCCAGAACTTGCGGCGCTAAAGCGCCAGGGAAATTCCTCCAAGCGATCCGATATTGCATAACGGCGCTTTTTAACTGCACTCACCTGCAACTCTGGGAAGTAATAAACAATTTGACTTTCTGGACTTACCCCCGGTTGCCCATTAAATCGCGTCAGAACAGGCAACATATAATCTTCGTACTCTCTTGTGTATCCCTCGCCAATCTCATCCAAATATGGGGCAATTTGTTCTGCTACCACTGCACCACGGTTACTGCGAATCACCGTAGCAATTTCTTGCCAGCGACGTTCTTCTAAGTTGGCGTTAGGATTACCATCGCCAAATAAAAACGAAAACACGGCTTCAAAGAAATTCAGATTGCTTTCTTCCCGGCTTCCACGTCGCGGTTCCTGGTAGTGAGTGTCATAATTTGGGCTAAGATACCAAAATAAATTTGGAAAATAGAAGAAGCCCCCACCACCGGAATTACTGCCCCGATTGCCACCGTCACGATCTGAATTGGCAGCAGTAACGATCATGAAGATAGTAATAGTTATCAGGGCGATGGAAACAGTTAAGAAAATTCCAAAAGAAATGCGAATCAGGTAAAACAGAACACTCCAGACTTTTTTCCACCATTCCTGCAATCGTAGCCGGAAGTATTTATTACGCAAAATTGCTCGAAAATTTTGTGGAAAAAGGAAAACTATATCACCTGAATCCGCTACCTGTAAATGTCCGCCAGCATCAGATGCCAGGGCTAACAAGCTTTGATTAGCTTCAGCGACGTTCAATCCTGCCTGAGTTGCCACATCACCAACGGTGACACGGTAGCCCAGTTGTTCCACAGCTTGCATGATGGTGGGACTGGGAGCCATTGCTCTCCCCTCCTATTGAAATTTATTACCCTTTTCTTAAGTATAAAGTTTTATTTTGAGCGACTTGGCAGGGGTAGGGGTAACAATTCAAAATTCCAAGTGTTGACGTTTGGTCTTCAACTTTTTAATTGACTAGACAATCAACAAATGATCTGATACGCAAAATGATATAATTACTCTCCTCAGCTTGGTTAAATCAGCAAATTTTCTACTCAAATATGGTTCAATACACTCTCGCTCAAAGCCCAGAAATTATCCTTACTGTTTCTGGAAAAGATTCAGCCAAAGCTCGTGATAAAGCAATGGATCAGCTAATGGAACTGATGGATGCAGGTAAGCTACCCACGGAACTGGAAGAAGGATTTGGTCCTCAACAATTAATTGAGGTAAAAGAGTCAACTATTGATAGTGCTAGTGGTGAGGATAGTATTACACAAGCTGTCCAGATTCTGAGTAACTTGGCGACGCTCAAGCTGAAAGTTCAGGAATCACGATCTGAAGCCTTGGAAATTCGCAAAGCTGTTGATATTCTGTTTACTGATGACTCCGTGACTGAAGAGGAAATTACTCGACTCAAGGAAGGTTTTAAAGTTCTCAAAAATTTTGCTCAAGCTAATGTGCGTTACCAAGAAGCGCGGTCTAAAGCAGAACTGGCTCGGCAGACTTTAGATCAAGCTCTCAAATCTCCTGATAAGTAACATTTATAGAATTAGATGAATTGAGACACATCTTAAAAATGCGATTAATTACTCAAAAAGACAGGCATAAGAGCCTGTCTTCAGATTAACTGGGGCGCTAGGATTCGAACCCAGGGATGGCGAGACCAAAACCCGCTGCCTTACCACTTGGCGACGCCCCAACAATTTCACTATGGTTAATATAACACTTAGTCCTGGGTTAATGTCAAGTACTTTAATTGTTGATTTCAGATAATGGGTTTTTACAGCAGCAGATTGATGGGTCGGAATCCTTACACTTAGAATCTTTCATCATTTTGAGGTTGAACCCTTGAATCTTCATGCTTAAGGCATAAAATTCTTTCCTTCGCATCTAAAATCTGCTTTACTTAATGATCGACGCCCTAAAGTCAGTCTCACCTATTTCTTTTTCTTTAGTCTCCAGTCTCGTGAAGAAAGACCCCTGCAATCCGACTTGATGATAGTAGTTGCTTCGTAGCCAGCCATATAAAGAGGGGAATAGTCTTAGCATAGCGGCCGCAAAGTCGGTGCGGTTCTTGAATACATCGATACAGCCATTCAAGTCCTAAGTCTCGAACTATGCGGGGTGCGCGCTTATGAATTCCGGCATAAACTGGGAAAACTCCACCCAGTCCAATCATTACAGCTTGTATTTTGCCCTTATGTTGAGCTATCCAATTTTCTTGTTTGGGACATCCCAAAGACACTAAGACAGCGCTAGCACCACTAGAGTTAATCTTTTGAACCAAGGCTTCGTCTTCAATTTCAGTTAGGGGACGAAAGGGTAGAGGTTCCATTGCCGCAATCTTTATCTGCGGAAATTCCTTCTCTAACCTATTTTGCATCCTAGACAGAATTTCTGTTTGGGAACCTACAAAGAAAATACTCAGATTTTGTGTTTGAGTTAGCTGACACAATGCGAGAAAAATATCCATCCCTGCTACGCGGTCTTGGTAAATAGCTCCCATTTTTCGCATCATCCACACCAGAGGCATACCATCAGGAGTAACTATATCTGCATTTCGCAATACGGTGGCAAACTCTGGATTCCAATGGGCTTCTATGAGCATATGTACATTGGCTACATATACAGTTTTACTCTCACGCCTACTCGCCCACTTCACTATTGTTTGTATCTGGTCGTCAAACCGTAAAGCAGTAATAGGAAAATCAAGCACTTTTTTATTAGGTAGAAGCACTCTCGCCACCATCAATAACTCCTGTATCCAAGAAAACAATTCATAGATTACCTAGACCAATCCAAATTATTTAATATTCGGATTGGATGACTCCTGACTTTTTGTAGGCTTGTGTCATTGTTGGAAGTTAACACATGGAGGTGCAATTGCCTTTTTAGTATACTTTTGGCTTAATCGGTAATACTAGAATTATTTACTGCTGTGTCTTAGCTTACTGTTTTATGTTAAGGATTTTAGACACTGCTTGACAAAATTCATACTTCCTTCATAATTAATTTTTGGTTAGTTCATCCAAGCATTATAATTGCGATAAATTCTTAGAGAGATGCTGTATATTAAGTAGTATATACTACTTAATAAGCTAAGTATAAATGTAAAATGCTAGCCACTTAATCTGCGGGTTTTATACGTAAATATGCGCTTAAGAGGTTGAATTAAAATTAGTATATTTTAATGGCTAATAATTTTTTATTATGATTTCCAAATTTATTACAAACAGATTTAATTTAGTCTCTGTATTGAAAAATCTCTAAATTTTATTTTTTCATGAAATAAAAGCCCAAAAAATAAGGGAAAGATAAACTTATCTTTCCCTGCTCTTTCATTTTTGTTATTGTCTGGCTTGTTACTTTCTTTAAGTCTTTGGCGTAACATTTGCCTTTGTTTTTTCAGTTGACGCTTCCTAGCAGAACCGCCTCTACCTTTGTCATTCCTGCCTTCTTTGCGGGGAGATTCCCATCTTTTCAGGCGCATAAGTTTTTAACCTCTTTAGCACTTGTTTGGTAGTGGGCAGGAGGAGAATCGAACTCCTATGACCGTAAGGCCGCCACATTTTGAGTGTGGTGCGTCTACCAATTCCGCCACCCGCCCTTGTATCTAACCTTAACTAGTATACTCTAAATTAAGAGATTTTGTAACAAGTCTGAAAATTATTTCTCAAAGTTTTGCTGGAATAAGATTTTTAACAGTTCTCCGACTAAAAGCGTGGCAGGGTCAATAAACTAGGGTCAATATCTTGTATTTTGGCACAGCCGCTAAGTGCCATTGCCACATTTAACTCATCTTGTAGTAGTGAGATGACATGAGATACACCGATTTGCCCGGCTACCGCTAGTCCCCACAAAATAGGTCGTCCGATTAGTACTGCTTTTGCTCCTAATGCCAGAGCTTTGAGAATGTCTGTGCCTCTACGAATGCCGCCATCCAACACCACTTCTACTTTACCATCCACTGCCGCTACTATTTCAGCGAGGGCATCTAAAGAAGCGATCGCACCATCAAGTTGTCTGCCACCATGATTGGAAACAACAATTGCTTTGGCTCCATATTCTACAGCCCGCACAGCATCATCTGGGCGTAAAACTCCTTTGATAATTAAAGGTAGACCAGATAAAGACTGCAACCATTCCAAATCGTCCCAAGTGACTGCTGGGTTTAGCTGTTGGGCAAAGTAGGTAAATAATCCAGATTCACCTTTTTCATGGGAAATATCTAGCCCTGAGATGCTAGCAAGATTAGCCAGATGTAAGTCTTGGGGTAAGGCAAACTCATTACGTCTATCTCGCTCTCGCTGTCCGAGAACGGGTGCATCTACAGTTAGACAAAGTGCTTTGTAGCCTGCTTTATAGGCTTTTTCTACCAAAGCACGAGTTAATCCCCGGTCTTTATGGATATAAAGCTGGAACCATCGCAGAGAATCTGGAAACTGATTACATGCAGTCGCCACTTCTTCAATACTCTTTGTTGCCATTGTACTTAACACCATACCCACACCAGCTGATGCAGCAGCTAGGGCAGTGGCAACTTCTCCGTCTGGATGGGCTAGACATTGAAAAGCCATTGGTGCAATTAACAAAGGTAGTTGCAGGGGTTGTCCTAAAATGGAGGTACTTAGATTGCGATCGCTCACATCGACTAATATCCGAGGTCGCAGCTTGACTCGCTCAAAGGCAGCACGATTATCTCGCAATGTGATTTCGTCCCAAGCACCACTGCTATAGTAATCAAGTGTCGTTTGAGACAGATATTCTTTGGCTAGCTTTTCGTACTCAAAAAGGTTGATGGGTTGAAAGCGATCGTCAGTGGATAAATCGTTAGACATAATTAAATCTAAAATAAAACTTTTGTTTGTAGTAAGCGATTTATCTCTCTGCATAAGATTTTAAATTGCTAGAGTCGCTGACTACGATTATTGATGGTCAAGGCTTTCAAATATATTTATTTTTACTTAGTTAGCGATCGCTCAACTGAGTTATGTGCTGAGACGTTCCTCCAACAGCATAAAGATTGCTCCCAAAAAAAGACCTCTGGCACAAAGCAGAGGTCTTTCCGTTTCAGAACGTTGTAAAATTCATAAGCAATGTAAAACGCTGATATGGTTAATTTAATGGCTTCTGTGCCATGAGCGCAAAAATAGTAACCCAATCGACAATCCCATACTGACTATTATTATTACTCCTATACCAAAAATACGTAGGCGCAGCCCGCCGCAGGCATCGCCAACATTTAGGTACAGACCTAGAAATCTAATGCTGCGACCAAAACTTCATCTTATCCAAGGTTTTAGGAGAACTTTTCCCAGGATTGGGCAACTAATTGGCTTAACCAACGGCGTTGTTGCTGATCCAGCAGTGGATCGTCTGCTAGCAACTGAGCGGTCAATTCTTCCAAAGATTGACCCTGAGCGCGGACAATTTTAATTACTCCAGCGATCGCACTGGCAACTAGTTCTTCATCAATCGGCTGTTGTCGCAGAGCAATAATTTCTTGGGGACTGTCTGGAATGGGATAATTCATGGCGTGGGTTTACAGAAATACAAAATGAACAATAAATTTGACAAACTCTTAAAATTTCTTCACTGAATCTTTACGAAACTAATAGGGCGGAGTCTACCTTACTTTGTGCCTTAAGAAAATCTGTCTAAGTGAGTAGATTGATGGGAAATGTCAGGAAAAGATGAAAGAAATCCTTTATTTAGAAGTTCCAACTCCAGAAACAGAAACTGTGCGTAGTTGGTTACAAACAGATTTTGAACCTGGAAATGGAGAAAAAGTGCTTACCTCGGAAGGCTTTCGCCTTCAAATACCCAGTGCTACTACACCTGCTGGAGTCAGTCTTTCCGAAAACTTGCCTACAGAACTTTCGGTATTTGTCTGGTCGGTGCAACGAACTACCTATCTGAAAGTGTTTCGCTGGGCAGAAAAACCCTTTCCCGATGAAGGACAAATTCTGCAACGCTTGACCAAGGAAATCAGAAGCCGTTTTCCGCATCATTACCCAGAACCGCCAGCAATTGATTTATCCCAGCAATCAATATTTGCTGCACTAGGCTCGACTTACCCCCTTACCGTCAAGTATTTTCAGAAAATGCCCAACGGTGAATATGACCTAACTCGTGCCTATTGGTGGGAACAACGATGGCGCGAAGGGGTGCGGAATCCGCAGCAGCCGCGTCAAGTGGTGTTTTCGCGAAGGAGCAGGGGGGAAATAAGGAATGCCCCATCCCCCATGTCCTATGCCCAGTACGACATCATCTATATTGGCGGTGCATTAGGCGTAATTCATGCAGCACTGATGGCAAAACTCGGATATAAAGTCTTGCTGGTGGAACGAATGCCCTTTGGGCGGATGAACCGAGAATGGAATATTTCGCGCGACGAGATTCAAAGCTTGGTTAACTTGGGTTTAGTCACCCCCGCTGAGTTAGAAACCATCATTGCCAGGGAATACAAAGACGGATTCAATAAGTTTTTTGATGCTAATAATCCAGCCAAACTGCGATCGCCCATCCTCCACACACCCACAGTCCTAAATTTAGGCTTGGATTCCGAAAAATGGCTCCAAATGTGTGGGCAAAAACTGCAAGCGGCAGGCGGTGAAATTTGGGATGAAACAGAATTTATCCGTGCAGATATTGATATATCACAGGTAGTTTTGCAAGTCAAGCACTTGCCCAGTCAAATTGAGAAGCAAGTAAGTGGACGACTGCTAATAGATGCAATGGGAACTGCGTCCCCCATCGCTTGGCAATTAAATGGTGGTCGTGCCTTTGATAGTGTCTGTCCGACGGTGGGAGCGGCAATTGAGAGCGGATTTGAGCCGGGAGTATGGGATTCCCAATATGGGGACGTTCTTTACAGTCATGGGGATATTTCGCGGGGAAGGCAGTTAATTTGGGAGTTGTTTCCCGCAGCAGATCAGGAACTGACGATTTATTTATTTCATTACCACGAAGTCAATGCTGAAAATCCCGGTTCCTTGCTGGAAATGTACGAGGACTTTTTCACAATTTTGCCAGAGTATCGCAGGTGCGATATGGACAAATTAGTGTGGAAGAAGCCGACATTTGGGTATATACCAGGGCATTTTAGTGTGGGAAGTCGCGATCGCACAGTTGCCTTCGATCGATTGATTGCGATCGGCGATGCTGCTTCACTGCAATCTCCCCTCGTTTTCACGGGTTTTGGTTCCCTAGTTCGCAACTTAGAGCGCTTAACAACGCTGTTGGATACTGCCCTCAAACATGACTTGTTGAGTTTCCGCCACTTGAACCAAATTCGCGCCTATCAAAGCAACGTTTCCGTGACTTGGCTATTTTCCAAAGGGATGATGGTTCCCACAGGGAAATTTTTACCACCGCAGCGAATTAACTCTATGCTCAACACCTTTTTTGGACTGTTAGCAGACGAACCGCCAGAGGTGGCAGATAACTTCATCAAAGATCGGTGTGATTGGTTAACCTTTAACCGCCTAGCACTGAAAGCAGCTAGGAAAAATCCTGCCTTACTTTTATGGATTTGGGAACTTGCTGGTCCTAGAGATTTAGTGCGATGGCTTGGTAGTTATTTCAACTTCGGTCGTCATGCCCTGGTTAGTGCTTTATTAAGTCCGTGGTTCCCGCACTTCTTAAACCGGGTAGGTTTTTGGCTAGAGCCGCGGAATCCAGGATTGTGGCTGTGGTTATTGGCGATTAATTATGCGATCGCCACAGGCAAACCGCGATCGCGCAGCCAGGTAGCAAAATCTAACCCAGAAGCCATAATTCCGAAGTCAGAAGCAAGAATTCTGAATTAGGAATGGGGCATAGGGCATTGGGCATTAATCACTTGTACAGACGCGATTAATCGCGTCTCTCCTAACTCTTTGGACGAAAATTCGGCAGTTCTACAGATGCCAATGATTTACGCCCCTTCGGTGGACGCTGGGGATAAACTACTGGTGAAGGTGAATTGTCATCATTGGTGTTATCACCTAATAACTCTGAGCACAAATCACTTGCTGAAAATTGTGAAACTTCTGACCAGTAATCTTCAGTTTCTCCAACAGGCGTTTCGGTGTGGGATGGAGTGGAGGAAACCAGCAAGTTATTGGCTGGTGAAAGCACAGAATCCGTCGTCCAAGAAGTAGAGCTAGTTGCAGGAGGATTAATTTCTGCTTCCAAATGTTCCTCCTGTGGATTTTCTAGTTCCTTATCGTCTTCTAAAATTGTTGCTAAAGTCTCCCAAATCGGGGCATCACTAACATCCGTTTTCGCAGTAGGTGGTGGTGATGTAGATACAGGCTGGGAGGTGAAAAACATTTGAATTAGACTATCTAATTGCTGATCTAAATTTGATGAACCCGGAGGTGAAACCGCTTCACTTGTATCTGGAGAATCTTCAACTTCTGGAGATGGGGCGGGCTGTGTTGGTGTTGGCGTGTCTTTCTTAACTGTCCAGTTCCAAGTAGATGAGGGCGTCGCAGTGGGTTCATTTCTTTGGAAGGGGATTGGTGCTGAGGGTTCACCCCAAGAATTATCTAGATCGTTACTCAAGGATTCTTCTTCTGCTGACCAAGGTTGAATTGGCTGTGCATTAGGAAATAAAGACCGAGCTTTTCTAGAAAATCTTCCTTGGCTACTAGTTATGTCTTTAGGATGTTTTGCAGCATCCTCTAGGGAGTCATAGCTAGGAACCGATGTATCTAGACATTTTTCCAAAGCTGCTTTGAATTGCAGCGTCTGGCGTTGTTGTCGCATCAGTCTTGTACGTAACTCCCGACAAACATTTTCTGATTGCAATAACTGCTGAGATTGTTCGTTGTTATTAGTGTGTAGCAACGTACATTCTCGCTCTAACTGGGCCAAGCGTTGTTGGCTAATTTGTAACTGTGCTTTATAAGTATCAGTGAAAATTTCCTGACGTTGAACAGTTTGTACAGCAGTTTCTAATTGTTGAAATAAAGATTTTATCTGTTCTTGAGCCGCAGCTAATTCTTGAGTGTGTTGGTTGAGCATCGACTCGCTAACGCTAGAACGCGTTTTCTGCCACTGCAAAACCTTTTCTGACTCAGCTAGGTTGTCTTTTAGCTGCTCCACTTGTGCATACAAATTATTGTTAGCCGCACGTAATTCTTCGTTCAATGCCAGCAGGTTCTGAAATTCCGAGTCAATAAGTGCTTGTTTGCCGCTTTCAGGCTCTGCAACCCAGTCCTGCTGGGTGGTATCTTGTAAAAATTGTGTATCTTCAGCTGGCATGAGGAGTGGCAGTTTTTTAACTGTCATATTGTCATTAGGCACAACTGAGTAAAAGGGACAACTCGCCTGTTCTGATTGTGGCGAATTAGCAGAATTTAAGGATTCTATCACAGCCCCCTTGTTTGAGGTGTCAGCTTCATTCATCACTCTTGACTCACCTGCTTAAAAATATTCAGCAGTGCTGGCATTAGCATTGCTTATCAACTGTGTCTAATCAGGGTTTGCTCTAGAAGCTAAGTTTAACTCTCTCCAAGCACCAGCAATTAATCATCAATTGGTGTTCCCCATTTTGTATCTAGACTGATGCCGTTATAACACTATGATGCTCTGCCCCGTCAAGAAGAGGTGGAAGGGGAACTCTGGCCCCCTTTGAGGATAGGCGAGAGAGAGGAGAAACCCTGATACGTTAAAAATTAAACTGTATTGGCTGGCTGATGAAGTTTTTTATATGAAAAAACTGCCTTAGATTATACTTTATTTTTTAAAATCGCATCTGTCTTAAGAAGTAAATTGTGATTGTCTCCTAAAATACATTTTGTAATGCCTTATTGAGTACTTAAATATAGATGTCCGTACAAGTATCTACTCTTCTATGATATTCTCTCATCCGAAGCGATCGCTATTTAATGTCAGTAAACAACTAAGAGCTTCCACTATAACTGCAATGTTAAGAGATCCCCGATTATACGAGTAAATACTTATAAAATATTAATAAGGACGTAACAACTTGTCTAAGTAGAATATAAAACTTTGTTAAAGAGTAATCTCAACTTAGTCAGGGCTTTTTTCTCGATAAATACATTGCCAGTAAGCAATTGCAGGTTTTATTGGCTATAAGCTTTTCGATCGACTTATCTCCAATACATCAAGTTTGTTTAATGACTGGAATAAAATCATTTAAAGTATACTTTACTACTTATTTACTTTATTTACACTGTATATTAATTTGCAATAAAAATATAAAACTTGAGTATTATGACGGATATCAATTTTAATTATTTTATTAAAGAATAATTGTAATAACCGCGTTTTCTACTAGAAGTAAAGTAATTATAAAGACCATAATTACTGGCAATTAATCGGGTTGTAGCGCGAAATAAAGTACTGCGGCAGTTAGGCTTTTTCCAAAAAATCAAAATTTAAAATAGGGGTGCTAAAGATGACTGATATACTTGCAATTGGCGCAAATATCAAGCAAGAGACTGCTAAATTACCGCTGCTTGTAGAAAATTGTGACAGCTTTTGGGACAAAGAAATCAGACCGTTATTTACAGATGAGTCTCTATCTTTCAAGGTGAAAACTCTTAACGGAAACTATGTCAAGTACGTCAACTTGGATAATGGAGCTACAACCACACCCTTTGCAACCCTCAAGCAGTACGTGGACGAAATGCTTGACACCTATGGCAGCGTACATCGAGGTTCTGGGCAAAAATCCATCATCACTACACGAGAATATGACGCTAGTCGGAACATCATTCGCGACTTTGTGGGGTCATCTTCAGACAACTATGTAATCTTTGCGAAGAATACAACAGAAGCAATTAATGGAGCTGCCACACTTTGGGCAAAAAAACCTGGGAAAATCTTAGTTTCTGATATCGAGCATTCATCTAACCTGCTGCCTTGGGTTACTAGAGACGAAGTTGTGCAGTATAAAACCCAGCCGGATGGAAGTGTAAGTGTTGCAGAAATTGAAGATATCTTCAAAGCACACCAAAATCTCCCCGAAGCCGAGCAAATTAAGTTAGTAACTATTACAGGTGCTTCGACAATTACAGGTTACAGACCCCCAATTTACGAAATTGCAGCTTTAGCACATCGGTATGGTACGAAGATATTTGCCGACGTGTGTCAGTTGATTCAGCATGAACGAGTTGATATGCGTGCTGATGATGACCCATGTCATTTAGATTTTGTGGCTTTCTCTGGACACAAGATGTACGCCCCTTATGGAACCGGGGTCTTGCTGGGGCCGAAGGAATTTTTTGATAGCTCCTACCCTTATCAAATTGGGGGTGGAAACCTGCCTTATATCACCAGAAACCTAGAGATCAAGCGTTTTTATACAGAACGGGCCCATGACCCCGGAACACCAAACGCAATGGGTGCGATCGCTATTGCCAAGGCAATTGAAATTATCGAAGCAGTGGGGCGCGATCGCATTGCTCAGTATGAACACTCTCTAGTTGAATTTACATATACACGGCTTGGGCTGATTCCTGGTGTTAAAATACATATTCCCGGAGATAACTTAGCCCATGTTATTCCCTTTGATATTGATGGATTTGACGGACGCCTAGTAGCAGAGATTCTGGCACAAGAATATGGTATTGGCGTTCGGGCTGGGGCTTTCTGCACTTATGAATATATTCGCAAACTCAAGAATGTTTCAGACGAGCAAGACTGTGAGATTGCTGAGGAAGTAGATAGAGGAATTACACGTAATATTCCTAGTATTATCCGAGCCAGCTTTGCTGTATATAATACATTAGAAGATTGCGATCGCTTTATAAATGCGATCGCTCAAATAGCTAAAAACGGATTGGCTCACTATTTGCCCAATTACACACAAGATCAGATAACTGGTGTTTGGACAGCGCTAAACAGCTAGTCTCGCCTCTTTTTATCGCCAAAAAATATATGGCAGTCAACTTAACGCGAAATGGGCGGTTATAAACCGCGTCTAGATATAACAAAACCCACCTCCGTGGGTTTCAAAACTTTGATTTGACCTTAGTCCGCGGAGGCGGACTTTGCCTGTGTAGCCGCGTTCACGCAGTGTGCCGCAGGCAATTCCATTCGCCAAGGCTTAAGTTGACTGAAAATTACAAATAATTAAAAGGGGGTAATAGCTTGAGCGATGAAAACCTCTTTGACCAAGAGGATTATTTACAGGCACGGGTTGAACAGTGCATCTGGCAAAAAAGTACAGATGTGGGTATTTCGCGCCAGCGCTTTCTGAAAATACTAGCTACTTTGGTTGGTGCCACAGCCATTGGAGGGTTAGCTAAACCTGCACCTGCTCAGAGTCAGACAGCTATTAAAACTAAAGGCAGCAAAATACTTAAGCCATTACCACCAGGGTATATCTCTCATAGCAAAGGCACATTAGAGATGAACTGGGAAGCGATGTATGGGCGTGGTTATTTAGTACCAAATGATTGGTTCTATGTTCACAACCGCCATACACCTCCCCCTTTTGACCCATCTACATGGCGTTTGCAAATTCATGGAACTGGCGTTTCTGCCCCCTGCGAGTTTACTTACGATGAAATCATCGCCATGCCATCCATCTCAGTCACTTGCGCTATTGAGTGTGCTGCTAATGGTCGGCGCTTCTTTGAAGAAGCTTACAACACACCACTCCCTGGAACACGGTGGAGACTTGGGGCTATTGGTGTGGCTGAGTGGACTGGTGTACCACTTGGTATGTTATTGGAACGAGCTGGACTGAAATCCACAGCAAAAGATGTACTCGTTGAGGGTGCAGATGTGGATTCGTTGGACTCAAAGGAGACAAATAAATCCAAGTTCAGCAGTGTAGTTCCAATTAGCAAAGCATTAGCAGATAACTCGCTCGTTGTCTACGCCATGAACGGAGAACCATTACCTCCAGATCATGGTCAGCCGTGCCGTGTCTTATTCCCTGGTTGGGGAGGAAACGCCAACGTTAAATGGATTGAGCGGATTGAGGTTTCTGAAACACCGATATATACCCAGTGGGTGACAGAGCAGATGGTGCTGGTTGGTGCAGACTACCCAGCGATCGCACCATATAAAGGTAAGCTGATTACCTACCAAAATGTTAAGAGCGCTTTTGAGTTGGCTTGGCCAGCTACGCTTTCGGCTAAAACCCACTTACTACGTGGACGTTCTTGGTCTGGGAAAGGAAAAATTATTCGTGTAGAAGTCAGCCTGAATGGGGGCAAAACTTGGCAATTTGCACGACTAAGAGAACCAAATTTTCCATTTGCGTGGGTACGCTGGGACATTGAATGGAACCCACTTCCTGGGGAATATTTTCTCCAGGCTCGTGCTACTGACAATTTAGGTAATACACAACCGAGTACAGTTCCGTGGAATGACTCTGGATTGCTTTATGGAGGTGTTGTTAGCCATCCGGTGACAGTACAAGGTTAATCACACCAAGTCACTTCTGTAGAAAAATAATTATTTTATGATTGATTTTAGTTGGTTGATTTTAGGGAGTGGAGGTTTAATATCTGGAGTCATAGCTGGGCTTTTAGGAATAGGTGGCGGTATTATCACAATTCCTCTTTTAGTCACACTAGGCTATACTCCCGTTCAGGCGATCGCTACTAGTAGCCTTGCTATTGTAATTACTTCAATTTCTGGGAGTTTGCAAAATTGGTGGATGGGCTACTTTGATTTTAAACGAGTAATTTATTTAGGAATTCCAGCTTTTCTAACTACTGGAATAGGTGTATATTTTGCCAATAAAATTCCATCTTATATAATACTATTTACATTTGGCATCATACTACTTGCTAACATCTATCTGATTGAGCTTCGCAAGCAACTGTCCTTCCAGGAAAAAGAGGATATAGCCCCAATATTCAACCCATTAGTTTCTAAAATTGGAACCGGGGGAGCAGCAGGAATTTTAGCAGGTTTATTCGGCTTAGGTGGCGGTACGATTATGGTTCCGCTGCAAATGTTGCTATTGGGAGAAGAAATTAAAGTAGCAATTCAGACTAGTTTAGGTGTGATTATCATCACTGGTTTAGCTGCCTGTACAGGACACACATTAGAAGGAAATATTCTGTTTGCTCAAGGTATAGTTTTAGGATGTGGTGGTCTTATAGGCGTTCAGATGAGTACTCGCACATTGCCAAAACTACCAGATTATACTGTGAGTTTAGTGCTTCGTATTTTCTTAGGAATACTATCAATTTATATTTTTTGGGAAGCTTGGACAAATTATCAACAAATAATTACTATTTTGTAATTTGGATGTTTTTCAAAGAGATGAGCTATGAGTATTTTTAAAGTTGAAGTTGTCAAAATCAATAGCATTAATCCTCATCCCAATGCCGATCGGCTAGATATTGCCTCTATTGAAGATATGGGGTATCAGGTAATTATAGTCAAAGGTAACTTACACCCTGGAGATTTAGCTTTTTACTTTCCTATTGATAGTGTGATTCCAGAAAACTTTTTAGATGAGTTTGGTATTCGTAACTACTACTCGAAAAAACTACGTGCTGCCAAACTTCGCGGAATTTTTTCTGAGGGTTTGCTTATTCCCGTTGGTAAAAACTTTACGGGAAATGTCGGAGACGACTACACGGAGTATTTTGGTGTCATAAAGTACGAATATCCAATACCTCAAGGGATGAGTGGGGAAGCAGAAAATGTTATTGGACATTACAAATTCCCCAGTCCAGAAAACCTAAAACGTTACAAAAACATACTCATGGAAGGTGAAGAAGTTGTTGTAACAGAGAAGTTGCACGGAACTAACTTCACTGTTTTAGTTGATGCTGATGGCACAACTAAAATTGGCAGCCATAATTACTTCTGGAAAAACAGCGAAGTCAATAAAAAATTAGTTTATATTCGTGCTTACAACGAAAACGAGGCTTTCCAGAAACTTCCACCAGGAACTCAGATTTTTGGAGAAATCTACGGCGTACAAGATATCAAATATGGCTTGAATAATGGAAACATTGGAATTGCTATATTTGCTGTGCGTCGCGGCAGTTATTTTCTCAGTTACAGCGATTTTGTGACTTTTTGCGAGGAATTTGCTTTGCCAAGAGTACCTGTGCTTTATATCGGTGCTTACACTTGGGAAGCGGTGTCTCAGTTCAATAATGCCAATAGTGTAGTCAGTCCCGACTGCATCATGGAAGGCGTTATTGTGCAACCAGTCATTGAGAAAACGCATCCAGAAATAGGTAGAGTAGTCTTGAAGTTGATTAGCGATCGCTATCTGCTCCGTAAGGATGGAACTGAACTCCATTAGGTTCAACTTAATTTTTGGTGGCGACACCTTAACTAACCTTCCGAAATCGACTTAGCAATTATTCTCTTAAGGTAGCCATCGGGGATGAAACCCGGCTAAGGGGAGTTGTTCTGGTTTAATTTCAACAGTTGTAGCATCAGCGATGGGCAACAGAGGCATTAACCACAGGCTACTGGTAGCGATCGTATCTCCATCATCAGTTTTTAAAGTGTTTGGGGGTAATGATGCTGGGGGATTTGTCTGCGGTACTACTTGGTCAAATAACAAGCCCAAACCGTCGGCAGATAAACTCATTTGCACATTCCGTTGAGCGGGAGGCAGTACTAACAATGGTTTCTGTTGCCCGGTTTTCAAATCAATTGCCACCACATAGGGCTGTTCTATGTATTGTTCCTTGGATACTAGCTGTGTTAGCAAGCAGTAGAGGGTGGGTGAGGCGATGTCAAATTGGCAACTGAGAATTGAACCTGTTGTTTTTAATAGCTGTTTCTGCACACCTTGGTTTGTTACCAAAAACAAATCCCGCGTGTAATCTGTATTAAACTTTACCATCGCTGCTTGAGAGCCGTCTTTGGAGAAAGCCTGTACCAAACCAAACTGCGGCAGAAAATCCAAAGGTTTACTGGCATCACCTTGTAGTGGTAAAATCGCTGCTCCCTGTCCTTGAGCAACCGCTACGGCTTTACTATCTGGTGTCACCATAAAGTCTCCTCCCGGCTGGCTTTTTAGACGTTTCGGGGTGGGTTTTTCTACTGAACCATCACTGGTTGCTGGCATAAACCATAGTCCAAAGTCGCCAGGATTAGTTTTATTTCCTCGCTGGATGACAATAGTTTGCCCATCAGGTGATAAGTCAAATTTCAGGTTTTGATAATCTTTACTATCTAAAGTCAGGTCAACTTTGCCTTCTGGTTCTGCTTTTTGTCCAGATTTAGCAGAAACGCCTGTTGTCACTGTATACAGTTGGGCTGAAAGTAAGTCTTGATTGTTTGCGGCACGAGCAGAAAATAAAATTTTCTCTCCATCAGGAAATGACTCAAAGTCGATTACTATCAGGTCTTTGGGGGTAAGTATCCTTTTTTGCTCTTGGGTTAAGTTGTAAAGAACTAACCGTCCCTGTTCTTCTTTGTCGGTTCCGATATAAAGGATGACGCGATCGCGTGTACGGAAGCTACCTGTGAAGGCCTGTATCAGCCGATTTGTACCTTCTTGCTCCGCAAATTTATCTTTAGCTCCTTGTAACTGCACTTTATAATTTGTGCCATAAGGTGCTGGTGTCACCAGTGTATAAACCATCCGCCGCCCTGCCCAACTGAATTTACCTGCTAGGGGTGGCTCGATTTTCAAGTTATCCTCGACGCTTTTTGTTTCCATTGGGCGGCTGAAGGTGAGGGTGAAGGAATTATCTTCTGCCCCAATTTGTTGATTTTGCCAAGTAAATTCCCGGACACGAGCAGTTACCACATCACCTTGCAAGATGATTAACCCAATCAGCACACTTAGCAGTAACATTAGTGGGATCGCTATACGATCCAGTGGTTGGAATGCTTTAGATTTAGTCATTGGTTATGGGGCATTGGGAAAAACAGTTCCGAGTTCCGTTAGCGGGGCGTTTAGCCCGTGCTGAGTCAAGAAGTGAGATTCCTAACTCAGCACTCCTGAAGGGCATTGGGCATTGACCGTTAGTTATCTACAAATGACAAATGACAAAGGACAAATGACTAATAACTATAAGGATTCTGAGGTTGAGGAATCTTTTTCAGAGAGTTAGCGGCAATCGTAAGTTGGCGTTTACCTGCTAAATTTTCTGTCACCATTTGTCCTTCTACTTCCAGCCATGTATCAGCAGAGTAAAGCTCTTGATTATTTTGTAGTTTGACGGGCAATCCCACAGGGTAAGCATCTGCTGCACAGCAACTTAAGACAAATCGTGCTAAAAACAAATATTCTTTTCCTATATCGGGCGGGTGAATCACAAATCCCTGCACCTTGACTTTTTGCCCTGTATATGTATCTGGTTCAGGATAGACATTGACAGTGCGTACCCAGTCTACAAGCGATCGCTCCTCTGGACGAACAGTAGCGCGAAAAGCTTGGGGTTTGACACGTGTGCTTCCCAATAAATCAGTCGTCACCCCCCTTTGGAGTGCTTTGTCACTAGCAAAAACTTGCGGTGTAATGATAAAACCTAGAATTGCTGTAGTCAACAATAAACCACTGCCCCAACCAGGGGGAAATAAACTAATATGCTGGGTGTTTGGCGTAACATCACGGCGACGCCGTTGCCAAAGTTCCTGCATCTTGAACAAACCAATAATGATGAAGCTGATACCAGTCACAATCACTAACCAAAAGTAATTTGGATGAATCAACAGATTCAACTTATTAGTTAGCCAATATCTCAACATCAAAATGCCCCAAGCAGTAATTGCTAGAGCATCCAGCCAAGGGAGCAACAGATTTGGGATTTTAGATTTGGGATTTTTGTTAGTCATTGGTCATTGGTCATTAGTCATTGGTCATTGGTCATTTGTAAAGGACAACTGACAAATGATAAATATTTTCTTAAAAGACGTGCAAGTTCAGGAAAAGAGTGAAGACAAATGTCAATTGTGCTGCTAAAGCAAATAAGTAAAAGATGGTCTTGGGTTTAAAAATAGATAACATCAAACCAACACTTTTGATGTCAATCATTGGCCCAAACACCAGAAATGCTAGCAATGAACCGCTACTAAAGGTTGAGGCAAAAGATAGGGCGAAGAAAGAATCGACTGTAGAACAAATTGATACTATTACAGCTAATATCAGCATGACTACAATTGAGGTAATAGGCCCAGCACCCAAACTGAGAACTAATTCACGGGGAGCTAGGACTTGAATAGTAGCAGCGATCGCACTTCCTAAAATCATCACTCCGCCCAATTCCCGCAATTCTTGGATGCTATTATCCACAACTAGGCGCAGTTTAGCTGCTAGCGGTTTATCAGCAGTAGAGACTGAGGTAGGCAGTGCTAAATTAGGATCTATCCGTAGAGGGATACCTGCTTTTCCTCCTAAGATATAAGTCCCGGATTGCAACAGATTCGGTACTGTTTCTTCTTGTTGTGCTTCGTAAGGCTTACCACGGCGTTTGGTTTGGGGCTGCGCGGGTGGATTAAACTTCATATAACGAGCGATCGCAGGTTGGACTATGGGATTTAAGTCCTTTTGAAAACTGAAAACATACCCGATAATTGTGGCAATTGTTAGGGAAAATACGACTCGTAAGACTACTATTTCTGGCTGATCTCGAAATGCTGTCCAAGTGGCCCAAATTACAACTGGGTTAATTGTTGGTGCTGCTAGCAAAAAACCAATTGCGACTGGTGTGGGTACTCCTTGAATCAGGAATCGCCGCGCTACCGGTACATTCCCGCACTCACACACCGGAAATAAAAGGCCAATCATGCTGCCAACTAAAGCACCCAACAGCGGATTTTTGGGCATTTTTTCTACTAGTTTGCGCTCATCAACAAAAAACAGCAGCAAACTGGAGAATAAAACCCCAAGAAGCAAAAAAGGCATCGCCTCGACTAGCAGACTTAAAAATAGCGTAAAACCATTGTTCAGTTGATTCATGTGCGTCGCAGTCAAAAGCGGTTTTTAGTTTTAGGGTTCTGCCTAGTCATTCTATCGAAATGGGGATCAAAAGCAGTTCGGGAAAATTAAACATCATTTAAGTAGCAAGTTATCCTATCTTCAAAATAATAGCGGTTAAGCACTACAAACCTTGGCTTCACACGAGTTCGTGACTTTTAACTGAGTGCATTTACTGACGATGACCATTTCTAAGATTGTCTAAGCTCAGAAATTGTTCCGATCTAGAGGGCAAGTAACTGCACAGATAATTTGAAATTACCTATGTTTATACTTACAGTAATTTGCTGGATAAGATATTAGTTCGGCTGTATTTTCATCAAGTATTCACAGTTCTTCAAGATTTTGGAGCGCTATTGGTTGCTACCATCATTGATTTTGACTAGTTATAGCAAAATTTGATCTGAGCTTTGGTTGATTTTTTACTACAAAAACTCTAAAAAGGCAAGACCAAAGTTTAGCAGATACGGGAAATGATTGGGGGAATTTTTCGGCGTTAGCGATCGTCTGACTTTCTACATGACGTGAGAATTTGAGCTATGGCGATTCACCAAGCCTTGAAAGCAGCGTCAAAATGATATCCCCGACTTCTTAAAAGAAATGGGGGATATAGTCTACTCTTTGACGATTATTTTGTCCGATCGCTGTTACTTTCGTTTTGTTGGAATCCCCCAAATCTTGATTAGTCGATCGAATCCACCACTGGCAAGAATTTTACCATTGGGACTAAAAGCGATCGCACTTACCCAGTCTGTATGTCCACTCAGTGTATTTATTAACTCGCCTGTATTTAAATCCCACAATTTAATCCCATCTCTACCGGCACTAGCAAGGGTTTGTCCATCGGGATTAAGAGCGATCGCATTTACCCAGTTATTATGTCCTGTAAGGGTGCGGACTAATTCTCCAGTATTAATATTCCACAGTTTTATGGTGCGATCGTGGCTAGCACTGACTAATGTTTGTCCATCTGGTGTAAAGATCACAGCGCTAACAGCACTAGAATGAGCTGGCAATTGACTGATGAATTTACCAGTACTCAAATTCCACAGCTTGATTACACCCTTATTATCGCCACTAGCTAAGGTCTGTCCATCAGGACTAATGGCCAGAGTATAAATCAAATTATCAAAGCGTACTATAGTTCCTAGAGGGCGCTGCTGTAGCAAATCCCACATACGAATCCCATCCAAAGCTCCACTGACGAGAACTTTACTATCAGGAGACACTGCTAAAGATAAGACGTTACTGGTATGTCCGACAAAAGAGCGGCTAAATTTTAAATTTTTCAGACTCCAGAGATTAATCGTATTGTCATCGCTACAGCTAGCGAGGGTTTGCCCATCTGGCGAAATCACTAAAGATTCTACCGCTGCTTTGTGTGCTTTGTTAATAGTCGCTAACTTTTTACCCTTTGCTAAATTCCACAGGCGAATTACACCTTCGTTTTCTGCACCTCCACTCACAAGAATTCTGCTATCTGGAGTAAAAGCGAGGGATTTAATGGTTCCGTTATGTCCGATGAGTGTGTAAAGTAGTTGAGCATTAGCAAAGTTAGTTTTAGCTGGGGGGGAGTTTGGCGTTACTTCAATGGCAGCATGAGCTTGATGAATATAAAACCCTTCCCAGGTACTCACTGGAAGGGCAACAGCTGCCATAAATGCCAGGATAATATACGGCCGCAGAAAATTACCGCCACCTCTTCCCTCACTACTCACTCTTTTTCCTCACTTTTATAGATACAGTTAAACCCAATAAATTTTGCAGAGTTATTTTAAGTCATAACTCTGCACATCTTAAAGAGGTGGTTTTTTCTTAGAAACGCTTTTAGAAACGCTTAACATTGGTAAAGGCGCACTAGAAGAACGAGAGGGCAAATAATGTTGCACTACAGGCTCCTCTGGTAAAGGACGACGCTGCTGAAAACGCCACAACTTAAAGCCTAGCGCTATCCCTGCCGTTCCCAAACCAAAAGCAAACAACGACCAGCTATCATTCAATCCGCCAATCAGGGCATCCATAACACCCATTGTCATCAATACACTGATTAGTGGCTCTTTTCGGTAGGTCGACTTCAAAAAACGAGGTAATACAGCATTCATCACAGCTTGGTTGGTTCCAGTTCACCTTTTGTGTATATTTACCAAGAATACCTCACCCATTATTTGCCTTTCTCATTCAAGGCAGACACTAATTTATGATTTTTTTAGTAGGGGGAGGAAATTTACTCATTAATCGCCTTGCACATATTAGTTGCAAGTCTATGATATTTCAATCACTAATAGGTATTTCGATTCCTCTCTTGCTTACATTCTATGGCAGTTATTTATGAATAAGTCTAATTAATGTATCTAGGGCGAAGTACTCCGCTATAAATTATTGAAGTCAAAACCAACTGGTTGTTCCAGCTGGTTGTAACTCTTTTAATTACTAGCTTACAACTTCAAGATTGTGCTTTTTGATGGCACTACTTCAGACCCAGCCATGATAGCACCCCTTGATTGGTGACGTATTCAATCACCAGCATCAAACCAAAGCCAATCATTGCAGCTCGACCATTCAAGCGTTCGGCATATTCGTTAAAGCCAAACTTAGGCTCTTCTAATTTAGGTGTAATTGTTGGTTGTGTTTGTGTCATTTTTTAATAAACCTTATTTTTGGCAAACGGGACTTGATATCAGACTTCTCGTAGAAGTCACAGAAAGTGGGGATAATTGCTACTTGCTTTTCATAGTATCTGGAAAACCCCTCTCTAAATTTCAGTCAAGTTAACTTAAAAGCTGATTGCAATGCTGGAATGCCAAGATGACTTGAGAAATTCAACAAAAGCTTCCTAGTTAGGGAGCTATACAATCGCTCTTTTTAATAAATTGTTACTATTCTTTATATATTGTATAAATACTGGGGCAATAGTCAAGGGTAAGAGTTTGGGCTACTCAGATTGAATTAAGAAAGTTAGAACAGAGATTAGGTATCTCTAATCCAGCTATCTCTAATACGGAACTAGCAAGACGAAAGTAGCAAGCTTGAGATTGGAAAGCTACAGTTAAACAAAAAAATTATCAGAGGCGATATATGGAAATCGGTGTTCCCAAGGAAAATAAGGATCAAGAGTTTCGGGTAGGCTTAAGTCCTTCTAGCGTGCGGGTGCTGCGAGAAAATGGTCATAGCATTTTCGTCGAGACGCAAGCAGGTAATGGTGCTGGATTCTCCGATGATGACTACAAAAGTGCTGGAGCAGAAATTGTCCTCACATCAGAAAAAGCTTGGAATCGGGAATTGGTTGTTAAAGTCAAAGAGCCGCTAACATCTGAGTATAAATTTTTGCAAAAAGAGCAGATACTATTTACTTATTTACACTTAGCAGCCGATCGCAAATTAACAGAGAATTTAATTGATTGTGGCACAACTGCGATCGCTTACGAAACTGTAGAGCAACCTGGGGCAAACAGATTACCCTTGCTCACCCCCATGAGCATAATTGCCGGTCGGCTAGCAGTACAATTTGGAGGCAGATTCTTAGAACGTCAACAAGGTGGTAGAGGTGTACTTTTGGGCGGTGTCCCTGGAGTTAAACCGGGCAAAGTAGTAATTTTAGGTGGCGGCGTTGTCGGCACAGAAGCAGCTAAAATTGCTGTGGGCATGGGTGCTAGCGTCCAAATTTTAGATGTGAGTGTCGAGCGCTTATCTTACTTGGAAACCATCTTTGGCTCTAGAGTCGAATTGCTTTACAGCAACTCTGCTCATATTGAAGCCGCAGTCATTGAAGCCGATTTGCTCATCGGTGCAGTTTTAGTGTTAGGACGTAGAGCGCCAATATTAGTATCTCGTGAATTGGTCAAACAAATGCGTCCTGGTTCGGTAATAGTTGATGTAGCTGTTGACCAAGGCGGTTGTATAGAAACCTTACACCCAACATCCCACACAAATCCCGTATACATTGAAGAGGGTGTAGTGCATTATGGCGTTCCCAATATGCCAGGAGCAGTACCTTGGACAGCAACTCAGGCACTTAATAATAGTACATTACCTTATGTTGTCCAGTTGGCGAATTTGGGAATTTTGGCATTGGAGGTTAACCCAGCATTAGCTAAGGGTGTGAATGTGCAGAATCATCGCTTAGTGCATCCCGCTGTACAAGAGGTATTCCCTGATTTGGTAAATTAAGGTGTGCAAGGATTAGGCGATCGCTTATTTTAATAGAGGTAGCGATCGCCAATCAGACGAATTTTCTTGCTTTATGCGCGGATGGGTAGATATACAAAATGAGAAGGAGCAAAAAAGGCTCTACGCTCCATCTATACAAGACTTTGAGGGCAATGGTACTTTCCAACCATCCGCGCACCTTATGGGGACTGGCTTTCAGGGATTTGCATCTTGTGATATGACTATTCCCTGTGTTATGATTCCTTCATTCGCGCAACTGAACCTTGAAAACCAAATACACCAACGCTTTCAGGAGCCAGCGAATTGCAATTAACTAAAATCCCTATTAGGGATTGAAACCGCCACTACTATCATTCCCAATTGCCATGTGAGCAATTGCAATTAACTAAAATCCCTATTAGGGATTGAAACTTTTTCAAACCCTACCCCGGATGCGGCGGAACATTATTGCAATTAACTAAAATCCCTATTAGGGATTGAAACTGCAAGGCTTTTGTCTGGATCGCCGTGAATTGCAATTGCAATTAACTAAAATCCCTATTAGGGATTGAAACTTTCCAATTGGCGTCCCACCTGCAGCAATACAATATTGCAATTAACTAAAATCCCTATTAGGGATTGAAACAGTGACGAGTTGCACCCATCATTTAGCCAAGAGGATTGCAATTAACTAAAATCCCTATTAGGGATTGAAACTTCAAATGATTTGGTCTATATTCCACCTGTATCAAATTGCAATTAACTAAAATCCCTATTAGGGATTGAAACAAAAGATCCTGAAATTACAGAACCGCCTGGGTTGAATTGCAATTAACTAAAATCCCTATTAGGGATTGAAACTGTTGTACTTTTAGTGGTAACACTGTTACCTTGTTGGATTGCAATTAACTAAAATCCCTATTAGGGATTGAAACTTCTCCCTTGCCAATGACCTCAAGCCCCGCCCAATATTGCAATTAACTAAAATCCCTATTAGGGATTAAAACTACAATCGTGAATTTAAGATAAATCCTGACCCAATACGGTTCAGATAAGCTACAATTCTGCATTGTAATTTAAGAATTTTTCTTTACTTTTTACTTACTATTAGATTTGCCCAGATAAAATGAAGCAGCAGTATGCAAGCGATCGCGTCACTTTTAGCAATCAGCAATATTACCCCAAGCTAGCGATCAAATCAACTTCTTAAAGCATTACCAAGCTACCTTCTGCTTCTTCCTCTAGTTCATAACCATTAGCCAATTTTTCAATTGCTTGGTCAATCATTGCCAAACCCTGATCAACTTTTTCAACTAAACTTAGCTGTCCTCGGAGTTCGGCAGCACCAACGAAACCTTTAGCATACCAAGTCATGTGCTTACGGGCTTGACGTACACCGCGATCGCCTTTATATTCCCACAAGGCTTGTAAATGATCTCTTGCACATTCCAAACGCTGAATTGGGGTAGGTGTCGGTAATATCTCCCCAGTTTTCAGGAAGCGATCGATTTCTCCCACCAAAAACGGATAACCCAAAGTCCCACGGGAACACATTACACCATCAGCGCCAGTTTGTTCTAAACATTTCACCGCCGCTTCAACAGAAAAAATATCTCCGTTCGCAATCACTGGGATAGAAAGCACTTCTTTTACACGGGTAATCCATTCCCAACGGGCATTACCGTTGTACCCTTGGGCGCGGGTGCGTCCGTGTACCGTGATCATTTTTGCCCCAGCATCTTCCATCCGCTTGGCAAAGTCGAGAATAGTAATTTCGTTGTCATTCCAGCCAATACGAGTTTTGACAGTCACAGGTACATCAACGGCTTTTACCACTTCCCGCACAATTGCCTCTGCTACTTCTGGTTGCCGCAACAACGAAGAACCGCCACCATTTTTAGTGATTTTATTAACCGGACAACCCATATTAATATCAACAGTATCAGCACCTTCGGCAACTGCCTTTATTGCTGCTTCTGCCAGGAAATCTGGACGGCAATCAAATAGTTGAATGCTAATTGGGCGTTCATTTGGATCTACCTCCATGATTTTGGGTAACTGCTTGACATAATGCAACCCCGTAGCATTAACCATTTCGGTATACATCATCGAATCTGGCGCATAGCGACGCACAAGACGGCGAAACACCATATCTGTCACTCCAGATAGAGGCGACTGGAGAACCCGACTTTTTACCTCAAAGGAGCCAATCTTTAAGGGTTGGGAGAGTCTAGCTTGAAGAATAGGAGAGAGCGAAATCATAGAAAAAATTAAAAATTATGGGAATGGGAAATAGTAAAAATATGTAGATAAATCCGTGATAAAGAATACAGCAAATTTTAAATTAGTGAGGTACGCAAGCTAAGTCTCAAAGCCAGGTATAAAGCCTGTTTCTCTTCTGTTAGCGCAGCAGGGCGTAGCCCATTCTGACTCCTGACTTCTGAATTCTGAATTCTGCTGTAATTGTAGATTACGTATCCTGGCTTGGAGACTGTTTTTGAATTTCTTGCTGAATCTCTTCTAGAGTTAAACCTAACTCTTTCGCAGTTTCTTCAAAACTCAATCCCAATCTCAATAACAAAGGTATCATTCTAAACTTTTCTTCACGCGCTCCTTCTTGTTTACCTTCTTGCTTGCCTTCTTGTTTACCTTCTTGCTTGCCTTCTTGTTTACCTTCTTGATAAACTCGTGTTTGTTTCAAATCACTTAACCCAAACATACCTTCAATCTCCTCTCGACTCATCATCGGAAACTTATAGACTAATATTGTCTCTATCAATTCTAGTAACTGCCGCCGTTGTGGTTCGATGTTGATTTCTTGCTGGGTTCTCTCTATTAACTGCCTAGCAGCGATAATAGCTGTCTCCTCTTCATCGACGACTAATTTCATCGTAGCAATTCCAACTGGCAATGATGCAGTTTCACCTAATTCATTAAGATAAATGCAACTGATGCGCTGGCTAGCGAAAAATTCACTATAATTCTTGATATCTGCTGTATCCAAACTGCGATTGGGATAGATAACTACTCCTCGCCAAGAATTTTTCGGTTTGTTTTGGCGTAAGTATAAAGAAATTTCTGAAAATAGGCGTGAATAAATTTCGGTGTCGGTTTGAAACTGGACTTCAACAAAATAAATCGGATTTTCTTCTCCTTGTGTTGGGATAAAAACACCATCTATACGGAATGCCGTTTGCTTGATTTCAATTGAGGAGAATTTATAAGTCTCTGCTGTTTGGGGTGGATTGCCAATTAATTCAAAAAAGATCCCAGGAAGTTCTTGAAAAAGACGATAAAAAATGCTGTCAGTTTTCACACTTGATGTATTGCGGTGATTTAATCAGTTAGATTTTACCGTGAAATACTACTGATAAAAATTAGTAAGCCGATTGCGAGAAGCAATCGGCATAACAAATTGATGATAATTTAACTGCAATTTAGCCGTGAGTTGCACCTTGAGGAGGACGCGAGACAACTTTTTTAGCTAAACCCAAAGTCTGCAACACTAGGATGCTCCACCAAGTAACATCAATTTCCCACCAAGAAAACCCAGATTTCGCCATGTGAGGATAAGTATGATGGTTGTTGTGCCAGCCTTCTCCATAAGTGACGATGGATACCCACCAAAGATTACGAGCGCCATCATTGGCATCAAAGGTGCGATAACCCCACAGGTGTGATGCTGAGTTCACAAACCAGGTTGAGTGCCAAAGTAAGACACATCTGAGAAATACTCCGTAGAATACAAAAGGCCATCCTCCTAATGCATATAGGAGCAGTGCGAAGGGTATTTGCAATAGCAAGAAGTAGCGATCTAGCCAACAATAAAAGGGTTGTCTGGCTAAGTCAGGAGCATATTTTTTATAGGTTTCATAGTCAAAAAATTCTGGACGCGGGTAGAAAATCCACAATATATGGCTCCACCAAAATCCTCTTTGAGCAGAATAGGGGTCTAAATTGATATCTTCTGTGTGGGCGTGATGCTGGCGGTGTCCACCTACCCAAAAAATTGGCCCCCCTTGCAAAGCCAGCGCTCCAATAAGGGCGATCGCATACTCTAACCACTTAGGAACCTGAAAACTTTTATGGCTCAGTAGTCGGTGATATCCCAGGCAAATACCAATACTCCCGAATAACCAGTGGAGAAACACTAGCAAACCTAATGCTGGCCAGGAGAAAAACCAAGGAGCCAGAAGTGCTAAAGCATGAAATGTAGCAAAAAATACCACATTTGTCCAACTGAGTTGAGGTGAGTTGCCTCTCTCAGGAGCGATGGCTTCGCCAACGCTTTTAGCGAACGCCCCAAAATTTGCGGTCATAAAAATTCCTGTTGATGGATGATGTAGTGATTTACTTTTTATTGGGCATAATCCCACTAAGGATTTATCCACCCTCTCACTAGTTAGTTAAAGTAGAGTAAAGCAAGTATCACTTACATTTGTTATGCTAGCAGAACTCTGATACCCCTGCAAGTGCCACTTGCATTTTTCTATGTCATCTCACCTTATTTCCACTCGTCAACGCCTTATTCAAGCTGCACTTGAGTTGTTTTCTGCTCAGGGAGTTAGCGCTACTACAACCCGCCAAATTGCTGAAAAAGCCGAAGTCAACGAAGTGACTCTATTTCGAAATTTTGGCAATAAACATGGGCTGCTTTTGGCTGTGCTGGAAGAGTCCGCGGCCTTCAAGGATTTAGGTGAGTCGCTGGTGCGACGGGCAACACCTCCCGGCAATGTTTACCAAGCTCTTAAAGATTATGCAAGTGACACTTTACATACATTAGAACGAGTGCCAGAGTTCGTCCGGTCTGTGGTAGGTGAAGCCGACCAATTCCCGGCAGAAAATCGCCGCGCACTAGGCAGGGGAGTAACAGAGGCAAACCGTTATGTAGCTCAGTATTTAGCTACTGTAATCCAGCAAGGACACCTAAATACTTATTTACCCGCAGAAAAATTAGCCAGTTTGCTGAATGGGATGATTTTGGGATATGCAGTAATTGAGTTCACCAGCGAATTTCACGAACTTTGGGAGGATCGGGACGACTTTTTAGAAAATTTGGTGGAGTTGTTTTTACATGGAGCCATGTCATCTTCAACAGAATCAGCAATAAACTCCTTACAAGGAGGGTTCATTACCACAGAAGTAGCTGATTTACCAGCTAGTTTAGTTCACGAAATTCTGCAACAAGCCAGGAAATTCGGAGTACGAGATCATGCCTTGGCTTACGTATTATTTGGGGCTGGGTTATCCGCTACAGAAATAATTAGCTTAGAGCGATCGCACCAAATCTTCGATACTCAAGGACACTTCCTGCAAATCACAATTCCCGGATTTGTCCGTCAAGTACCTGTGAATCAATGGATTTTGGGCAAACGCTACGGTTCTTTTACTAATAATCCTTTAATCAAATGGCTGAAAAGTCGTAAAGATACTCAAACAGCCATGTTTCTCAATGAAACAGGCACACCCATGACAGAATCAGAGCTTGAGGTACGTTGGCAAATATGGAGTGAGGGATTGTTAACTCCCCAAGGACAAAAGCCAGCGATCGCTCAGGCACAACAAACCTGGCGCGTAGAAATGTTAATGCGGGGAATCACTTTAGAAAATCTGATTATTTTAACAGGTTGCGATCGCGCCCAATTACAACCCTATGTCCGCCGAGCCAAAGAAAAAGCCGCCCTAGAGCAAGCCACCCGTTTGGATCACAAACCGGGATAGGGAGATAAGGGGAATAACGGGACTTAAAAAAAACTGAAGAATAAAAGCTAACCCAGTCAGCGCTATTTGAATTCAGGCGCGATCGCCCCATTGGCAACCAGATAAAAGAGCGATCGTCAGCATAATGTGGTGGTAAATAGCAGTATAAAATAGAACAAAATCTTAATTCATACAACTTCTAATTTATACCCAGAATCAACAACACTCTAGCATGATGCATTTAGACTACTCCAAGTAAAAAAATACCCAATTGTCATTGCAAAGCGTTGCGAAGCAATCGCAATCACTGGGATTGCTTCGCTTCGTACCCTTCTCTACGAGAGGCTGCGCCAACGGAAACGCCAAGGGCGAACGCAATGACGGGTTTTGGATCATTTATTTTTTGGAACACTCTTAAATATTAGGGTAAAACAACAGAGGTTTCTTTACCATTGTTGTTTGCACCATTCAAGGTTGTAGCTGTACTCTCAGATGGGGATTGAGTGTTGCTCGAACGGCGTGATAATTTCTTGCGTGGCTTGCCTCCCGCCTGCATATATTGCAAACTGTCTTTGCCATAATGGGTTGCCACACTCATTAACATCTTTTCAGAGTAGCCGCGCAATTCTTCTTCAATTAGAGAGAGGCGACCTGCCATTTCATCTATGCTAGAGAGTAAAGTGTTGTAGGTAGATAGCTGGGTTTGCAAGTTTTGGATGCGGCTGTTGTAGTCTGTCAAATTTAATCCGTTGCCAAATTCTAGCGTCGGGCTAATCGATCGCATTCCTGCAATTCGACGGAGAGCGTTTTCGAGAGTGGGTGAACTGCGTTTTAGTCGTGCCATAAAATGCTTTCCTGAAGGAAGTTATAGGATTACTGCATGTACTCTAGCCAATGCAACAATAAACTTCTCTGAGAGATAATTCGGAAAAATTAAAGCAAATTAAGATCGACCTAATTATTTTTAGTTGATTGTACTGAGGTATATATTAAACTTGTAAAAAAAGTAACATTCAATAAGCAACAGGTACTTCAAATTCGTTTTGAGGTACTTCAAAGTCGTTTTGAGGTACTTCAAAGTCATTTTGAGGTACTCCAAAGTCATTTTGAGGTACTCCAAAGTCATTTTGAGGTACTCCAAAGTCATTTTGAGGTACTTCAAAGTCGTTTTGAGGTACTTCAAAGTCGTTTTGAGGTACTTCAAAGTCGTTTTGAGGTACTTCAAAGTCGTGTTGAAGTATTAGATGATGAGTTTTTTTGCCTTAACCCGATTTACGGCGAAGGCGATCGCGCCCAAAAGTATCATAAATATAATTCAACTATAGGAGTCCTATTTAATTGTGTGAAAAAAACTCAGCTTTACCCTAATCTTCTAGAATTCTTTTGCAAGAATGCCTTTTGCCTAACGAATTTTAGGGTAAAGCTTTACCATGTAAAGCTTATGAGAGTTAAATGACGCAAATGTCAGGCTGGCTGACTCAGCCCAACTACAAATTATGAATTACTCTTTTGTGCCTTGCAATCGCAAAAAATGCACCTCTCCTGATCCATCCCCAGCAACAACTCTCACTCCATCGGGTGCAACAGCACAGTAAGATATTGCCCCATCCCCTACGAAACTGGCAATTACTTCCCCAGTTTGCCAATTCCAGACTTTGAGGGTGTTGTCACGGGAACCAGAAATCACGTACAAGCCATCTGGGGTGAGAGCGAGTGCCTGTACCCAGTAACTATGACCGACTAGGGTACGCAGTTCTTCTCCAGTTTGCCAATCCCAGACTTTGAGGGTCTTGTCAAAAGAAGCAGAAATCACGTACAAGCCATCTGGGGTGAGGGCGAGTGTTCTTACTAAGTCCTTATGACCGACTAGGGTACGCAGTTGTTTTCCTGTTTGCCAATTCCAGACTTTGACGGTGTGGTCATTGGAAGCAGAAATCACGTACAAGCCATCTGGAGTGAGGGCGAGTGCATTTACTATGTTACTACGACCTACTAGGGTACTATGACCGACTAGGGTACGCAATTGTTCTCCGGTTTGCCAATTCCAGACTTTGAGGGTGTTGTCACGGGAAGCAGAAATCACGTACTTACCATCTGGGGTGAGGGCGAGTGCTTCTACCAATTCACTATGACCGACTAGGGTACGCAATTGTTCTCCGGTTTGCCAATTCCAGACTTTGAGGGTCTTGTCACTGGAAGCAGAAATCACGTACTTACCATCTGGGGTGAGGGCGAGTGCAATTACAAAGTCACTATGACCGACTAGGGTACACAATTGTTCTCCGGTTTGCCAATTCCAGACTTTGAGGGTCTTGTCACGGGAAGCAGAAATCACGTACTTACCATCTGGGATGAGGGCAAGTGCAAACACCCAGTCACTATGACCGACTAGGGTACGCAATTGTTCTCCGGTTTGCCAATTCCAGACTTTGAGGGTCTTGTCATCGGAACCAGAAATCACGTACAAGCCATCTGGGGTGAGGGCGAGTGCATTTACCCAAAAACTATGACCGACTAGGGTACGCAGTTGTTCTCCTGTTTGCCAATTCCAGACTTTGAGTGTCTGGTCACGAGAAGCAGAAATCACGTACAAGCCATCTGGGGTGAGGGTAAGTGCATTTACCCAGTCACTATGACCGACTAAGGTACGCAGTTGTTCTCCGGTTTGCCAATTCCAGATGAAGGTTGTTTCAAGGGAAGCAGAAATCACGTACAAGCCATCTGGGGTTGGGGTGAGGGCGAGTGCTTTTACCGAGTTACTATGACCGACTAGGGTACGCAGTTGTTCTCCGGTTTGCCAATTCCAGACTTTGAGGGTCTTGTCACTGGAAGCAGAAATCACGTACAAGCCATCTGGGGTGAGGGCAACTGCATTTACCAAGTCACTATGACCGACTAAGGTACGCAGTTGTTCTCCGGTTTGCCAATTCCAGACTTTGAGGGTCTTGTCATGGGAACCTGAAATTACGTACTTGCCATCTGAGGTGAGGGCGAGTGTACTTATCGGCTTACTATGACCGACTAGGGTACGCAGTTGTTCTCCGGTTTGCCAATTCCAGACTTTAAGGGTGTTGTCATGGGAACCTGAAATTACGTACTTGCCATCTGAGGTGAGGGCAAGTGTACTTATCGGCTTACTATGACCGACTAGGGTACGCAGTTGTTCTCCGGTTTGCCAATTCCAGACTTTGAGGGTCTTGTCTTGGGAACCAGAAATTACGTACAAACCTTCTGGGGTGAGGGCGAGTGCGTTTACCGAGTCACTATGACCGACTAGGGTACGCAGTTGTTCTCCCGTTTGCCAATTCCAGACTTTAAGGGTCTTGTCTTGGGAACCAGAAATTACGTACAAACCTTCTGGAGTGAGGGCAACTGCATTTACCCAGCCACTATGACCTGCTAGGGTACGTACTAAGGAACCGCCAGGGGGAGCCAAGCTGGCTGTCTGGGGAAGCAAGCTTGGGGTTTTGCATTGCTGCGCCTGCTTTAACAATGCCTGAATTTCATCTCTTTCAAAACCCAGCAACCGCCCTATTAGTTGCCCTGGCAATTGCTGTTTATCTTGATTTAAAATATGTGCTGACAGTCGCAATGCACCTTGAATTAACTGTAAATTTTCATCTTCCGGTAAAAACTCATAATCTGCTAGCAAAGCATTAATATTGATGTTCTCCAACTTCGCCTGCAACCAGCAAAAATCACACAGCAGTTGTTGTAATTCCGTTTCCCTTCTCCCAGCCAGCAAGTGATAGGCTAAATTTTGCCAGATATAGCCGTCATTTTGTAAACTATGCCAACCTTCGGGGTATTTTTCGCCGTAAGCATTCAATAGACGAGTGTGTAAACACCCTATCCCCTCACTTTCGGTTACTAAGGTGGCGTGCTGCTTTCTGACATAATCAAATTGCAAGTCATGCAATCGCAAATTTCCGACTTCATCCCGCAAAGCCAGAGATTTACTCACCAATTCATCAATAACATCTTGGCTATCAAACTCATCTAAACCCAAAGGTTCCCAAAAAGTCTGCAAAACTGCCTCTGGTATGGGTGTATCTTCAGGAAAGACCGCAAAATCTAAATATCGCTGTTGGTAATTCTTATCTAAATTGTCCACACTCACCTGAATTGCCTTGAGTAAATTCGGATAAGGATAATCGGGAAACTGTTGTTTGATTTTCTCTAAATCAGCACTACGTAGTTTTTCTAAAATATTGTGCCAGCGATTTGGCGGTTTAAAGCGCATCATCGCCCCTACCATCGCCAATGCTAAGGGTAAATATCCACATTCCCTTGCTACCTGCTTGGCGACATCATTTTGCTCTGTGGGGTGCAATATCTCCGGTTGATTTGCCCAATCTGCCAAAAGTGCTAACGCCTGTTGTGCATCTAAAACCGCAAGCTGATATTCTTCCCCTCCCAACCCCGTAACTATCGCTGTATTACGGGTGGTAACTAACATTTGACAGTGTTCTCCTAACACATCAAACGCTGTCGCATCATCCAAACGCCAAATATCATCCAAAATCAGTAAGCAAGCTTTATGTGCAAATAACTCCCGCAATCGTGCTTTCGCCAATCCAATTTCAGTAAAAGCCGCTTGCTTGTTGCCCAACACCTGGGCAAGATAGGATTGCCAAGTTAAAATCTGGGGTGTTTGTCCAAATGTTACCCAAAACACCCCATCAGGAAACGCCTTTCTGACTTCTTCATCCCGCGCCAGTGCTGTAGCTAAGACTGTTTTGCCAATTCCGCCCATTCCTTGCACACTAACACGGCGGCTTTTCCCTGTAATTCCTACAGGTTGTTTTGTTAGTGAAAATACTTTGTGTTTTAAGGGTACAAGTTCTTCAGGACGGGGTAAAAAGTGCGGCGGTAATTCTGGGACATTGGTAAGATTTCCTGAAGGTAAGTGATGGGGAGTTAAATTATTTTTTTTTTAATTTCAGGAATCGACTCGCCAGACACACCAGCTAACTCAATCGCATTCCGGGCAATATTAAAAGCAAACTCTACAGGCGAACCAGAATCATATTCGGAATTGTAAGCCAGAAGTGCATCGTAAAATCCCACAACAAATTCAATCGCCGCTTTATCTTCGATTTGATCGTTCATGCCAATCACATAATTAATGTGTTGGGCGATCGCTTTTGCTTGGACTTCGGAGTAGCAAGCATTCAACAGCACACATTCTACTTGATTAGAAAACTGTCCAAAAAGTCCAGCTAATGCTTTTCCCGTAACTAGCTGTTCGTTTCCAGTTTCATCTTCAAAAGCTAATCCTTGTACCCCTGCACCATGCCCAGAAAAGTGGATAATGTTTGGTCGATAATCTAAAATAGCGCGGCGAATATCCCTCGGACGTACTGCCAAATCATACCGTAGATCAAAATTCTCCCGATTTTGCGCCCTTTGCAAACCTTCCTTAATATCACGCAATTCTTCATCAAGACGCAAACGTGCTGTCTGCTTGGGATTTGCTGCCAAAATCAAAATTTTTTGGGTTTTGATGGTCATTACTGACGTTGGGAGTAACTGCTTTTAAGCATACAGCAAAGGGCTAGCAATTTAAATGTAGCGGAGGGACTCTAGCTGCTAGGGCAGAGTCCGAGGCGATCTACCGCCGCTGATTTGAGCCGTTAGCCTGACTGCGCTTTTACCCAACAAATAACCGAATGTTGGTAAAACGATAAAAATCTGGCATACTGACGATAACGCTACCCCTTGTTCCGTCGAGTTTCGTCATTTGTCTGCCCTAGATATCTTAGTCGATCCCCAATTACCGAAAGTTGGTAAAACGGAAAAAAGTCAGCCTGCTGTATCCAGACGCAAGTCGCCAAATCAGCGCAGATATAAGGGTGTGCGATCGCTCCTTTGATGAAACCGCGATTGCCTCTTCCACATTAGAAAAGCGATCGCTCTCTCAAGTCGATTGATTTCATTTTGACCCGCGATCGCCAATGACAATCAAAAAAAGGAATAAAAAGGATCTGACCTTCATATTTGCCAAACTTACTGCAACGAACGAATAAATATAAGTCGTCAATTCTCCTTGGGACTGATAGCGCGATCGCTAATTCAACTTATGCCTAAACGCGATCGCCTTTTGACCGACTTCCCAAAATACGATCGCCCCCTTGACTAAAAGAGCGATGCCTCTCCACAGTAGGAAAGCGATCGCTTTTCTAATGTGGATCAATATTCATTTTGAGGCGCTTTTCTCGCTAATTGCATATCTTTTGCCCAATGCCCAATTAATTCAACGGCTCCATAATGACTCTTAAACCTTTGCTAGAGAGTGTTTTGAGCATTTCTTTAGCGTTATATTCACTACTAAATACTCCTGCTTGCATAACTCTTTGACCTTGCCAAACTGTGGGAAACGCACCAGGAGCAAGGAATTTTACTAAATCTCGATCCTTATCAGTTGCAAGTGGCACTACTATCCGATAACGTACACCAAATTGTCTTGCAGAGTTACCACTATCGGGAATACTTGCAGAACTTGTTTGCAGATTGCGAGTATTAACAATGGGGATATTGCGATCGGGAAGTGGTAAAAGTGCTGAAGCACCAGTTTCTAACATTGGTAATGGCTGCCGTGTTTGATTCCTCATACTTGAAGCTGGTGGCTGTGCAACTGAATTGGATGGGGACTCAGGGGCAGTAAACTCAATGGTATTAGGATCGATCCGCACGTAATTTAACTGTGGTGTATCAGGTGGCTGTGCGTTAATTGGTATTTGTCTACCTGACAAGCTGCTAGGAGTAGGAAATCCGGCGACGCTAGAAGTGGGTGGTTGTTGATTGGATATAGGCGGGGAAGGCGGTACATTATTTGCTGGCATTAATGGCAGCAGTTGACTGTTTAATTGCCCAGAAACAGGATTATTTGCTGAAATGCTGTTGCTGGTTTGCCCATTAGTAGTTTCAGAGATTTCGGGAGCCGAGAAGGAGATTTCCCCAGTTGGTGGTATTTGTCGTAATACGTTGTTGGGAACTGGTTGAGAATTTTGGGTTGCTAGTGCTGTTGTACCATTAATATCTACCTTGCCAGTGATGCGATCGCTCACAAGGTTGTTACCAGCAGCAGAAATCACCTGTTTAGCAGCGCTGGCGTTAATGTCGTAGCGGGCATTATTTTGAAATGTATTACCTCCAGGTTCCGATGCACTACCCAAATCTGGCATTGCTTGAGCGATCGCAACTAAACCATCTTCTTTATTATCTTGAATAATATTATTCCGCAAAATCGGGCGGGCATTTGCTTGCACCACAATTCCCGATCTATTGTTCTGAATTTGATTACCTATAAGTATAGGAGCAGCATTTTGAGCAATATTAATGCCAAAACCCGTTTTGTGAAAAACATTCTCTTTGACTTGGGGACTGGAATTACCGGCAATTGTGATGCCATTGGCTCCATTGCGATCGAAGTAATTCTTACTAATGGTCGGTGCAGCATTACCACAGACAGAAATCCCATCTTGAGTACTGCCAGTAAATGTATTTTCTGCGACTACCGGATTACTAGATTCAATCCATAAACCGTAACCACGAGGATTAGAGTTCGTCACCGTCACCCCAGTAAGCAAGGCTTGGTTTGCTCCAACAATTGTGACATTTTGGCCGGCAAAGCTCCGACTTAGGTAATCACCGCCTCCTTGAATAATAATGTCTTTACCTTGATTGCTGGGGTTGCCTTGAATTGAAATACCCGGTTTCAGTATTAAGGGAAATTCCTCTCCTGTCTCGGCGCTATAAGTGCCGGGGGAAAGCATAATTACAGTATTAGCGTTAGCTAATCGCAAGGCTTGGGTAATCGTCTTTATGGGAGCGGATTCGCTGCCATTGCCTGCCTTGTCATCTCCAACACCAGGGTTGACAAATAGCACATTAGCCTGAGAAGGTGTTTTCTGATTCAGAGGCGCTGAATCTGGTGTCGATGGCATCTGAGCGATGCCTTCTCTACGAGAGGCTGCGCCAACGGCGAGTTCCGCTAACGCACTATCCAGGCTGATACCCAGAAACGCTATACTTGCCGCCCCCATACCTACAGTAAAAGATAATACTGAAAAACTAAAAAATAAAAGCCTTGCTGATTTCAGAAACTTCAGCTTTCGAAACAGAACATTTACTCTACGGTACTCAGTAAACACACGAGGAAGAATCATATTTAACACGACTCCTTATAAGTAATCATAAATTCTTATACTCTCTAGAGAGTATTATGTCGATAATATTACTCATATATTGACCGATTGGCGATATTTAATACATAGTAATAAATGATATTAGACATCTCCAGAAATTAATTGTGCGTTGCCCAAAATAATTTGTAGGCACAATTCATAAATTGTGCCTACGTCATTTTCATTCTTATATCTATTTAAATATAAGAATGAAATTAAATATGCGTTATCCAAAACCCTTGTAGAGACTAGCAGTATTACGTCTCTACAAAGGTTTTAGATAATATATCTATTGTGGATTTTCTGGTGTATTCCCTTTTGGCAGTCTTTTGTAAGCTTGTTGTCTATCGTAAAACACTTGACTAAGCTCAGTGCGAAACTGTAGCCTCAAACTACCCTTATCACTGTCTATAGGAACATGGGATAATTTACCGTAACCCTCACTACTACGTTGTTTTGCGTAGATTCCGCAAAAATTAGTAAAAAAAAGCAAATTAATTAACTTATGGTTACTAGGACTTATGATAATTCACACTTCGATGAAAGCACTAATGGGGTTGTTGTAATGGTCGAGCCATACAGCCAAAAAGAGCAAATACAGCAAGTTGTTTACCGCATTTTAGATGCCAATTTAGATCGCGCTCGTGAGGGCTTGCGAATTATCGAGGAATGGTGTCGGTTTGGGTTGAATAATGCCCAGTTGGCTCTTGAATGCAAGCGGCTGCGACAAGAAGTAGCCAAGTGGCATACCTCCGAATTGCGGGCGGCGCGAGATACACCGGGCGATCCTGGGACTGAATTAACCCATCCTCAAGAAGAACAACGAGCTAGTATAAAATCGGTCTTGCAAGCTAACTTTTGCCGGATAGAAGAAGCATTACGGGTATTGGAAGAATACAGCAAGCTATACCAGCCAAATATGGCTAAAGCTTGTAAGCAGATGCGCTATCAGGTTTATACCCTAGAAAGTAGTTTAATGGGTCATCAGCGCCATCAATTGTTGTGGCGATCGCATTTGTATCTTGTGACTTCCCCACATGAAACTTTGTTGAGCAATGTCGAGGCTGCACTCAAAGGTGGATTAACGCTTTTACAGTACCGCGATAAAACCGCCGATGATTCTTTGCGTCTAGAACAAGCGAGAAAATTACGCCAGTTATGCCACATCTACGGTGCTTTGTTTATTGTTAACGATCGCGTGGATGTAGCTTTAGCTGTCGATGCCGATGGGGTGCATCTGGGACAACAAGATATGCCTATTACTGTTGCTCGGCAATTACTGGGTTCGCAACGTCTGATAGGGCTTTCTACCACAAATAAAGAAGAAATGCAAGCAGCAATAGCTGAAGGTGTAGATTATATTGGCGTGGGGCCAGTTTATGAAACTCCCACGAAAGTAGGTAAGGCAGCAACAGGGCTAGAATACGTCAGCTATGCCGCCAAAAATTGCTCAATTCCTTGGTTTGCGATTGGCGGAATAGATGCCAATAATGTCAATGATGTGATCGATGCTGGAGCAAAACGTGTAGCGGTGGTGCGATCGCTCATGCAAGCCGAACAGCCTACCCTCGTGACACAATATTTGCTCTCCCAACTTAATCGCATTAAACCAGAACTCTAAAAGAGTCATTTGTCATTAGCCCAAAGTGAGTAACCAATACCCCATTCCCAATTCCCCACATTTATGTCTAACGAGATTACGATTCAGGTAAATGGGGAAACCCATAGCTGCTCATTTCAAACTTCTTTACCCGACTTACTCCAACAGTTGGGTTTTAACCCCCGCTTGGTGGCTGTAGAATATAATGGCGAAATTTTACACCGCCAGTTTTGGCCGCAAACAAAAGTACAGCTAGCCGATCGCTTAGAAGTGGTAACTATTGTCGGAGGTGGTTAGTTGATTTGAGCCAGCAAGCCCAAATCTTTAAGGCTGCGTCGTGTAATCTCGATGCGGGTGGGTGCATCCTCTGCTTTAAGCATATCAAGGGTTGTGGCGAAAAAATAGACGTTTTTGTTTTGCTCTAAATAACCCACAAACCAACCAACATTTGGTTTGCTACTCGTTAACCATCCCGTCTTTCCTCGCAATGTGTAATCTGGAGTTTGTTCGCGGATCATAATGTCTTTGACAAGATTTATTGTCCGTTGCGAGAAAGGCAAATCGCCTTGATACAACCTTTGCAAAAACTTAATTTGCTCTTTGGGTGTAATTTGTAATAGCTGCTGTTGTAGCCAAAAACGATCGATATCTGCGGCGATACCAATTTTACGGTTCCCGTAACCTACTTTGTTAATAAATTGCTGCATCCGTTCATATCCAGCCCTACGTGCTAGTACTTGGTAGAACCAAACAGTTGAATCTTTAAAGGCTTGACGCAAATTTGTATCATGATTCCAGGCATCAATTTCTCGGTGAATTCCATCCCAAGTGAGAACTGCCACATCATCGGGAAGTATACTTATTTCTAAAGCTACCAGCGCGTTAAAAATTTTGAATGTTGAAGCTGGAGCAATCGCTGTTGCATTACGTTGAGGATTGTGTTCATAGATGCGGTTATTTTTTGAGTCGTAAATCAAGATAGAGCCTTCACGCCCAAATTCTTGAAAATGTCGCCCGAAATTTGGTGCTTTAACAACAGGACGTTCAGATGAAGTTGAAGCAGGTTGAGCCACAACATACATTGTCCCAAAGGCGATCGCACTTACAACAGCAAGACATCCAATGACTGTAAATACAAAAGATTGAATTTGGCGCTTTGCGTAACGCCGAAGGTATTGCTCTATACGAAACCAGATATTTTTCATTGCACATTTAATCACATCACAAGCGAGATTTTACACTGCAATCTTGCTCATTTGTGAAGCAATTTGGTAGAGACTTTTTATAAATAAAACTTATAGCAAATTACCATTGTTAGTATTTTTTGAATTTTCTGATTTAGGACTGCTATAGCAAGAATTGCAAACCACAGATCCCGGACTTATTAAATAAGTTGGGAATCTTGTTGAGCGCGAATGATTTAGGATTGCTGTAGATTACTGGAATTAGATTTTGGTGATTTCTCAATGTGCATTCATTTCACAAAATTGCGTTTTTTACCTCTGATTTATAAAGCGATCGATGAAGGGTTCTACGCTTGGCTAATTCTTTACCTTTACGACCGAGTTGCTCGCGTAGTTGTTGGTCTTTGCACAACCGATTGAAAGCTTGAAAAACTTCATAACCAGAATTGGGATTAACCAGTATGCCATTTTCTTCATGGTGAACTATGTCTAAAACACCGCCTAAACGAGCCGCAATTACAGGCTTACCGAAGTAACTTGCTTCTAAATAAGCCATACCAAAACCTTCCATATTATTAGGTTTAGTATCCGATAAAGTCAGCATGGCAAATATATCACAAGCTGCATAATAACCTGCTAATTCTCGCTCTGGTACATATCCGGCAAAGTGAACGCGCTTATCAACTCGCAAACGATGCGCCAGAGATTTCAGTTCCGATTCACTTGACCCTTCACCGCAGAGTATATAGTGGACATCAACCCCAAAAGTTAGCAATATTGGGATGTTATCAATTACTCTGTCAAAACCTTTATGTTTTACTAATCTGCCGATGGAGAGAATAACTATTGCTGAATCGGGAATGTTGTATGCCTGACGCACGCGAACCCGTAAATCATCAAGACTACTGGGACTGGCTACATTATTACCAAATTTTTCTGGTCTGATTACGGGGTTAATGACGTGGGTAGGAGTATCTAATCGGAAAGAAGTTCTAAGGTAGTCTCTTGTATAAGAACTGTTACAAACAATACCTTCAGCGCGTTTGAGTGTTAATTTAAATAGCGATCGCAGCACGGGATTGTGTAAAGTACAAAGAAGATCGTTGCCGTGCAGATAGATAAAAAAGCGAATAGGTAACAAATAGCTCAATAGCAACAGTGAAGGAAAATCATAGCCGTGGCCCCACTCTATATAACGATAGTGATAGCGAAAATAGAGTTTCATTGCTAGGACAAATGAGCAGACGATATTGACCAAAGGCTTTAGGATATTTCCCACATAGCCGCTACGCCAGCATCTAGGATAATACCAGCGATACACAGGAAATTGTTGACCTTCATCAAATACTCGATCTCCTGAGCAACTAGCTGCCAGCACAATTACTCGTTCTGGATCTTGAAGACAGCGATTGTAGATATATTCCCCAATTACAGCTTCTTTCGGCATGAAAATCCGGGATATAACTAGGATATCTGGGTATGCAGCTTTGTCTCTGATTTCGGCTGTTAGTTGAGAAATATGTTCCATAATAAAGTTGATGACTATATTTCAAATAGTTTTTAATATTTACAATTAGGATTACTTTCAAAGCCATCATTATTATTTTATTTCTTTTAAAACGAATTTGGTATACAAATTTGAAGCCTATTTTAGAAGATTAGTCAGGAAGATTGTTTTTTTATTGTGTTGATTTTATTTTTGTTGCAAATCTCTCATTATTTGAGAGTTTCTGTGCATAATGAACAAAAAATCAAAGGTAACACTTGTAGCGAAATTGCTCAGTGAACAATTACTGCGAAAATTCCGAAATTTAGCTACGTTCAATAGAATATCCTAAATATTTGGACTGTTGTGCCAAAATGGCAAAATTTTTGTAACTATTTAGTAGTGATATGATGTCTATTTAGAATGACTGACAAGTATTACAGACACTTTACGATCTTCTGTGTATACGTAATTTTTTAGCGCATAGATGTATTAATGAATGCTATTGACGTTAGCAAGGCGTTTTGCCCATGCTAAATATTGAGTAATCAGTTCAGAAGTAGTACTACTTATTCAGTGAAGGATTAAAAAAATTAGTCAAAATAATCACTAAAAATTAAAATCATCTGTATAATTCAAAACTGTAGTCTGAAACTACTAGTCCAAGGCATAGTAAACCATTGCCCGTAGGCGTAGCCCATCGTAGACATCGCAATTTCTTGGAGGATAAACATGTCTTCAGGTACGGTTCCCCAGTCGAGAAATCCCCCCTGCGATCGCTACTTCCCCAAGATAAGACGCGGTAAATTGAATATGTAGCCTCTAAAAGTGAATGCTACAAAGTTGCTTGTTACGGGCTAGCCTTAGCGACATCCTGCAACACTACTCCCAAGAACGGGAGAGATCATAAATAATAATTCCGTTTTTCAAGCGATTGTCTTATGCGTAAAAAACTACAACAAACCATCAAACCGCTGTTAAAAACCTTCTTAGCCCTAAGCTTGGTGCTAGCTTTGGCTCTTGGTCACGCTGATGGCGCATTAGCAGCCCGCAGTGGGGGTCGTATCGGTGGTGGCTCCTTTAGAATGCCTTCCTCCAGCCGCACCTATACACCGCGGACTTATGCACCTCCTGGTGGGGGCGGATACTATCCTGGTGGTGGTTTTGGTGGTGGCTTTGGCTTTCCCTTCATAGTTCCCTTCTGGGGTATTGGGGGAGGATTTGGTGGTATATTTACCATCTTAATTTTCTTGGCGATCGCTAATTTCTTACTGCAAACTTTCCGCCGCGTCTCTAGCGGTGAAACTCCAGAAGCAGATTACAGCAGTAACTCTCCTGTTTCTGTAACTCGTTTGCAAGTAGGTTTGTTAGCTCAAGCTCGTGAATTGCAAAATGAACTCAACAACATTGCTGAAACTGCTGATACTAACACCCCAGAAGGCAGAGCAGAAATTCTCCAAGAAGCCAGCCTAGCTTTACTCCGCCATCCCGAATACTTTGTATATGCAGGTGGTGGCACTCAACAAGCCAGCTTGAATTCAGCTGAAGGTCAGTTTAATCGGCTGTCACTGGCAGAACGCAGCAAGTTTAGCGAAGAAACTCTTTCTAACGTCAACAACCAGCTCAAAGCAGCCCTTGCCAAAGAAGCTTTACCTCAGGCTGGTGAACTCGACAACCCCACCCGCCTATTTACCGAAGGCCCTGGTGAATACATTATCGTCACCTTGCTCGCGGCGACACTAGGTAAGTTTGAAATCCCTACAGCTATTAATAGTGCTGAGGATTTGCGTCAAGCTTTGCGGCAAATTGGTAGTATCCCTAGCGAGAAGCTTCTAGCAATTGAAGTTCTTTGGACTCCTCAAGCTGAAAATGATACGCTCACATCTGATGATGTGTTAGCAAATTATCCTGATTTGAGACTTGTTTAATCTCTGATAAATTTTGCGCTTGAGCGTTAAGAAAAACTTTGCATCTTGGTGCAACGAATAAGTTCCCTTTAAGAACAATAATTAGAAAACCGCTTGTCAATGACAAGCGGTTTTTTGTAGAGTTTATATCCCAAATAATTAGTTATGATTTCCACAGTCATTTCACGCCCAATACTTTTCGGATAAACCCAACAATCTCTGTTTTGATCTGGGGAAAGGTTAAAAAGAAGGGGTAAAGGTAAATTCAAACCCTTAACCTTTCCCCCAAAACCCGAAAAGTATTAATTTCACTCCACCTTGCCCTAAGAGGATGTTTTAAAAGTGGTCAGATGTAATTTTAGGCACTTCTAGATCCCCCCTAACCCCCCTTCAAAAGCGGGGAACCGGAATCAAAGTCCCCCTTTTTAAGGGGAGCCACTGCGGTCTTGGGGTCTCCCCAAGTGGAGCAAGTGGCGTGGATTTAGGTGGATCTAAAACGTTTTGTTACCGACCAAAGAACTTTTAAAACATCCTCTAAGAGTTTGCAAAGAGGGAATTAAAAAGTGGGGTTCTTAGAGGTGAATAAGTAATTAAGCGGACATAATAGATATATTTAAGTATGATTTTAGAAACATTTTGGTAGTATTATCAAAATGAATTATACGCAAAGTGTTATCTTATGCCTAGTGTTGAAGCCGACGAAAACCGAGAGCATCGCATTAAAACGGAGATCATTGTAGATGCTGAAGACAAAGAAGACCGGGCTATGGGTTGGTACTACTACCTCGAAGAGACTCTGAATTTCCCCTTTTTGGCTAAATGGACTAAGAAGGGACGCAAATCAGGTGCTATCGAGGAGAAACAAGTCGAAGTACTGGGAATGGCCCCAGATGATGAATGCCTAAAAGATATGTTTGTAGAGGTTGCTTATATTAATGGTAAGGATGATGATGTATATTCTGCAAAATTATCTGAAGTAGTAGCCATTGATGCTGACAGTGAAACTCAAGAAGCGATCGCAGACTGGCTCTATTGGATTGCTAGAGGTTATAAGTTTTGAAGAATAATGCAGAATTCAGAATTCAGAATCAAAGTGGCAAGCTTAAACCTATTTTCAGCCTTCGCCTGAGCGCTTGTCTAAGTCCGCCAGTCATAAAGAATTCAATTCTGTCAGCGGATAGCTAAGGTTTAGCCCATTCTGGCTACTGACTCCTGAATTCTGTTTTTCGGTTTTTTCCATGACAGAATTATAGGGCTTCTCGGTTGTATACCATAACCTTAGTAGCGCCTAGAGTATCATATTCCATCTTTAACTAAATATGGCATAAGTAGCTTTTCCCTGGCGTTTAGCTTGGTACATAGCAATATCAGCATCCCGCAGCAGAGTTGTCGGCTCCTCATAACTACTAAAATTCCAAGTAATACCAATGCTCGCTGTAGTAGATAATTGATATCCATTGAGATTCACTGGCAATCGTAAGGAGTCTTGAATACGTTTGGCAACATTGGTAGCGTCGGTAATGTCTTTAATATCCTCCAAAAGAACAGTAAACTCATCACCACCAAATCGTGCTACAGTATCGCCACTACGTAAGCATGACTCTAAACGTCTAGCGATCGCTACTAAAAAATCATCCCCTATTCCATGCCCAAAGCGATCGTTAATCTCTTTGAAGCCATCTAAATCCAAAAATAAAACTGCAAAATAATAATCACTTCTGCGTTTGCTACGTTCAATGGTTTGTCTGAGCCGATCTAAAAATAAAACACGATTCGGTAATTCTGTTAGCCCATCATAAAATGCATTGCGGATCAGTTGTGCCTCTGTCTGCTTACGTTTAGTAATGTCTTGAAAAACTAAAACCGCGCCAGTAATATTGCCATCTCGATCGCGGATAGGTGCAACATTATCCCCAATCGCTATTTCTTTGCCATCTTTGGTAATTAACGTACAGTTTTCTGGTAAATTGAAAATTTCACCTGCTTCGATTGCATAAGTTGCTAAATTTTCAATTTTTTCTCCTACATCTTTATTAACTAAGTTAACGACTTCTATTAAATCTTTCCCCAACGCTTCACTTTGCTTCCAACCAGTGATTAGTTCTGCTATGGGATTCATCATTTCAATACAACCATTTGCATACGTCACAATCACTGCACAACCCATACTATTAATAATTGTCATCAACCTCTGTTTTTCTTCGTATAATATTTTTTTGCTCTGATGTTTGTACAGGGTCATTTCAATCACAAAATGTAAATCACTTTCAATAAATGGTTTGGCTATGTAACTAAAAGGCTCACTTAGCTGATTTTTATCTAATGTTTTATATTCCGAATACTCCGTTAGATATACTACAGGCACATGAAAGTTATTCTGAATAATATCAGCTACGTGGAGACCGTCTATTTCAGCTAGACAGATATCAATTAATACTAAATGTGGATGAGTTTCTGCTACCTTTTTTATTACCTCTTCACCAGATTCAGTTATTTCTGATACCAAGTAACCTAACTTTTGTAAACTTTTTCTAATATTTGAGGCTATATTTTTTTCATCCTCAACAACTAGGATTTTGCGGGCGAACATGTTACGATAACCTGTTTGCTAAGGTTCAGATTCTTGTTGTCAGTGTCAACTCAAGTCAAAAATGCTTATCTTATCATAAACAATCTCTAACTACCCTGTATTCTTGCTTGATAGTAATACTGACTAATGGTAAATAGCATCATGTTATTAATTTCCGGCAATTTGTATGCTTATCAAAGCTAATTGTGATTAATTCATTTAGCTAATATGATGCTAATAACCTCAAATTCAAATTAGAATGTAATTATCAAGCACTTAAAAACTGATTTAAAAATGTATACAATAATTCTTTATTGGGAAAGTATAAATACTAAGTATAATATCTCTATACAAATTAATCAAGAATAAAATTTCATAAAATCACAGTATATTACTTTAATATAAGTTAAAAAAATCTAGTTCGTGTCGTACGTAATATACTAATATACATACACCGAATTATTATTAATTGTTACCTGTAATTAAAGAGTTTAATACTACTTTATCTATAAAAAATATATTTTATATTATATGAGGTCTAGATTACGGTCTAAAGCTGTCTGAAATCTTTAATGATGAGTAAAGTCGTATTAATTATAAATGTTTATATAAAAACCGTAACTTTAAAAAAAGTCTTAGTTTTCTTGTAATCGCATGGCAAGCGTAAATATGTGCAATAAAAAATTAATTATGTTTCTTAAATCTCGATAGTTGAGATATTTTTAACTGCACTATTTTAGCCTTGCCATGCCACTACGCGTATTTTAAAAATAAAATACTAGCCCTATCGCTTCTGGTTAATACTTAATCACAATTCCTGTCCTCTGAAAATATGCAAGTTAAATGTTCATCAGCAGCTCGCGGTGTTTTTTAGTAATCAACAGGTGCTGGTAGCAATGGCAGAAAAAATTCTCATTATGAGACAGTTCCAAGCTCGACGGAAACCCCCTGTTCTTTGCTAGCTGATAGATATTGCAAAAAAACACACTGTGTGGATTTAAAGATTGGACTTACTTTTAGTCAGTTCAATGCTAATTTTGCCACCAAAGTCTGGAATAGGTGCAGCAGGTTTGCTGAGAGTGACTTGGACTTTTGTTACACGATCGCACTCTTGGAGAATAGAATCTGCGATCGTTGTTACCAATTTCTCCACCAAAACAAATTTAGACGTTTTGATCAGATGTTGTATCAAGCTAATGACGCTGCGATAATCTAAAGTGTCTTCGATCGCGTCAGTCTTGGCTGCTGTGGAGATATCCAACCATAACCTCACATCCACCTCAAACCATTGTCCTAGCACCTGTTCTTCTGGTAGATACCCAGTGTAGCCATAGCCGCGAATTCCCGTTAAATGAATGCAGTCCATAAAAGTTTGAGAGCAAATTGTGCATTTTGTAGAAAGTTCAGCAAGTTTGGTTGGAGATTTTCTTTCCCAGAAACTCGCGTGGCGGTGATTGAAGCCAACTCCGCATTGATGGATTTTAAATTGAATTTCCCTAGACAAAATCTAAAATTTAAGATTGTTTTATAGCTATGTTTGATTTAATGCCGATCGCTTATAGGAATATTAATCAACTTTGGGCTTATATTTTAACAGAGACACTAAGGCGGTTGGGATTGACTTGTGCCATCATTTGCCCCGGATCGCGCTCTACACCGTTAGCGATCGCTTTTGCTCAACAAGCACCTGAGATTGAAGCGATTTCCATTCTTGATGAACGTTCCGCCGCCTTTTTCGCTTTAGGACAAGCTAAAGCAACCGGACGCCCTGTGGTACTAGTTTGCACCTCTGGTACAGCAGGAGCAAACTTTTATTCAGCAGTAATAGAAGCCTCGTATAGTCGCGTACCACTGTTGATATTAACCACCGATAGACCCCCAGAATTGCGAGATTGTCACTCTGGGCAAACTGTAGATCAATTGAGATTATATGGAAACTACCCAAATTGGCAAACAGAGTTAGCCTTACCCTCTGCTGATGTGGGAATGCTAGCTTACCTGCGACAAACGGTAATTCATAGCTGGGAAAGGGCGCAAACTCCTACAAAGGGGCCAGTACATTTGAATATTCCCTTTCGCGATCCTTTAGCGCCTCTGCCTGATGGAACTGATTTGAGTTATTTGCGATCGCAGTTTCACCCAGAAGACTTTTTCGCAGGAATAGCAAACCCATACCCTATGCCCCCTTCGCCATTCCCAATTCCCAAAGAGTGGAAAGAATGCGATCGCGGCATTATCATTGCAGGTGTTGCACAACCACAGCAACCAGAGAAATATTGTAGAGCGATCGCGCAACTTTCCCAAACTCTCAAATGGCCTGTGCTAGCTGAGGGACTCTCCCCAGTCAGAAATTACGCCGAACTCAACCCCTATTTAATTTCCACTTATGACCTGATTTTGCGAAATCAGCAACTAGCAAAGCAGTTAGCGCCCAAAATGGTGATTCAGGTGGGTGAAATGCCTACAAGTAAAGAACTGCGTACCTGGATAGATGCAACCCAGCCGCGACGCTGGATAATTGACAAGAGTGACCAAAACCTAGACCCTTTGCACGGGAAGACGACGCATTTACGGATATCTGTAGAAGACATAAAAGTGGAGGAGGGAAATTTATCTTTATCCTCAGACTATTTGCAGCAATGGTGTGATGCAGAAGCCAAGGTCAGGTTAGTTGTTGACCAGACGATGGGGAAAATAGATGAAATAATCGAGAGTAAAGCAGCTTGGTTAATTTCTCAGATTTTACCACTAGGAACGCCACTGTTTATTGCCAATAGTATGCCTGTGCGGGATGTGGAGTATTTCTGGAAACCGAATAATTTAGGAGTGCGATCGCACTTTAACCGGGGTGCAAATGGCATAGATGGCACATTATCCACAGCATTAGGAATTGCCCATCGCCAGCAAAGTAGTGTGATGTTAACAGGAGATTTAGCTCTGTTACATGACACCAATGGTTTTTTAATCCGCAATAAGTTTGTCGGGCATCTCACAATTTTGTTAATCAATAACAATGGTGGTGGTATTTTTGAAATGTTACCCATTGCTAAATTTGACCCGCCATTTGAAGAGTTTTTTGGCACTCCTCAGGATATTGATTTTGCTCAATTGTGCGCTACTTATAATGTGCAGCATGAATTGATTACTTCTTGGGAGCAGTTACAGCAAAAATTAAACCCACTTCCAACTAAGGGAATTCGGGTTTTAGAGTTCCAGACAAATCGTAAAAAAGATGCCAAGTGGCGACAGGATAATTTACGGAACTTTGCCGCAGATGTTGTAATTTAACTCTGCCATTAGATATTACTGAATAGCGAGATGCAAGGTATTAATTTTGTGAAATGTTTATGGTGTCAAAATTAAAAGTGATTTATATAAGCGTTTCAAGTACTGGTGGTGCTGCTGAAACTTGCAAAATATTATAATTAGTAGTACAATAGCGAATTTAGCGACAAATGCGACAAGATATAGAACATCATAATAATGAGAGTGAAGAAGATATTTCGTTTTTAACAACTATTGAAGTATCTGAACTTCTTCGTGTTCACCAAAGAACTGTACAAAGATGGATATCATCAAATAATCTTAAAGCTACAAAAGTGGGGCCAAGAATTTGGCGTATAAGACAAAAAGACTTAGATGAGTTCTTACAAAGAAATAACAGTAGAAAACAAGCAGAATAAAATATTAATTAACTCAAATGGCAACAGGAATACCTAGTCGAAATAATCGTAAAAGTCAAAAAAAATATATAATTCCTTTTCATCTAGAATATGAAGGAAAAATTCCTATAGAAGATATATTAAAAAGTCCTGTAGCCAAGTTACATCGCATAATAAGTATAGATGAACATCCAAGAAATAGACTTATCTATGGAGATAATTTAAGAGTTCTTAGTTCATTCTTGAACGATGATACTATCGCGGGTAAAGTTAGTTTAATTTATATTGACCCCCCCTATGCAACAGGGAGTAGTTTTGAGTCTCGTCAAAGAGACCATGCTTACCACGACCTAATGGAAGGTGCGGAATACTTAGAGTTTTTACGTCAACGACTAGTTTTATTAAGAGAACTTTTATCAGATGAAGGTTCTATTTATATACATTTAGATGACAAGATGGCTTGTGCTGTCAAAATTATAATGGATGAAATTTTTGGTTCTAAAAACTTTCGCAATTTGATTACCAGAAAAAAATGTAATCCAAAAAACTATACACGTAAACAGTACGGAAACACCTCTGACTACATTCTATTTTACACAAAAACAGATAATTATATATGGAATCAGCCTTTTAACCCTTGGACTGAAACTACTGCAAAGAAAGAATATCAATATGTTGAAAAAGAAACTGGAAGAGTTTATAAGAAAGTTCCTGTTCATGCACCAGGTGTAAGAAAAGGTGCAACAGGTCAACCCTGGAGAGGAATGCTACCTCCTTCTGGTAAACACTGGCAATATACTCCAGAAACTTTAGACGAAATGGATGCACGCGGAGAGATTTACTGGTCACCAACAGGGAACCCAAGAAGAAAAGTTTATTTAGATAATAGCCAGGGCATTTCAGTCCAAGATATTTGGCTTGACTTCAAAGATGCTCACAATCAAAATATAAAAATTACTGGCTATCCAACAGAAAAAAATCCAGATATGATCAAACGAATAATTCTAGCCTCATCTAATGAAGGAGATATTGTGTTAGATGCATTCGCTGGAAGTGGTACTACTGCTGTTATAGCTGAAGAGTTAGGTAGAAAATGGATAGCTATTGATAATTCCCAACTTGCTATAGCTACAATAGTTCAGCGTTTAGTTAAAGGCACAGAAGCAATGGGTGACTTCATTAACGGAAATAGTTCCGCTAAACATGAACAAAAGTGCTTAATAGGTATAAATAGAATCTTACGAAGTGGTCTAGATTTATATATTGAAGAAACACCAGAATTAGAGTTTATCTCTGATACTGTAATACATGATTGGGATAGCAAACTCAACTTTCAAGCCAATCTTGTGTAAATCTCTCATCAAGCATTTTCAGAGTGCATACCATTATTTTGCCACTACCATAACTTTCTAGACGAGCGTAATCATTCCACATAGATCCTAGTAGTAATCCTGGGCCATCATTCAAAAAAAATATTTTTAAAGCCACTTTATATGTATCAGCATATCTGAGAATATCAGTTGCTTTATCTCGATTTCCACCAGTCCGATCATCTTCTTGAGAACCTCCTCTATCAGAGTCATAACGAGCAAATCCAACTACTAAGGGGGTTCCATCTAATCTAGATATAAAAATATCTGCTGGAGTTTGAGCTTCCCAATTATCCAAAACCTTATCAAGCATTACATCTTTTCCAGCACGAACTGGCCCCCGAATTATATAGTTTTTACCAAATACTCTGTCAAACCATAAGAAAAACGCTTCTGTCAAGTCATAGCCTTTTTGCCCCCGTTTACTCTGTTCTAAAAGAAGAGCCATCAGAGTTTCATCGGGTACAGGACGACTTTGCAAATTTTTTCTAACTTCTTCTAAGCTACGAAATCTATCACCAAAATCGTTAATTATAGTGGGAATATCACGTTTTTTCTTGGTCATTTCTACAGTCGTATCTGGTGATACATACCTCCGAAATACTCTAAGAAGTTGAATACGTAAAGGATCTGGGTCTTTTGTAATAATTTCAAGTAAATTTGCAGAGTTGGTTGCTTCGTCTACCAATTCTATGAAACGCTCCAAAACTTTCTCGTAGAGCATTTTAGCTTCATCTAAAGAATCTGGGTAAAATGGTGAGTCAAATATGGTAATCCACTTAGATGCAGTTACTTTGTAGCTACTGAATGAATTCAAATTACAATTTCCCTCACCATAATCGATACAATCTTTTAAGTATAAAACACATAACTCTATAAAAAAACTCAAAAGATAATCCTTTCAACGTCCCTCAGCAATTTCACTAAATAGTCGTTTTAACAGTCGGAGGATGAGCGATCGCACTTTTTCTTCCACCGCTTCTGATATACTTGCGTGTCTGCAAATGCTTCTTCACTTCGAGAAACTTTATTTGTAGCCATCATTATTTTATGGAGTGCGTAGGCATAGCCCACCGCAGGTATCGCTCTCCTCGTCTGCGGGTGAAACTTACCCCCTTACTTCACCTTGTAACCACCCTTCCAAATCAGCAAGAGTAGAGAAATCCAACAAAGCATCACCTAAAGCTTCCAACTGTTCGACCGATAACCCTTGAATCTGGGACAGAAGCGCATCAGGAATTGTACCCACAAGTCGCTTTAACTGTCGTAAAACGACCTTTCTTTCTCCTTCTTCCTTCGCTTCCCGAATAGCTCGTGGTTCTTCCAAATTCAGTCCCAACATTGCTGCAATCTCCTCTCGACTAAGCTTAGAAAACTTGTAAACAATAATCGTCGTCACTAAATCAATTATCGCTTGCTCGGATTGTTGCCGTGCTTGTTGTAGCAAAAACCGTGCCCCTTCCATTGCTTCTGTTTCAGAAGTAACATTTGTCAGCAACATCAAACCTAATCCCAAAGGTTGTTCTCGCAAATCCCCCAACTCATCCAGATAAACCCGCCTGATTTGACCACTTTCCAGCAAAGCGCGGTGAATCGAAGAGGAAGAAGGTTCCAGGCTGCGAGAACCAAAAATTATGACTCCAAACCAGTCATCGTAACGAATCGAGTTGCGGTAGAGAAACAAAAACAATTCGCTGAAGAAGCGGTGATACAGGTCTTCGTCCTTCTGAAACTGCACTTCAGCAAAAAAGACGGTTTTGGAAACTGCATTCACGGGAGGTAAAAACACTCCATCAATCCGAAACGCGGTTTCTTTCACTTCAACCGATTCAAACTAGTAGTTTTCCGCTTCTGGAGGTGGTTCATCTACTAATTCAAACAGCAAACCGGGAAATTGCTTAAATAATTTGTAGAAGATGGTGTCACGTCGCATTTTTATTCCTCAACACCCAGACGATTACCAGATTGTAAAGGCTTGAGATACCAAATTTAGCGTAGGCATAGCCCACCGTAGGTATCGCATGTCCCTACGTCCGCGATAAAATTCTCAAGCACAACAGCGCACTCCATACCAATGCAAATTAACTGGCAAACGGCCAAAACCTACGAAGATATTCTGTATCAAAAAACTGATGGCATTGCGAAAATCACCATCAACCGTCCCCATAAACGCAATGCTTTCCGTCCTGAAACAGTCTTTGAACTGTACGACGCTTTCTGTAATGCTCGTGAAGATACTACTATTGGTGTTGTTCTATTTACTGGCTATGGCCCACACACTGATGGCAAATATGCCTTCTGTTCTGGTGGCGATCAAAGCGTGCGGGGACATGGGGGTTATGTGGATGATACTGGCATACCGCGCTTGAATGTGCTGGACTTACAACGGCTGATTCGTTCGATGCCGAAAGTGGTGATTGCTCTAGTAGCGGGATATGCGATCGGTGGTGGACACGTCCTACACTTGATTTGCGACCTTACCATCGCCGCAGATAATGCCATTTTTGGACAGACTGGCCCGAAAGTCGGCAGTTTCGACGGTGGTTTTGGAGCTAGCTATCTCGCCCGCGTTGTGGGACAAAAAAAAGCTAGAGAAATTTGGTTTCTCTGCCGCCAATATGATGCACAACAAGCTCTAGAAATGGGCTTAATTAATTGCGTTGTCCCAGTGGAACAACTAGAAGCGGAAGGTATTCAATGGGCGCAAGAGATTTTAGAAAAAAGTCCGATCGCAATTCGATGTCTTAAAGCCGCCTTCAACGCTGATTGTGACGGACAAGCTGGTTTACAAGAACTCGCTGGGAACGCTACCCTACTTTATTACATGACAGAAGAAGGATCTGAGGGCAAACAAGCCTTTCTCGAAAAGCGGCCACCAGATTTTCGCTCTTTTCCTTGGCTACCATAGAATTGCAAAAATCGCATCTCATTAAAGGGTGCGATTTTTGTAGATATCAACTTTTACAGCACTAAAAATCTTAAAAACAAATCTTATGTTAAATGGACTACAAACTCAGTCCAGTAATAATGGATGACTAAATGACCACTGCTTTAGTTTTTACCTGTTCAGATATGGAGGCAGCTATTTCCTCTAGAGGGGCAAGAGCAGCATTATCGAAATCTGAGGCTAAAGATTGACAAGATGTTAAAACTGGAGCTGCATCTGGTAAACCCCAAGCATCTTCCAAGGTTTCCCAAGAAGGTGCAAAAGGTGGGAGTGCCAAAGAGCAAGCCTTCCAAGTCGCTTGAACTGGTGCGCCCAACTGCTGGCACGTTCCACCACGACGGCCTTCTGGCTGGTAATGACGGCAATATCTACAGGCAGATGCTAAAACTTTAATAGGTTTCATTCGGATTCATCTTTAGTGTTGTTTCTGGCTGAATTTCATCTTTATATTCTGCTTCTATATATAAAGACGGAGAAAAGCCAAAAAGTCATTATTTTCTATAGGTTTCAGCGATCCCAAGTAAAAAATAAACTTCAGGATATTTTTATAATCTTGTTATATATTTAAATAATCAGTAGAGCAGTTACATATAGATATTGTCTAAAACTTATTAGGGATCAAGAATAAAAGTAAAGCTTTTGATTTGTCCAGCCTTTTAAGTTCTTCCTTAAGCCATCCTTAAGGCATAGAATTTTAGATAAATAGTCTGCTTTAGTTACCACATTCGGCAGATTTTAGCGATAAACTATATCTTTTCTCAAGAATTAGAAAGATTTGATGTAATGGCAGCAAATTATTTCAGGATAAACTCTGCTCAACGGATAATTGCTCAACTATTTTGCTTTGAAAACTGTTTAGCAGCACAGACAGAACAGACTTCCCATCGCTGGAGTTCACCGCGAGGGGTGGGAGATTGACACTGGGGACAAAGGGGTAAGCCATGCGATCGCGATCGCACAATTTTCGTCCAATGTCCAAAAGCCGCATTTACATCTTTAGTGGGTGCAGCATCAGGGCGGCTAATCTCATCACCAAGGTAACTGGGATGCTCATGAGGCGAAACCGTTTGTTGCTGTTTTCTCTCCACCGACGGATTCTGCCAGCTAGCAGTAGAGAAGCGAATATCAACCAAAGGCGTTGGCAGCCTTTTATTCAACTTTAAAAGTAGAGATGTGCGACCAAAAGTCAGGTTTTGCGCCCAAGCAGCACTAGAAGTTGCTACCGACAAAACATCACGCTGAATCGATAATGGTCGAGTATTTGCGGCAACTACTGGGCCAACAACTTCTGCCCAACACTTGAGCAGACCTTGAAATGGTTGCTCCTGCCATTTAGCCTGCTTTTCCAGAATCCTTAAAACATCATTAATTGATTTCAACGACATTATTCAAAGTGGGGAGTGAGGAGTGAACAAGGGAATAGGATAGGGTACAGGTTACAGGTTACAGGGTGCAGATTATTCCCTATCACCTGTCACCTCTTCCCCAATCCCCAATGTATTTAAATAATTTCCGCTACTATTGTCACAAAATATATCTAAAAGTTGATTCCAGTAATCTACGTTTGAGGCACAAAGGCAATGACTCAAAACCCCCTGAACGACTCCAATACTCATCAATCGTCTAAAACACCTGGGTTGAAACCAGTACTAGCAGCAGCACTAGCAAGTTTAGAGGTGCCGCTAGATCAAGAATTAGCTCGATACCGACGCACGCGAACTGGTTTGGTGTCATCTAAGCAGTCCCGTGTTGCAAGTTACATCAGCGGACAACCCCAACCGTTAACTACCATTTCGACAATATTGGGCGCAACTCAGTCATCAGCAACGGAAATAAAAATCAACGTATCGCCTGCATCTGTACCCGTGAATCCTGAGATGAATCCAGCGCCAGCTACGGCAAAAATTGATGTCTCACCCGCATCTGTAGCTGTGAATCCTGAGATGAACCCAGCACCAACTACGGCAAAAATTGAGGAACTGAATAATCTTAATGTGCCCTCAACCTCCAATGCAGCTAAAACACAAACTCAACTCCCACCACCCCCACCCAACTTTAATAGCAGCATCGTGCCAGCGATCGTTAAAAATACTAAAAGCGAAAATCACTTGCAGACAGATGATAGCCCCAAGCACCCAGATGACTATTTAGAATCTAGTGAAGCACTGTTGCGAAGTCTGACAGAAGAACAACCAGAAACCAAGAAACCAAGCACTTCTAGCGACAGTCTGCTATCACCTTTGGGTATTGGCTCCATGTTGCTGCTATTGGTGGCTAGTCTGATCTTGGGTTATGCAGTCTTCAATCCCAAAAGCTTGCCACAATGGAATTTAGGCAATTTATTTAACGGCAACTCCTCTCCCACACCAGAAAATACTGAGGAAGTTGGGAGTAATGTCCAACCTCAAATTCAGCCACCAAGCACATCTATACCCAAATATCCCAATCTAGCTACTGAAGAGTTTCCTGAAGTAAGAGATCCCAATGATGTAGTTGGCTTAAAACCCAAAGTCCAACCAACCCCCGCTGTAGTGCCTAATCCAATTGTTCCCCAAAACCCTGCAAATCCTCAAGGGGCATTTTCTAACCCCAATACAGCCCAACCGACTAACCCGATCGCTTTAGCACCAGTACCGACGCTAAAATCCTTGCCTCCCCTGAATTTACCTCCCACTTCACCGACAAAAACCTCGCCCAAGCCAATCGCAACGTCACCAAAGCCAGATGCAGAAATCAAGCTAGGAACAGATGGGTTTTATCATGTAGTGATAGACAATAAAGGCGCAGCTTTTGCCTCAGCACGGCAAGTAATTCCTGATGCTTATTTATCGCCTAACAAAGAATTGATTTATCTAGGTGCTTTTAAAACTAAAGAGCAAGTAAAACAACAGATGAAACTGTTAGAAGCGAAGGGAATCAAGGCACGAGTTCAACAGCCATGAATTGCAAAAATCTACGATACCATGAGATAACAGTCCTGAGTCAATAAGTGCTGAGTGCTGAGTTGTGTTAGCGGATAGCTAGGGTTTAGCCCGTGCTGAGTGGTAGAGACAGAATATTGTTTGTTTACGACCCCACAACAAAAAATATTATACTCAAAACTTTTATCAGGCACTCAGCACTCCATAACTACACCTATGACAAAAAATATTACTATACTCAGGACTTTAATTAGGCACTCAGCATATAACTAAATTCATTACTCAGCACGGGCTAAACGCCCTGCTAACAGCACTCAGAACTGGATTTCGTTGGAGAGCCGATATGGAATTAATCAAGCGTATCCTGCGGGTGATTCGCGCTAATCTCAATAGTTTAATCGGTGGTGCAGAAGATCCAGAAAAGATTTTGGAGCAAGCTGTTTTGGAAATGCAGGAAAATCTGGTGCAGTTGCGGCAGGGTGTAGCACAAGCGATCGCTACCCAGAAACGCACTGAACGACAAGCAGCGGCCGCTCAGTCTCAAACGGAAGAATGGTATCGCCGCGCCCAATTGGCACTGCAACAAGGTAATGAACCTCTAGCACGTGAAGCTTTGACTAAGCGCCAAGCCTATAAAGAAACCACTACAGCCCTCTTTTCGCAGATAGAGCAGCAAAACGAGATAGTTGCTAGGCTAAAAAAGGATATGCGATCGCTAGAGTTAAAAATTGCCGAGGCGAAAACTAAAAAAGATATGTATATTGCCCGCGCCCGTTCTGCTGAAGCGTCTTATCGCCTCCAAGAAATGCTCGGCGGAGTTTCTGCTACTAGCAGTCTGAGTGCCTTTGAGCGCATGGAAGAAAAAGTTTCACAGATAGAAGCTCAATCAGAAGCGATCGCTCAACTTAGTAGCGACGACTTGGAAACACAATTTACTTCTTTGGAATCTAATAATGTAGATACCGAATTGGCAGCGATGAAGGTACAGGTTTTCAAGCAGTCAGAAAACACACAGCACAAAATCCTAACCGAGGAGAGCCAAAAGACAGAGCAGCCTCCCCAACAGCAGTTACCCAAAACTCACGATTCTTAAAGTTCTACTAATTACCCCAGTTTGGCGATATCTTAACAATTAAGAGTTGTTAGGAGGTACTGATTCAAACTGGAAAGATTACATTGAAATAGGTAGCTATAAAAAAGTAAAAAAGCTAACTGTCCAACAAAAAGCGTAAATCACACAAGGAAAAACAAAGTTATGGGATTATTCGATCGCATTAAGCGAGTAGTTAGTTCTAACCTCAACGACCTGGTTAACAAAGCCGAAGACCCCGAAAAAATGCTAGAGCAAGCCATCCTGGAAATGCAGGAAGACTTGGTACAGCTGCGTCAGGGAGTAGCCCAGACGATCGCAGCCCAAAAACGCAGTGAGAAACAGTATAATGATGCTCAAAATGAAATCAATAAGTGGCAACGCAATGCCCAACTAGCGCTGCAAAAAGGTGATGAGAACTTGGCGCGACAAGCTCTAGAGCGCAAGAAGACTTATACAGACACCAGTGCTGCCCTCAAAGCTAGTTTAGATACTCAAAGCACCCAAGTTGAAACCCTCAAGCGCAACTTAATCCAGCTGGAAAGCAAAATTTCTGAGGCTAAGACCAAGAAAGAAATGCTCAGAGCTAGAATCACTACTGCCAAAGCCCAAGAGCAACTCCAAGGTATGGTGAGTGGGATGAATACCAGCAGTGCAATGGCTGCCTTCGAGCGGATGGAAGAAAAGGTCTTGATGCAAGAAGCTCGGGCCCAGTCAGCAGGAGAGTTAGCAGGTGCTGATTTAGAAAGCCAATTTGCTCGGTTGGAAGGTAGTAGCGATGTTGATGATGAATTAGCAGCTTTGAAAGCACAAATGTTACCACCCGCAGCTCCACAAAATCAAGCCCAACTGCCACCGCAACAACAAACCACTACTCCTAAATCTAATGAGGTGGTTGATGCCGAGTTGGATTCCCTACGCAAGCAATTGGATCAACTGTAAAATTGACAGAAAACTTATTTAAGCTAGTCCCACACCTGTTGGCTGTGGGATTTTACGTCATTAGTCCATAATTAACAATTCTAATCACTATAAATTATTAACTATGGACTATTGACGACTTTGGGATAAAGTATTGTGTGTGCCAACTTTGATCGCCACCTGATGGAGACTGCAATGAGTAAGGCTGTAATCACCATAACCGATGCTGAGTTTGAAACCGAAGTGTTAAAAGCCGAGCAGCCTGTATTAGTTTATTTTTGGGCTTCCTGGTGTGGGCCTTGTCAATTGATGTCGCCCGCGATTAACTCCGCTGCCAGCGAATATAGCGATCGCCTCAAAGTCGTTAAAATGGAAATTGACCCCAACCCACTGACTGTTAAGCAGTACCAAGTGGAAGGTGTACCCGCCCTCAGACTATTTCAAGGACAGGAAGTTTTGATATCCACCGAGGGAGTCATCGGCAAAGAGAAATTATTTGCTCTTCTAGATACCCACTTAAATAGTAATTAGTCAATAGTTCATAGTTCATAGCAAATGACCAATGACCAATGACCAATGACTAATGACTAATGACTAACATACAGTTTGCAAAACGTTTACAACCCCTAAAATCTAATGTATTTGCTGATATGGACAGAGCCAAGGCAGTCGCTTTGGCTGCTGGCCGAGAGGTAATTGATTTGTCGTTGGGGTCTTCTGATTTACCAGCCGAGGCACACGTCATTGAGGCGATCGCCCAATCTCTCCACGATCGCAGTACCCACGGCTATTTGTTATTTAACGGTACCCAAGGATTTCGCGAAGCCGCAGCCAACTGGTACGAACAAAAATTTGGTATCAAAGTCGATCCTCAAACTGAGGTACTACCTTTAATTGGTTCTCAAGAAGGCACAGCCCATTTACCCCTAGCAATACTTAATCCAGGAGATTTTGCCCTGTTGCTCGATCCAGGTTATCCCTCCCATGCGGGGGGAGTTTACCTAGCCAGTGGTCAAATCTATCCGATGCCACTACTGGCAGAAAACGGTTTTTTACCAGTGTTTGCTGATATTCCTGCCCCAGTCTTGGCCCAGTCGCGGATGATGGTATTAAGTTATCCTCATAATCCCACCGCTGCGATCGCACCTTTATCTTTCTTCCAAGAAGCTGTCGCCTTCTGTCAACAATACAATCTCGTCCTGGTTCACGATTTCCCCTACGTAGATTTGGTGTTTGGGGAAACTGAGGACTGGATCAATTCTTTTCCCAATTCAAAATCCAAAATCCAAAATCCAAAATCCTTAGTCCCTTCAATTCTGCAAGCCGATCCAGAGAAAAGCGTCTCGATTGAATTTTTCACCCTTTCCAAGTCCTACAATATGGGCGGCTTCCGTATTGGCTATGCCATCGGTAATGCCCAGTTAATTAACGCTTTACGCCAGGTAAAAGCCGCCGTTGATTTTAATCAGTATCGGGGAATTTTGAATGGTGCGATCGCTGCCCTAACAGGCCCTCAAGCTGGCGTAAAATCTGCTGTCACCACCTTCCAGGGGCGGCGTGATGCTTTTATCAGTGCTTTACACCGCATTGGCTGGAATGTTCCTACTCCCCAAGCCACAATGTACATCTGGGCAAAATTGCCCTCACCTTGGAGTGAAAACTCCGTAGAATTTTGTACTCAGCTAGTTAAACAAACTGGTGTCGCAGCTTCTCCAGGTGCTGGCTTTGGCAAATCTGGAGAAGGGTATGTCCGTTTTGCCTTGGTGCATGAGCCACCTTTGTTAGAAATTGCTGTAGAAAGAATGGCTGAGTTTCTTCATTAAATTTCTTCTCAAGCTGAACGCCAAGGATTTTTAGTGGCAAAGTTTACAAATGGAACATACGGTAGGGGCACACATTTGTGCATCCCTACTAATTACCGTATTGTACTGAACTTAAAAATATTGCGTTGTAATTTTTTGCGACTATAGAATTTGACTAAAATACGTAATTAAACGTATAGAACTATCAAAACATTCTTCATCTTTTTATTGATAATCAGGAGTAACTTTACCCAATCAGGTCTCTCCGTTTCTTAAACTGGGTTTGTACGCTCAGATACCAAAGACGGCTAAAAAATACAGGTCGTGCTTTTTAGCAGCCGTATTGCCAAAAAGCCTGTGGTCAAGACAGCCCAAGCCTAAAAACGGCACTAGTTTAAAACTTAACTTCCAAACTGACAGAGACTTGAAAACAATGAAAACGACTTTTCAGACACTTGTAATTGGTGCATCAATGGCTATTGGTGTGAGCGCTCTTGCCACTGCCCCAGCACACGCTACATCCTTTGACTTCAATAATACAGGAGAAATTAACACCTACACTGGTGGCTCAAATGGTACCTTCATTAACGGGAATGCACAAGGTGGTACTAAAGCTGCCATCAAAGCTTTGACAGATAACGACTCCAGCTCTAACGTCGAGCTTTGGTATAGTAGCGAAACCCCAAATTCTAATGTTGGCTTCACCGCCACAAAAGGAAACTATAAAGCCACCGTTAGCAGTGTCACTGCTGATGACTGGAATAGTTTTGGTTCGCAATGGCTAGGCGATTTATTGAGTAGCTACACACCATTTCAATCAGTTTGGAATGGATTTTCAGCCGACAGCAAATCACTAGTAACTAGTTATTTTCCTTCCTTGGGAATGGGAGATCCTAACATTGGTGGTTTCCAATTCGGTCAAAATGGCGGCGTGGAACTGAAGTTAGTTGGTCACTTGGATGTAAAGACTAAACTTGCAACAACTATTTCTACTAAGGTTGATGAAAAGTGGAATGCAATTAAATCACAGTTTCCTCAACAAACAACTCAACCAACCCTTTCACAACTAGAAAGTTCAATTCCACAACTAGAAACCCAGCTGAACGCAATTCCAGCACAGATCACCACACTGCAAACAAAACTGGATGCACTTCCAGCACAGATCACCACACTGCAAACAAAACTGGACGCAATTCCCGGACAAGTTGCACCACTGCAAACACAACTGAACGCAATTCCCGGACAAATTGCACCACTGCAAACACAACTGAACGCAATTCCCGGACAAATTGCACCACTGCAAACACAACTGGACGCAATTCCCGGACAAATTGCACCACTGCAAACACAACTGAACGCAACTCCTAACACTCCAGCCAATGCAGTAAAAAGGCAAACACTGACGAATCAAATCACTTCACTAAATACCACCAAAACTCAACTTACGGGTCAAATCACTTCACTAAATACCACCAAAACTCAACTTACTGGTCAAATCACTTCACTAAATACCACTAAAACTCAACTTTCGGGTCAAATCACTTCACTAAATACCACTAAAACTCAACTTACTGGTCAAATCACTTCACTAAATACCACTAAAACTCAACTTTCGGGTCAAATTACTGACTTGAATACTCTCAAAAATCAGCTGCCAGGTCAAATCTCTCAACTCACATCATTTAAAGATGTACTGACTCTGCAAACTGCATTAAATGCATATCAAGGTGAAATTGCGGCTAGTGAAATTGCTAAGGTAGTTACTGGTGGTCAAACTTACTATGCCTATAGCTTTAACCCCACTGCATCCGGTATTACTGCTTCTGATGATGGTGTATCTTACAGTGCGATTTATACTTGGAGAACACCTAAGTATGTCCCTCACTCAGTACCAGAACCCTCAGTAGTATTTGGTATTTTAGGTGTTGCTGGTATCTTTGTTACACAACGCAAGTTAAAAAAAGTCTCTGGTTGAAACTCCGGTTTCCATTCCAAAAAATAAGTAAAGGAGCAATTTTGCTCCTTTTTTTTAGAAACTCTGAATATTTTTGCTGTATTATTAAACGCCACAAATTATGTTACATTTGAAACACACTTGGATATACATCTCCTTTAAGTTCAGTTCCAGAAGCATCAGTAATGTTTGGTTTGCTGGGTATTGCTGGCATATTTGTAACGCTACACAAATTTAGAAAAGCATCTATTTAAAATCGCGGGTTCAAAACTAAAAATAAATAAGGGAGCTGTTAGCTCCTTTTTTTGATGAATAATTTCTTGCAGCTAAAAAATAATTTCATCTTCTAGGTTATATTGTTTCTAAAAATACTTGCAACAAATAAATCGGTTGCAAGATTTTACATCTGTATGCACCTACCAACTTGATTTTTTTGTAATATGGATTTCGTACAATGGTATTACTTACCCTAACAGCTTTAGTAAGGACAATTACCAGAGTATTAGTTCTAGTATTACTTAAGTAGTTTTACTCATAAAGTTTAGGCAATTAAATTTGTAAAAAAGATGTTAATTTAATACTCTAAATTATAAAAACTTTGCAAAAAAAAGATTAATTTTTTATTTAATTATATTATCATTTTATTATTGTAGTGCAGCTAAATTTGATTTATTCAGATATTTGATTAGACTACATAAGTACAATTTATATTTATTTCAGTTTTTAAATGCACTACTTTTTTCGTTTATGGTAATAATTGTTGGCTTTTAATTAAGATAATCATATAATAGGTAGCAATGACAGTAGAATTACTCAATAGAAATCAGCCATTGCAGTCACACAAAGTTAGACGAATTTTACTAGTTGAAGACCATTACCTCAATCGGATGTTACTTAGTGACTATCTAAGTTACTGGGGATATGAAGTCCAAAGTTTATCAGAAGGCTCTGCTTTTTTCTCAACCATAGAGAAATTCGAGCCAGATTTAATGTTATTGGACTTGAAATTGCCAGATGTTGACGGTTATTCACTCTTAAAACAAGCCCAGCAAAAACCTCATTTGTCAAAAATACCTATCATTGTGGTTTCAGCCTTTGCTTTTAAAGCAGATCAAGAACTAGCTCTGAGTTTGGGTGCATGTAGCTATTTTGTCAAACCTTTAAAACTCAAGGATCTCATCCTTGTAATTGAAGAACAGTTTACTAGTCGCCACAGATAAACTTTTTTGCTAGGCGTGTATTTATTCCGCTTTTTGATCGGCAATAAACTCTTCAACATACTCGCTAAGAGTTTGTACAGAACTGCCAATTGTTGAAATTTTCTGTTGTACTTGCGCTAATAACAAAACTGCTGTTTGCAGTTCATTGAGGGTTTCAGCCATAGCCTCACGATACTGGATTTCAAAATCTTGTAAATTCATAGTTTAGGTCTCGTATCAAATCATCATAATAAATATATTCTCAATCATAATCGTAAATTTAACTGACTAAATCCGTTAATTCGCTTAATATTATAAATTCAAGAAACAAACATAAATAATCTCAATAAATTAAGATTTTGTTTAATTTTAATGTTTATACAAGCAACATATAAGCCTACTTATTAATAAATAATATAAAACTATTATCATCTAATCTAAAATATAAAGTTTTAGATAATAAAGTATTACTAATTTAAAAATGTTAACTATAGATTCAAAAGGCAAAGTTTTTATTCTGACAGTAGCAGCTAATGACTAAGGTGACAGCGAAATAAACTCTCGTCTGCTCGAAAGTTGTGATATTTGGAGTAAGTTTTTGGCAAGCCTCTAGCTTAGAAGCTGAAGAATTATCCAGCAGACTTCTTTTTATGCAGACTAAAAAGCCTCTTAACTTGAGAGTGCTATTAGCCGTAGCAGGGCGTTGAGTCAGTGCTGAGTTAGAAGTTATTATTCTCCCTTAATCCTCTTTCATCTGTTGTGGTATGTACCACTCATGACGGCTACTTTATATTTACTTGATAAATAATTTGTTAAATCGGCACAAAAAAACAATTTTTCTTAAAATAGAGAAAGATTACCTAATTTTGGTTGTGACAATATCTACTCAAATATTACCACTGGTTAAAGAGCCAGAACGACTAGAAAACCGTCTAGCCGAAATTCCACCGGAACCGGGGGTTTATTTCATGCGGGACAAGAGCGATCGCATTATATATATAGGTAAGTCACGTAAGTTGCGATCGCGTGTCCGTTCCTATTTCCGCGATAGCTACAACAAGACTGAACGCATCGCCACGATGGTCAAGTTGGTGACAGAAATTGAATTTATCGTCACTGATACTGAAGCCGAAGCTTTAGCGCTAGAAGCCAATTTGATCAAGCAGCACCAACCATACTTCAACGTGCTGCTCAAAGATGATAAAAAATATCCCTATCTCTGCATCACTTGGTCAGAAGATTATCCGCGAATTTTTATTACCCGTAAGCGGCAATTCGGCAAAGAAAAGGATAAATTTTACGGGCCTTATACTGATGCTGGTTTATTGCGAGAAATTGTCCGCATCTGCAAGCGCATTTTTCCACAGCGACAACGACCTCAACCACTTTTTAAAGATCGTCCGTGCTTAAATTATGATTTAGGGCGTTGTCCGGGTGTGTGTCAAAAACTGACTTCACCAGAAGAATATCGCAAAATTGTCCAAAAAATAGCGATGGTCTTTCAAGGTCGAACCCAAGAACTGATTGATATTTTGACCCAACAGATGAACGCCGCCGCTGAGAACTTAAATTTTGAGTCAGCGGCACGGATTCGAGATCAAATTTCTGGGTTAAAGTCGCTGACAGCCGATCAAAAAGTTTCCCTACCAGATGATACTGTTTCACGGGATGCGATCGCACTGGCAGCCAACGAAGAACACGCTTGTATTCAACTATTCCAGATTCGGGCTGGGCAATTGGTTGGACGTTTAGCTTTTGTGGCGGATGCTCATGCAGAACCAGGAGCTATTTTACAACGAGCTTTGGAGGAACATTACCAAACTGCTGACTCAGTGGAAATACCCTTAGAAATTCTGGTAAAGCATGATTTACCAGATGCGGAGATATTGGCCGATGTCTTAACTCAACGTAAAGGTAAAAAAGTCACGATTCTGACTCCTTTGCGGCAAACTAAGGCAGAATTAATTGAGATGGTAGAGCGAAATGCTCAGTATGAATTGCAAAGAATGCAAAAATTTGGCGATCGCAATCACCAAGCAATGCAAGATTTAGCAGCTATTCTCGATTTACCAGATGTACCTCACCGCATCGAAGGTTATGACATTTCCCACATTCAAGGGTCAAATGCTGTAGCTTCGCAAGTTGTGTTTATCGACGGTTTACCCGCCAAACAGCATTATCGCCACTACAAAATTAAAAATCCCACGGTGACGGCGGGACATTCGGATGATTTTGCTAGTCTTGCTGAAGTCATTGGGCGACGCTTCCGCAAGTATGGGGAAGATCCGCAACTAACACGTTTGGGTAATCCAGATTGGCCTGATTTAATTATGATTGATGGCGGTAAAGGTCAGCTATCATCGGTTATCGCGGTTTTGCAAGAGATGAATTTATTAGAAGACTTGCGAGTTGTGAGTTTAGCGAAGCAGCGAGAAGAGATTTTTTTACCGGGAGAATCTAAACCCTTGACAACTGATGCAGAACAACCAGGGGTGCAATTGTTGCGGCGGCTACGGGATGAAGCGCATCGGTTTGCAGTGACTTTCCATCGTCAGCAACGTAGTGATAAATTAAAGCGATCGCGTTTAGATGAAATTCCTGGCTTAGGACATCATCGACAAAAGCAGCTACTAGGGCATTTTCGCTCAGTTGATTATATTCGCCAAGCAACAACCCCACAACTTGCTGAGGTTCCAGGAATTGGGCCGCGTTTGGCTCAAGAAATTTACGATTATTTTCATCCTGCTTGAGGAGATTAGTAGTCTGTAAAATTTCAATTTATGTATGAATAAACAAGTTTGTAGTAAGGGCTAAAGTCCTTACTACACATCCTTAAAACTAGCTTGAAAAAGTATTAGTTCCGCTCTCGCAGAGGATTTGGTTAAGTTTGTCTGCGAGAATTTAAGATGCGTAAATTCCGTAAATTTACCGTATCTCGTAAGTATGCTAATTTTGATTAAATTATCTCTCTAAAATTTAACGTCATAATCTTGCTAGCAAATATTAACTAAATCTTAAGATAAATATTTTGTTACTAAATATACAGTATTTTCTGTAGTTTAATTTTTGAATACAAGAACGGCTTTTTTTGTATCTGTCCAAGATGACTATAAATAAGCCTCTCTCAAGGCATTCGTGATAGGGATCAGTAAATCTCTAAGCGTCATTTAATTAAAAAATAATTTATGTACCTAAAGTAAGAGGGTAAAATCACTTAAATTATAGGATAGTATAAAGAGAAATTGAAATTTTTTCAAATCTGAAATTTTGTTTAAAATACTTAGCCAATATTAAAGTCGTTTGTTAAGTTTGGTCAAACCAAAATTTTTTCTACTTTAACTGGCAGTTTTCTCAAATAAAAAATAAATTACAACCAGGGGTTTTAAAATGCAGACAGTACAAAAGATTTACTGCCCAAATTGCGGCAGCCAAGCAGAACGTTATTATATTACTGATAGTCAATTAACTCGAACACAATGCTCTAGTTGTGACTACTTGATGATTAGTTGCACTCGCACTGGCAAAGTAATTGAGGCTTATGCACCAGGAATTTATGCACAGCGCTAGATAATAAAAATTAAAAATTAGAGAATGTTTTCTCTAATTTCTAATAATAAATTTACTTGTCATAAATTTTCAAGACTTTACAGATTATTCGGTTGTCTGAATTGTTGCTGTCGGATCTGGTCTTGCAACCTAAATTGTTGCTGTTGTCTAATTTGTTGATCTTGTCTAAGTTGTTGCTGTTGTATTCTCAGTTGTTGCTGTTGTGAAAAGTCTTGCTGTTGTAATCTTGTTTCTTCCTGTTGTAGTCTAAATTGTTGCTGACGGAACATTTCTTGCCGTTGTCGTGTAAATTCTTGCTGTTGTATTGTCTGTTGTGGTTGTAGTAGTTGGGGTTGTTGAAGGTTTTGCCGTAGCCATGTTTCATTCATTCGTTCTTGTGTTTGCTGATTTTGCTGCTCTTGCTGTTGTCTGATTCTTTCTTGAGGCGAATCTGGCGTCTGGGGATTCGTCCTAATTAATTGTTGGGGATTCGTCTGAATTATTTGTGCAGATGCAGGAAAATTAATCGATAAAGCTTTGGCAAGCACAATCAATGGTAGACATACTTTAACCAACGATAAGCGATTCAACATACAATTATTTCCTCAATTGTTATAAGTTGGGTTTAGCGATCGCTAAACCCATAAAATGTCAACAGAATTGCCCTATATATAAATACAGGGGCTTGGAATAGTTAACTAAAGCTAATGTTTTATTTCCCGTTATAGGTCTACGGCTGACTACGCCAACATTCTTCAGTCAGTGACGTGTTCTACATATTAGTGCATTGAGAATAGCTTTCTAAATCAAGGTTATATCCAATGCATTCTCTTGATTTTTCATAAAACTGTCGCTTCTTAGATATTCGTCTTAATTAAATTATACATTTAAATTTTTGACATGGTTTGCCGGATTACCGTAAATCTACCTGCGGTGGGTAAGCTAACAAAGGGATCTCAAGCGGTTTTACGCCATATATAAACACAGATGTATCTGAAGACATATCTGTGTTTATCTACGGTTTCATATTCATTTATAAAATTGACTACAACAAGTTTAATTTTTACTTGCTCTCAATTGTCCGCAAGCAGCATCGGCTTCTAAACCACGAGAATAACGCACACTCACAGCAGTATTTTGTTGCTTAAGGACGTTGACAAATGCTTCAATGCGATCGCGGTTGGGGCGTTTGTAGTCTACTTCTTGGATGGGGTTATAAGGAATCAAATTCACATGACTTTGAAATCCTCGCATACATTTTGAAAGTTCTAATGCGTGTTCTGGTAAATCGTTAACACCAGCCAGGAGAACATATTCAAAGGTAACGCGCCGTCCAGTGATTTCTACATATTCTCGACATTCAGCCAATAAATCTTCTAGAGGATAGGCGCGGGCGCTGGGGATGAGTTTTTCTCGCAGCGCTTGGTTGGGTGCGTGGAGACTCACAGCCAGAGTGATTTGCAAATTATTTTGTGCGAACTCACGGATACGATCGCGAATCCCAACTGTAGAAACTGTAAGCGATCGCTGCCCAATACCGACATCTTGATTGAGAGATTTCAGTGCTGCTAGAACATTCTCAGTATTCAACAACGGTTCACCTAATCCCATAAACACCACATTGCTAACCCGTTGCCGAAAATCTTCTTGCACAGTCAACACCTGATCGACAATTTCGTGCCGTGCTAGGTTACGCTTGTAGCCTCCCTTACCAGTAGCGCAGAAATCACACGCCATTGGGCAACCCACCTGAGTAGAGACGCAAACTGTCAGACGGGCTTTTGGGCCTTCTCCCCTTTCTGCAAAGGTGGGGATACCTACAGTTTCAATAATCTGCCCGTCTGTTAATCGTAAAAGATATTTGACAGTGCCATCGGGAGCCTCAGAGCGGTAATGTAAAATTGAACGCCCTATGGGAACTTCTGCTACTTCTTTGCGCCATTGCTTGGAGAAGACAGAAATATCAGCTAGCGATCGCACCCCCTTATCATAGATCCATTCATGCAGTTGCTTTCCTCTGTAAGCAGGTTGTCCTTGTTGCTGCACCCAAGTGGTTAACTCTGCCAGAGAAGCACCTAGAAGGGGAGGGATTAATTCTGATTTTTCTGAGTTGAAGTCAACCTGAGATACAAGAGGCGTAGCAGACATAAAAAAATCACGAGTTGATGTAGGATCTCTATCCTACACCTGCCAGATTAACTTAGTCTTGACCAAAGAAGATGGGTTATTATCCAAAGGTTGTGCCGTTCCAGCCCCACATTGCACCTTTTGCATCTGCAAACTCGATGTAAATACGATTTTTTGGCACACCTAGAGTTTGGTTAATCTGCTGACAAAAGTCTTGACTCATTGCTGCGGTTTGCTCTGGCTTCATCGTGCCAACGCTCTTAATTTCAATGTAGCAAACTGGGTCTGTATTCCCTGCAAAAGTCATAGGAGTTCCCGGTTCAAAAGCAGTCATTACATAGGATTCTGGTTTTCCCAAATGTTTTGCTAACTTGGCTGAAAGGTTTAAAAGCATTGACTCAATTTCAGCTTTTTGAGGAGCAGATGCAGAAGTTTGCACTTTAATTAATGGCATAGTACCGAATTAGAAATTATTTACACTGTTAAGTTTACCGAACGGCAAAGGAGATGAGGGGAATGAGGGCAGTTTCCCAATGTCCCATGCCCAATCTTCAGTTATGAGATGAACGAAACAGGTGATTATGTTCGGGATGATATAAACGCGATCGCCCTTTTGCCGTCGAGGCTGTCGAGAGTGCTGGACTGATTATATAAAGTGTAGTGCGAATTAGTTTTTCTTGATGAGTGCAATCTGCCATTTGATTCAGAGGGACAACCCTGATTTTTTCATCGGGCCAGCCGATGCGAAAGCAAATGGCAATGGGAGTTTCGGCTGGGTAATGTTCAAGTAGTTTAGCTTGAGCATTTTCGATGTGACGCGCACTCAAATATAGGCAGAGGCTAGCCTGATGTGCTGCAAGAGTGGCTAATTCTTCGGTGGCGGGGACTTCTGTCCGTCCACTGATGCGGGTCAAAATGATCGTTTGAACTAAACCAGGGACAGTCAGTTCTACTTTGAGTTTGGCAGCTGCGGCTTGAAAGGCGCTGATACCTGGTATGACTTCAAAAGGAATATTTGCCTCTCTTAGGAGGTGCATTTGCTCGTGGATGGCGCTGTAGAGACTAGGATCGCCAGAATGGAGACGGACTAGAGATTTGTGCTGCGATCGCACTCTATCGATCATAATCGCCAAAATTTCTTCTAAAGTCTGATTCGCAGTTCTAATGATCTCGGCATCTTTTCGGCAAAGTTCTAAAATTTGTTCGGGTACTAAAGAATCAGCAAATAAAATTACATCAGCAGCAGCCAGTAATTTTTGCGCCTTCACTGTCAATAAATCAGGATCTCCAGGGCCTGCTCCGACAATATACACAGATGGTTCTACAGCATATAGTGTTTTTTTATAGCTTAGGCTTTCTGTATATTCACTCTTAGAAGAACACACGGCAATCCCTCAAAAAAATTTTTTGGCAAATTCTTCAGTATCTTTCCGGATTCACCCTCTTTCCCTAGTAGAGAGTAATGGTAGATGCACCCTGGTTAAGCCCTAGAGAATACTCTGGGGCATTTTTTATTTTTTAGTAATTGGGAATTGAGCACTTGTACTGAGCGTAGTCGTTGGCGCAGCCTCTCGTAGAGAAGTATTGGGCATAGTTATTCTCCTTGTCCCCCTCATCCCCCATTTCCTTTAGCAGTAGGAACTACATCGGGTAAAGGGCGTTTGAGTAAGTAAAGCCAAGCTAATCCAACTAATCCCAATAGAATTCCTAGACTACTTACTACTTGTGCCATTTTTAGCGGCCCCAACATTAAGCTATCAGTGCGAAAGCCTTCGATCCATAAGCGTCCTAAGCTGTAGGCTGGCCAGTAAACTAGAAACAGTGTGCCTACCTTCAGGCGTGGTTTACCAGATAAAGACCGGAAAAACAACGTTATTAGTAGCGTAAACACCATCAAATCCCACAGAGATTCGTAGAGGAAGGTGGGATGAAAATAATCGAAACTAACATAGTCTAAAGGACGATGGTCTTGTGGAATATAGAGTTTCCAGGGTAAATTAGTGGGATCGCCAAAAGCTTCAGAATTAAAGAAATTACCCCAACGTCCGATCGCTTGCCCTAAAATCAGCGAAGGTGCTACTAAATCTGCCAGTTGCCAGAAAGAAACCTGCTTGATTTTGGCAAAGATTAACGCAGCCACAACGCCACCAAGAATCGCTCCATGAATGGCAATACCTCCTTCCCAGATCGCAAATATTTTTCCTGGAGTTGGGGCATATTTTGACCACTCAAAAAAAACGTAATATAGCCGTGCGCCAGGAATCGCCCCAATCAACAACCAAAAGAACAAATCGCCTAGCAACTCAGGATTAACATTACGGCGCTTTGCCAAATTCTGAGAAAGGATAACGCCAATTAACACTGCTGTGGCAATTAATAAGCCGTACCAACGAATACTGAGTGGCCCTATTTTCACCAGAATCGGTCCTGGAGAAGTAAACTGAAACGCCAAGGGCAAAGTGGGAAAATCCAGTGCCATGAAAAATTACCTAGAAAAGTTCGTTAACTACCCGCGCACTTTGCTAAGTACGGAGTTTCTTGTGTCTTGAATACTGTAACTACACTTGAATCTTCCACAACATTGTGGAGACGTAGGTAAAAATTCAGTATTCATATTTAGGAGTCTAGTTCCTAATGCCTAGTTGAGCATAACTTGTGCCACTAAAACAATTGAGTTTACCATCCTTACCGAGAGCGCAAGATGGTAGATTTGAGTAAGTTACACAAAATGGTTTCGATATAATCACCTAAACAACTTTGATATATTTAAAATTGTGATTGCTATTTATCCTGGTAGCTTCGACCCCATCACCTTGGGACACCTCGATCTCATCGGGCGCGGTAGTCGGCTGTTTGAGCAGGTGATTGTCGCTGTACTACGGAACCCTAACAAGATGCCACTTTTTAGTGTGGAGCAACGGCTAGATCAGATCCGTCTTTCTACAGAACATCTACCTAATGTAAAAGTAGACAGCTTTGATGGTCTTACTGTCAATTATGCTCAAATGCAACAAGCACAAGTTTTGATCCGGGGTTTACGGGCTGTGTCAGATTTTGAAGTGGAACTGCAAATGGCTCACACCAATAAAACTCTTTCTACCCAAATAGAAACAGTTTTTCTCGCAACCTCAAATGAGTATAGTTTTTTAAGTAGTAGTGTGGTAAAAGAGATTGCAAGGTTTGGTGGCTCTATCGATCATCTCGTTCCCCCACACATTGCCCTAGATATATACCAATGCTACAATCAGAAATCTCCAATGTTGAACCCAATCTCAACGGAAGCAATCCCCCCCCTCAAGAATATCTCGGTGGAGAGGGAAGCATAGATATTCAGCAGGAACTCAACCGCCTAGAGGAAATGGTTCTCTCTAGTCTCAGGATTCCGCTGACGGGACGCACACTCATAGATGAAGAAAAGCTGCTAGATCAGCTTGATTACATCCGCCTAGCTTTACCATCACTTTTTCAAGAAGCAGCAGCAGTTCTCGAACAAAAGGACGAAATTCTGCTGGAGGCGGAAGAGTATGGACAGCAGGTGGTTGAAGCTGCACAAGCAAAAAGAGCGCAAATTTTAGCTGAAAGCGATATTATTCACCAGGCTGAACAGGAAGCTGAACGACTGCGGCGACAAGTGCAACAAGAGTGTGAGGGAATAATGCAAGAAACCCTCGCCGAGATTGACCGCAAGCGGTATGCTTGTCAGCAAGAGTTAGAGCTGATGCGACAAAATGCGATCGCTCATGCTCAAGAAATTGAAGATGGTGCTGATGCTTATGCCGATGGCATTTTGGGAAATATTGAGCAGGATCTCAAAGAGATGTTGCGAGTTATCACCAACGGAAGGCAACAATTGCAAATTGATAACCTCACCCAGCGCAATTCACCTCCTGGCAAGAAAAGATAGAGGTTCTAACGAGAAATGAGGAAAAATTCTCGGTTGGGTTTCGCTATTGCTTAACCCAACAATTTTGATGAAGGAATAATTTTAGGGAATCTACCTAGTAATAAATTTTAAATTTTAGCTTGTAATTAAGCAGGATTTTTAATAAATGCTTACTTTTGCTCAAGTGAATTTTGGATTAAATATAGCTGGTTTAATTGGAATTATTTATTTGCTTTGGGCAATTATTTACTTAATTTTAACAATAGCTTGGCTATCCCAACGTGGAACCAGACTTAGAGGTTGGGCTTTAGCCCTTTACCTTATCCAACTTATATTTACGCCAATTATAATGTTGTTAAGTGGAGCAATCTTGTATTATCAAGGTTGGCGTTTAGATCCAGTTCTTCAATTTGAACAGTTTTTATTGTTGCTATTAATTCTTTATCTGAGTATCAAAGATATTGTAATTAATGCAGTTTACAGAGATAGATGATTTTGTAATTTTTTGTAGAGACGTGAACTTCGCGTCTCTAGCAAAAATAGGGTATTTTTGCACAAGAAAACTACAAAGTGTAAGTAAAGTTTTCCACCAGCATACCGGGAACTAAACTACCTCCAAGTTGACGACTTTCATAAGTACCTACTTCGGGAATAAATTCTTGAAAAGTAGTCAAATCTATTAAATTTTCTCCCCAGAAGCGATAGAGACTTTCATCAAAACGTAAGTTTTCAATGGGGGCAATAATTTCTCCATTTTCTACCCAAAAACAAGCATAACGGGTCATACCTGTAATTCTACCAGTGTGGCGATCGCTCCAATTCAAGTAATGCAAATTTGATAGATATAATCCTGTATCCAATCTCGGAAGAATCTGCTCAAATACTAAATTTCCTGGACTGACTTCTGGCGCACGCAGAGTCTCTGAACCATTAGCACCATTGGCAGTTTTTTGATATTCTTTAGCAGTACGAGAATTCACTAGAGTGTTTACCAAACGTCCTTTTTCTATTACAGGTAACTCCGGTGCTGCCATTTCTCCCAATTCATTAAATCGCGGCACTAATCCCCGTTGAAAGTTTTCTTTCAAACTAAATATAGTGGAAAGTTGTTTTTCTTGACGCCATAGAGCAGCTAAAGAACTGTTTCCTTGCTGAATATCAGCTTCGCTTACCGCTCCCCAAGAAAGCATCAATAATAAATCTGCAACAGCAGCAGGTGCAAAATAAGTTTTATACTGTCCTCGTGGCAGTTGTTTAGTTGGGTGAGCAAGCAATTCTAGTTGTTTTTTAGCTTCGCTAATTTTGGCTATATATGCAGATGCATCCCAATCACTCCCGGCAAATGTGCCCTTAACTGCTTGCCCAGATGGGGAAAATAGAGAATAATCTAATGTAAAAGAATCAGTAGCAAACCAGTGTTTTTGACCGCTAGAATCACCATAAGCTTTAATTACTACTCCCCCTGCATATATCCCTGTAAAATCCAATTCAGCAACTAGTTCTAGCACAGTTGGGACTACTGCCTCAGCCGCTAATAAATTCCCAGAATGTATTTCTCGGCTGCTATTATTTCCTGATGGCAAAACTAGATATGGATCGATAGGTAATAGAATAAGTTCCTCACGTAGTTCCTGCAAAGCAGCATACGCTAACTGCCAATCTACATCCCAATTTCCAGTAAAGGGAAACTGCCTAATACTGCTGCGTTGATCTGCCATCAAAGTTAGTTCTATCCAACCATCAGCAACACAACCAGTTTGCCGAACTTTCGCATGATTGAAACGAGTAAATTGACTTCTTTCACTGCTTAGTCTCACAGTGAATTGTTCATTTTCTGCTTGTTTTACAAGTAGAGTTTCCATCAGTCGATTAAAGCTGACTTCTAATGCAGATAATTCCTCAATTTTCATGGATATTAAATATTAATAGGGAAATAAAGAGAGGGAATGAGGCTTAAGAGCAAAGCCGGATATGCTCTGCTCCTAACTTTGCACTTAGCAGTTTTTCAAGTTCCTCCACCAAAAACTTCGACATTTGCAAATACACAAACCGGTGAACCATGTCCTACCCAAATGGCCTGATTTGGTTCTCCTTTGCCACAATAAGGAGTACCATACATTTGCCAATTGTCAGCATTTCCTACTTGGATTAAACTATGCCAAAATTCTGGGGTTGTGGCGCGATAGTTGGGATTGCGGAGGGTTTTGGTGAGTTTACCATTTTCAATTAATTTAGCGTACTCGCAACCAAATTGAAATTTGTAGCGGCGATCGTCAATTGACCAAGAACGGTTAGATTCCATGTAAACGCCGTGTTCTATCCCGCCAATAATGTCTTCAAAAGTGCCCTTTAAAGGCTCTAAATTCAAGTTACCCATGCGATCGATGGCTGGTCGATTCCATGAGGAAGCACGGGCACAGGCAACTCCTGCGACACCTGCTCTGGCTTGACTTTCCAGACTGCCTAAACCCCGTTGCAGTACACCTTCTTTAACCAAATATTCCTTTGTTGCTACGACACCCGTATCATCAAAGCCATAGCTAGCAAATTCACCAGGCACGGTGGGATCAAAGGTAATGTTCATTAGTGGCGAACCATATACTAGGTTGCCAAAATCACTTTTATTAACAAAGCTGCCCCCAGCATAGTTCCGCTCATCTCCTAAAATTCGGTCAATTTCTAGGGGATGCCCGACACTTTCATGGATTTGCAGCATCATTTGATCTGAGGCTAAAACTAAATTGGTACGGGTGGTTGGGCATTCCTCTGCTGTCAGGAGTTCTATTGCTTGTTCGCCTATTTGCCGCACCCGATGCCATAAGTTTTCTTGTTTTAATAGTTCGAGTCCGCCTTGGTAACAGTTTGCTTGCGAACCGTTGTTGCTGCGCTGTTGTACAACCGCCCCATCTTGGGCAGTAGCTCCGTAATTCGTGCCTATAGATAGTATTTTTTGATAGACTTCTGAGCCATTGCTGCTAATAAACCAAGATTCTCTCTCAGTGGTGCTGGCACTAGCTATGGTTTGCACAATTTTGTCATCAACTTTGAGTGTTTGGCAAATACGAACCAGTAAATCGTTGATTTCTCCTGGACTTAGAGCATCCAATGGCTCAAGAAATGGAGATTTATATTCACCAACGACTTTGGGGCGCTCACTTTCACGGAAGGGATGTATCCACCATTCACTGGCTGCTAGTGCCTGTTTATAGGCTGTTTGGGCAGCATCTTGTAGGGAAGACAGTTCTAAAGAGTTAGTAGCTGCATAACCCAGACAGCCATTGACCAAAACTTCCAGCATAGCTCCGACAGTGAAGGATTTGCCGTTTAGCTGGGGTAAGGCGTCACGGACTAAACGGGTAGTAGAAGTCTCCTTTACGGCTCTAATACCAATCCAATCAGCGGGAATGTCGAAACTAGCGATCGCTTTTTTGAGAGTAGTCCACATAACAATTTAAAATTTAATTCCGATGCCAGCGCGTGCCATCACGGCTATCAATTAGCGTAATACCTTCTGCTTGGAGTTCGTCACGAATGCGATCGCTTTCAGCAAAATTTTTGGCAATACGCGCTTCTTGCCTTTGCTGAATTTTTGCTTCAATTTCCGCATCGCTTAAACCATCATTCTTGTCAGGTTCGGCTTCTATCTGGGCTTCTAAACCTAAAACTCCAGCCAATGTCACAAGAGTTTGCCATTGACGCTTTAACTCATCTGGCGAGGTTTCAGTTTTGCCTTGATGCACAATAATATTTCCCTCACGGCGCAGTTCTTTGGCTAATTCAAACAGCACTGCTAACCCACCAGGAAAATTAAAGTCGTTATTCACAGTTTCCTGGAAACGTTCAATATCTGAATTTTGGATTGGGTAATTTTCCCTATTTTCTAAATCCCAGCCTAGTTTTTCGCCGTATTGGTAGCCGAAAAGTAAACCTTCTTTAATGGTGTGCCAACCGTTGGTTGCTGCGGCGATCGCTTCATCGGTAAAATCAATTGGTGTGCGATATTGGGCAGTCAGCACGAACAACCGCACTGCCATCGGGTCAACTCCTCGATCCAGCAAGTCTCGAATAGTGGTAAAGTTGCCCAAAGATTTGGACATTTTTTGACCATCTACTGTCACCATGCCGTTATGCATCCAGTAACGGGCTAGGGGTTTTCCTGTCACAGCCTCAGATTGGGCAATTTCGTTTTCATGGTGGGGAAAAATTAAGTCGGCACCACCAGCATGAATATCTATGGTATCACCCAAGCGATCGCGCACCATTGCCGAGCATTCTATATGCCACCCTGGACGACCTGCACCCCAAGGTGAATCCCAAGCTGGCTCTCCTGATCTTGCTGCTTTCCATAGAGCAAAATCGAAGGGGTCTTTCTTTCTCTGGTACTCTGCATCATCTACGTTGACGCGATCGCTTTTCCCCGCTTGCAAATCTTCTAATTTCTGTCCCGAAAGCTTGCCATACTCAGCAAACTGCCGCACAGCATAATATACATCGCCGTCGGCAGGGTAGGCAAAACCCTTATTTTCCAACTCATGAATTAACCTCTGAATGCCATTCATCGTGTGAGTAGCACGGGGATACTCATCGGCTTCTTTGATTCCCAATCGCGCCATATCCTCAAAATATGCTTTGATGAAGCGATCGGCTACAGCTTCCATTGATGAATGTTCAACACAGGCTCGATTGAGAATCTTGTCATCAATATCAGTAAAATTTTGGATATATCGCACTTCATAACCGATAAACTGGAGGTATCGGCGTACTACGTCCCAAACGATGCAAGCTCTAGCATGACCCAAATGGCAGTAGTCGTACACCGTCACGCCGCAGTAATACATCTTAACCTTGCCTGTTTCGACTGTTTTAAACGGTTCTTGACGACGGGTGAGGGTATTGTAAAGGGTTAGGGTCATAACAGAGTAATGCTGAAATAGAGAGATACGTAATAATAGGGTAAAGCAGCTGGGATGACAGTCCAGCATCCCTATGCTAGTGTTTTCTGGACTATCTGCGCTACATTACTATTTTTTGACTATTTGATAACAGCGCTATGCAATCAGCAGTTACACCCGAATCTTCGGCAATGGATACGCCCAAACAAGGAATGCCAGTAACAATTATTACGGGTTTCCTCGGTAGTGGCAAGACGACTTTACTCAATCATATCCTCAACAACCAACAGGGTTTAAAAACCGCCGTTCTCGTGAATGAATTTGGCGAAATTGGCATCGACAACGAGCTAATTGTTTCCACTGGTGAGAACATGGTGGAGCTAAATAATGGTTGTATTTGCTGCACTATTAATAATGATTTAGTAGATGCAGTTTACAAAGTTTTAGAACGCCAAGAAAATCTAGATTATCTAGTAGTAGAAACAACTGGATTGGCAGATCCGCTACCAGTAGCTTTAACATTCTTGGGTACAGAATTACGGGATTTAACCCGCTTGGATTCGATTATTACCGTGGTAGACGCAGCGAATTATAGCCTAGATTTATTTAATTCTGAGGCGGCATACAGCCAAATTGCTTATGGTGATGTAATTGTCCTGAACAAGACTGATTTGGTTGATGAAGCCACTTTGAATCAGTTAGAAGGAAAAATTAACGAAGTTAAGGAAGGAGCAAGAATTATCCGCGCTACGCGATCGCAAGTGCCACTTCCTTTAATTCTGAGTGTTGGTCTGTTTGAGTCGGATAAATATTTTGACACAGTGGTGGATGAACATGACCATCACGATCATGAACATCACGATCATCATGACGATCATGACCACTCAACATGCGGTCACGATCATCACGACCATGACCATGACCATCACGATCATCACCATCATTCTGACCATTTAGAAAATGATGGTTTTACTTCCATCTCTTTCCAAAGTGACAAGCCTTTTTCTATTAGGAAGTTTCAGTATTTCTTAGATAACCAGCTACCCTCAAATATCTTCCGAGCGAAAGGGATTATGTGGTTTGATGAAAGTCCGAAGCGTCATATTTTCCACCTTTGCGGTAAACGCTTCACCTTGGATGATGATGAATGGCAAGGTCAATTGAAAAACCAACTAGTGCTGATTGGCCAAAATTTGGATCGTGAGGCTTTAATTAGTCAACTCGAAAAGTGCATTTGTCTACCTTCAACCTCTCGCGGTAAAGGATTTGGCAAATAAAAGTTAGGAGTTTACTACTCGTTCCCAGGTGGAACCTGGGAATGCATTTCTAATGGCTCCGCCATCGATTTTGAGCAATGAAAATGAGAGAATAGCGTAGGCGTAGCCCGCACTTCTCTACGAGACGCTCTTGCTAGCTTGCTTCCACTTTCGCGTAGCGTCTCGTAGGGAAGTGGTACGACAAAGCTCAGTGACCATCGTAGACATTGTTCTAAAATTGAAACGTTGATGAACGTTTAGATTAAAATGCGCGTTGTTATCCAGCGAGTTAAATCATCTCAAGTTACTGTTAATGGTGAAATTGTCGGCAAAATTGGGCGGGGGCTAAATTTGCTCGTGGGTATTGCTAATACTGACACTGAAGCTGAAATTTACTGGATGGTGCGTAAATGCTTAGAATTGCGGTTGTTTCCTGACGAAGGAGGAGACGACCGTTGGCAAAAATCTATACAAGAAATTGGCGGCGATTTGTTAGTAGTTAGTCAGTTTACCCTTTATGGTGACTGTCGTAAAGGTCGCCGTCCTTCTTTTGACCGTTCAGCCGCTCCCCAATCAGCAGAAGATTTATATAATCGTTTTGTTACCAAATTAAGAGCTAGCTATTTGCAGGTAGAAACAGGTAAATTTGGTGCAATAATGCAAGTTACCATTGAAAACGACGGCCCCGTAACTTTGTTACTTGAAAAAGAAGCGATTTAAGTATATACACTAAAAGCTGAATAACAGCAGCCTCTAGACCTTGGTGTTCTAATTGATGAGAGAATATTAAATTAACCATCACAAAAGTTTAAATTCATTCATCATGGCGAAAATCCAGTTTTCTAGAGGTCTTGACGAAGAGGTAACTCCAGATGTGCGCTTGACGCGATCGCGTACTGGGGATAGTGGTACAGCGACCTTTATTTTTACAAATCCGAAAATTTTAGATCAAGGTACCACCGAAGATATTACCGGGATGTACTTGATTGACGAAGAAGGCGAGATAATTACCCGTGAAGTTAAAGCTAAATTTATTAACGGGAAACCGGAAGAATTAGAAGCACTTTATGTAATGAAATCTGTCCAAGAATGGGAGCGCTTTATGCGCTTCATGGAGCGGTATGCTGAAGAAAACGATCTGGGACTGAGTAAAAATGAGGCATAGGGCTTAGGGCGTAGGGCATCGGTAATTGTCATGTTCAATGAATGCGCCATTTACCATGCCCAATTATCCATTATTAAAAGTTCATGAGTGACATATAATGCCACAACCTCACCCAGACTCGCCTGAAGTTATAGTAACTTGTGCTGTAGTTACTGTCAGCGATACGCGCACTTTGGAAACAGACAAAAGTGGCCAGCTAATTCAGCAGTTACTCCTTGGTGGTAACCATGCTGTCGGAGCCTACACGATTATCAAAGATGAACCAACACAAATTCAAGGGCAGATAGAAAATCTGGGCAAAAGCGCAAATTTGGATGCTGTAATTTTCAATGGTGGTACAGGTATTGCACCAAGAGATACTACCTACGATGCCATTGAGAAGTTACTGGAGAAAACTTTGCCGGGATTTGGTGAGTTATTTCGTTTTTTAAGTTATCAAGAAATTGGTTCGCGGGCGATCGCTTCTCGCGCTGTTGCTGGTGTTTATCAAAATAAATTAATTTTCTCGCTTCCTGGTTCCAGTAATGCTGTGCGACTGGCGATGGAAAAACTGATTTTACCCGAACTCACTCACTTGGTAGGTCAGGTTGCTAAGGGGGTGACATGAGCAGCCGTTCAAAAAGTTACCATGATAACTTTTGTAAAACTAAGCCATGAGGCACTGAAATCATCCTTTCTATCCTTACATATTGAGGCTACCCAGAATTATAGTGAAGCGGATGAAATGTTAATATCAGGTCAGTAATGGAGCCTATTTACTGGAATTGCATAATTGCTCATGGCATCACTGCATTTTCATACTTTGGTATCCCCATAATAATAGGGGTTTTCTTTGCTAAAACTAAGGCAACTATACCTTCTAAGTTTTGGCTAGCCTTTTTCTTATCAGGTGGATTCGTGCTATTGTGCGGATTTCATCATTTTTTGGCTATCTTTGAGCCACATTCGGCAGTGTCGCTGTTGCACTTAGGCGTACTTGATGTAATGGCGTTTGTTTCCTTGTCTGCCTTACTCTATCTAATGCCAACCGCTTATCAAGTTGTAAAGGCGATCGCTAAATCTCAAGAAGATAGCCGCCAACTTCAACGCAGCCAGCAGATGCAACAGCTATTTTTAGATCATGGCCCTTTTGCAGCCTATATCAAAGATGAGCAATCTAGAATTCTATACTACAACCAGGAGCTACAGTCTAGATTTTCTGTAGATTCACAAGAATGGTTGGGGAAAACCGATAGTGAATTCTTGCCATATCCAGAAGAGGGGCGGCGGATTATGGAGAACGATCGAGTCGTTTTGAAGACTCTACGTCCCTTGAAGCTAATTGAAGAGGTAAAGTTATCTGATAACGATCAGCCGTGCTACTGGCTATCGTTTAAGTTTCCGTTTAGCGATTACGCAACGGGCGCTTGCCGCATCGGTGGGATCAGTATAGATATTACAGAATCTATAGAAGCACAGCGATCGCTCACTGACCTAAATCGGCAGCTAGAAGAAAAAATACTAGAATTAGAGGCAAAAAAACGAGAACTTATATATCTCTCAGATATGACGGATATGCTTTATTCCTGTGAGTCTAAAGATGAAGTGTATCAAGTAGTCGCTTTAACTTGTTCCAAGCTATTTCCTAATATGAGTGGTTGTGTCTGTATAATTTCTAATTCCAAGAATTATGTTCAGATTAATAGTATTTGGGGAGGTGAAAAAATCAGTAAAGAAATATTTTCACTATCTGATTGTTGGGCATTGCGGAGAGGAAAATTAAACCTTTTATCGTCTCCGAATTCAGGATTAATTTGCAGTCACTTAATAGAGCCAGTTAGCGGCGCACATTTGTGCATTCCATTGTTTGGACAAGGCGAAGTAGTTGGGATTTTACACATCTATGCACCTGAAGAAATCAGTCCAGAAGTTCAACAAACTTCTGAGATTATTGCTAGAACATTAGGTATTGCACTGAATAATTTATCGATAAAACAACGTCTAACCAATGAGAGCTTGCGGGATGGGATGACCCAACTATTCAATCAAAGCTATATGCAAAGCATAACGGAACAAAGGCTAGCAGAAGCTGAACGATCGGGACAACCTCTTAGTATTATTTTTCTTGATATCGATAACTTCAAGTCTTACAACTCGCGCTATGGCCATGTGACTGCCAACATTGTTCTCCAGGGATTAGCAAAGTTACTGTTAAAATCTATTCGCTCCTTTGACATTGCTTGCAGATGGGGTGGTGAAGAATTTGTGATTGTGATGCCTAATATGACACTGGAAACGCTCAGAAAGCGAGTGGAACAATTAAGGCTAGATATTGAAAAAATGCAATTGAAGGATGGCGATCAGATCCTCGAAAGCATCACCGCTTCTTTTGGTATAGCTGTATCAGAACCAGGGATTACGGTTAAGGATTTTCTGAATCGAGCAAATCAGGCGATGCTTGAGGCAAAGCGAACAGGGAAGAATCGAGTTAGGGAATATGTAAATACTTATAATTGAAGAATAAAGAATTCAGAACACCGCAAGCGGTCAAACAATTTTAGATTTTAGATTTTAGATTGACTCCATGACTTTATAAATTTACCCTATAAAAAAACAACTCCCTGAAGATGCGGGAGTTGTTTTTTTATTCAAGCAGTTTTTAAAACATTTAGAATGGAGCGATCGCTAAACAGATAGTAGCCAAAATCGCTGCGATTATATAAAACACTCCAACCACTTGCAATTCTGACCAGCCAGTAAGTTCCAAATGATGGTGTAAGGGTGCCATTCTGAAGAGACGTTTGCCTTTGCCATCTGGGCCTTTCGTGGCTTTGTAATAACTTACCTGTGCCATCACCGAAAGGGTTTCTACAAAGAAGATACCACTGAGAATAAATAGACCTACTAAGGTGTTTGTCAATAGTGCTACAGCAGCTAAAGCTCCTCCCAGTGCCAGGGAACCAGTATCTCCCATGAAAACACGGGCTGGGTTGCGATTATGGGCTAAGAAACCTAAACACCCGCCACTTAAAGCAGCACAGAAAACCATCAATCCTGGTGCTGTTGGTGCGACTAAAGCACCTAATGCCAAAAGTGCGATCGCTACTGTTCCTGCTGCCAAGCCATCAATACCATCTGTTAAATTAGTCGCATTACTTTCTGCAACTAGCACAAAACCTGCTAAAGGCCAAAATAGGAATCCTAAGGGTAGTGTGAAACTCACCCAAGGCAAAGCAATATTTGTAATATTAGAAGGTTGATTAAACATCAGCCATAGACAAAACACTGCCGCAAAACTCACCTGCAAAGCTAGTTTTGTGCGGGGAGATATACCTTTATTTGATTTCCGGCGCAGAATTTGCCAATCATCAAGCCAGCCAATCAATCCATAGCTGATTGTCAAAGCCGAAACTGCAAGCACCTCTTTAGAAAAGTTAGACAATATACAGGCAATCAGCACAGATGCAGGTATAAAAAATATACCGCCCATTGTGGGAGTGCCTGCCTTTTTTAGATGAGCTTGTGGCCCATCTTCGCGAATTATTTGTCCAGTTTTAAGTGCTTGAAGTAAAGGTATTACCCAATAGCCCACCACACCTGAACCCAACGCACACAACAGTAGTGGCAGAGTTAGTGACATACTTTGCCACGGTAGCCGATTGGCCATCGAATCCAAGAAAAAAGCTGTTGTACCTAACCCTACGGCTAATAAAGAGGCTAGAGCGATTCCAGAAATGTTTAATCCTTGCTCAGGAGATAATTTAGCGTCCACAGAAGTTTCCCTTCACTCCACACTTATAAAATTGAATACCAGTAACTAGGGATACTACCAAGTCCCTAGCCTGAAAAGGCTAATTCTCAGCGATTCCTATATCATCATCGTCATCATCATCGAGGTCGTAGCCAATTCCATCATCTACACCCATTAGGGAGTCTATTCCTTCTTCGTTATCTCGAAAATCCGGTTCGTGAACGTCACGGGCAATGATGCGACCGTTATTTTGTAACCAGTCCAACAAAGAGGACTCTGGCTTTAGGGGGATGACATCGGCTCGTTGGTTACGGGCCGCTTCACGTAATGGAGAGTTCAACATATCGAGTCAGGTCAAGAAAAGGTTTACGTAAGTTGACATTTAGAGTCTATCACTTGAGACGGATTAATTTAGTTATCTTTTCAACCCTTTAGTTGATAAATCCGCATTCAGATAGAAATTTTTTTATTTAATAAGCATAAGGCTTAAGTCAAGCGATTCTTAGTAATTTTTATGCCTCTACATATATGTCATTAATATCTTGTTTATGCTGATGGAAAGTGAGTGATTTTTGAGGTGACAGTCGATGATGGGAAAAGCGGCTCTTATGGATGCGATCGCTGGTACAAATCGCGGTTTACTAGCGACTGAAGCCCAGAAACAGGCTATCTTAGCAGCGATCGCCAATTTAGAAGACTTTAATCCTACACCCCGTCCGGTGGAAGCTAGTAATTTGCTAGATGGCAATTGGCGATTACTATACACCACTAGCAAGGCTCTTTTAAACTTAGATCGTCTACCTTTATGCAAACTGGGTCAAATCTATCAGTGTATCCGGGTAGAGACTACCAGTGTTTACAACATAGCTGAGATTTATGGCTTACCTTTTTTAGAAGGATTAGTCAGCGTTGCTGCTAAATTTGAGCCAGTTTCAGGTCGGCGTGTCCAAGTAAAATTTGAGCGTTCTATTATCGGCTTACAACGTTTAATAGAATACAATTCTCCGGTAACTTTTATCCAACAAATTGAAGAAGGTAGAAAATTTCCCGGAATTGATTTTGCCATCAAGAGTGACAAACAGCAAGGCTGGTTAGATATCACTTATATAGATAACGACTTACGGATCGGCAGAGGTAACGAGGGAAGTGTGTTTGTCTTAACTAAAACATAAGCTTTGCACAAATAACCTTTTGCGAACGAAGGTACGCTATAACGTATACCTTGTCAAGTGGGGTCTAATACCTTTTGCAATTTTGGATGTAGTACGTGGCTGGGAAGATGAGCGAGCAGGGGAGAGTTCTTGTACAAGTTCTTTCCCCTCTGCCTCTCTGCCTCTTGTGCCCCATGTCCAATGCCCCATGCCCAGTACCCAATTCAGACAAATAACTTAACAAAGACTCTTGCAGCGACCTTGAGGTTGTAGAGTGAAATCAATTAGCCCTCTAGATTGGCGATTGATAACTAAAAGGGAAAATAATCATGGTTCAACGTGGTTCTAAAGTACGTATTCTCCGCCCTGAATCCTACTGGTTTCAGGATCTAGGAACTGTGGCTTCCATCGACCAAAGCGGCATCAAATACCCTGTAATTGTCCGCTTTGAAAAGGTCAATTACTCTGGTATCAATACCAACAACTTTGCCCAGGATGAATTAGTCGAGGTTGAAGCACCAAAGGCTAAAGCACCGAAAAAATAGCAGCAAAGCTACAAGGGGGTTGTTTGATGCGATGATGAAGGGTAGTGTTAAGTCTGAAGTATGAAGTCTGAAAATTTCAGTTCATTCATTCTTTGTCCTAGCCTACCCTAATCTAAGAGAGCCGCCCTGCGGGTATTTACGGTTTCTTTTGGGTAGTAATACGAGCCATCTACGGCTATGTAAGTTACTACCCCATCTCTTCTTCCTCGAACCCTCAAATAAATCACAATTGCCTGCTTAACTCAGCTTTAATGCCTGAACTGCCTGAAGTTGAAACAGTCCGAAGGGGTCTAAATCAATTGACCCTCAATCAAGAAATCACGGGTGGAGATGTGTTGCTCGATCGCACCATCGCCTACCCGTTTTCTGTTGGTGAGTTTGTTAATGGAATTGAAAAAAATGCGATCGCTACTTGGCATCGTCGCGGTAAATATCTCCTCGCCGAACTCTCCTCGTCTTCCGGCTGGCTAGGGGTTCATTTGCGAATGACCGGTCAACTATTATGGCTGGATAGAGATGAACCATTACACAAGCACACGCGGGTTAGATTATTCTTTGAGGATCGGCAGGAATTACGTTTTGTTGACCAGCGAACCTTCGGTAAAATATGGTGGGTTCCGCCTGGTGTTGCTGTAGACAGTATTATGACTGGTTTAGCAAAACTGGCAGCAGATCCATTTTCACCCGAATTCACTGTTGAATATCTAGCAAGCAAACTCCAAAACCGCCGCCGTCCGATTAAAACTGCGCTACTGGATCAATCGGTGGTGGCGGGATTAGGTAACATCTATGCTGATGAAGCATTATTTAAGAGTGGGATTTTACCTGAAACGTTGTGTATAGATTTGCAGCTAAAGCAAATTGAACTTTTGCGAACCGCCATCATTCAAGTGTTAGAAACCAGTATTGAGGCTGGTGGTACGACATTTAGTAATTTCTTAAATGTTAAAGGTACTAACGGCAATTATGGTGGTGTAGCCTGGGTTTATAACCGCGCTGGAGAACCCTGTCGAGTTTGTGGTACATCAATTCAACGGATCAGGTTAGCTGGGCGATCTAGTCATTTTTGCTCTGAGTGTCAAACGTTACGGGGAGTCAGGAGACGCGATTAATCGCGTCTTCACAAGAGTTAGGAGTTCTAACTCGAAACTCTTTTAAAATGCAGGTAAAAGACGTTACAAATTTGAGAGAGGAACTCATGGCAGTCAAAAAAGGAGATATGGTTCGCGCTGTGCGCGAAAAACTAGAAAACAGTCTGGAGGCTAAAGCCAGTGATACTCGCTTTCCTTCTTATTTGTTTGAAACCAAGGGTGAAATTGTCGATATCAAAGGTGATTACGCCCTGATTAAGTTTGGGAAAGTGCCAACACCAAATGTTTGGTTACGTGTGGATCAACTCGAAGAGTTTAAATAAGTAAAAAGAATTCAGGTCATATCTGTGCGTCAAAATATTGAGCGATCGCAGGAAATAATTCGTAATACTTCTCTACGAGAGGCTGCGCCAACGGCTACGCTCAGTACAAGTTCGTAATTCGTAGAAATAGCAGCAAAAATAAAAGGCAGTAGGATTTGAACCTACTGCCTTATTTGTTATTCCAAAATTCATCACCCTATAAAAACCAATATCACCAGATTGGTTTGGCGTTAGCGGCGAGAATCCTGATCTGCGGGGTCGCCGTAAGGGTCTTCGCTGGCTGGACGGACATCACCAAACTCCCCTGTGTCTGCGGGGTCGCCGTAAGGGTCTTCGCTAGCTGGGCGAACATTGCTATAAGACGAGATATCTGCGGGGTCGCCGTAGGGGTCTTCACTAGCTGGGCGAACATTGCTGTAAGATGCGGGATCTGCGGGATCGCCGTATGGATCTTCGCTGGCTGGACGTACATTGCGATCGCGGAATTCGGCATCTTGATCGGCTTCCTCGCTGTTCGATCCCAAAAGTAAGTCTTTCGCCTTTCGGAAAAATTCATTTACCATAATCTGTCTCCTGATTTAAGTTCGTGTTTCCGACGGGCGCGATCGGCGTTATCCTCCAGGAAACCTGCTTTCTACACACGCTTCGCCGATCTAGAGTGCTGGAGCTGCGGATGAAGTTATACCAGTGAGATCGCGACCTGTAGCACTCCGGTTATAGCCTTGGAATTCCCGATACTTTTGTGCTTCAGATTCCGGTACTCGAATTCCTTCTGCTGGTGCTGTTACCCAGTGAGCGCGATGTTCAGCATCACGGTAATATACACGTCCGTTCTTGGATAGATAGTATTTACCTTGTGCTCCTTCTTGTGAAGCATTTTTATGCTGGTTGTAGAGATAATAAAGTCCAGCGGCTCCCGCCAAAAGTGCCACTTTTTGCCCCGTACCCAATCCTTTCTTAGCTTCGGTTTGGCTTGCAGTCTTGCGATCGCTCACTGTTCTACCAACGGTATCATCTACTGGTGGTGGCACATTAGCCTTTTGAGAACCGCCTCCGCAGCTACTCAGCAAGGGAACCATTAGCAATGCCGAAAGTAGCACTGCAAATAGACGCGAAACTATTTTACGTTCTTTATATATTGTGTTCATTGGATTTCGTTCTCACCTGTATTTGCTAAAAGCCTTGCTGTTGCAAAAACAAAGTTGGAATTCCTGTTATTTCGCTGGGAATTGAAAAAACATATACCACTTAATTTACAACTGCGCAGCTACAGCGTTTCTCTACCATCATTAGCGATTTTCTCAAGCATTCCATCCCGCCTTTGAGAGAAACTGCATTCATCCCAAGGAAATATATTGTTGATTTTTGATGAGTCTATTTAGCTAAAACGCCGAAATCTTCAGCAATTTCCCGGTTATTTTTTCTGCATAAATAATATATAAAGATACAGTTACTATGATGCTTTTTCTCAAAAAATATACTCAATATAACATCAAAAAATACTAGTACTCGTCTTCTTTTGGCTTTGTGGGATTTGGGAGGAACGCAGCAGGAAGTTAAGAAGGGTCAACTGACTAAGCGAATTGTATCCAAAAGCCAGAAGGTAGCAGATTATCAGGGCATATTCGAGGAATTACAGAAGCAGGGTGCGATCGCAATCTCCAAAAAGGGATATTCTCTAACATCTCCCAAAGGTTTAGAGGTATTGGGTAAGGGTTTGAGAAGTGGCGAGTTTAAGTTTGAAGGGACGATTGTCGGAACTTGGGCGGCGAACGCGTTGGTGAAGTGGATTAGTCAGATTGATGTTGCGGTAAGTGGTGCAGATGTACCAGTTAATGGGAAAGGTGCGATCGCTTCTTATGAGGAGTTTAAATCTGTGGCGTTGGAAGTCTACGACAAGTTGAACCAAAACTATAACCTAGATGATCTTGTGCCAATTTATCGGCTCAGGAGAGAAATAGGCGATCGTGTAAGTCGTGAGGATTTCAACGAGTGGCTATTGGAAATGCAAGAGAAAGACATTTTGCAACTCCAAGGTGGTAGCTTATCAGACAGCGATCCAGACAAATTGGAAGACTCCATAACTACCCCAGTAAGCGGGTTACGCTGCTATGCAAAGCGTTTAAACTCATAAACCTATTCTTAGGTTACTCCTTGCACATAGTTAAACCCCAATTAGATGTCGTGCAGCTTACAAATACTGAGCAATCCAACATCTACCATCCAAAATTAACCTCACCCTAGATCCATGTCTAACGACAACGGCCTAATTAATGCCATCAAAAGTCACAACCCATTCGACAGACCTTTAGTAGTTAGAAGTCAAGATATTTGGGTAACAGGTTTTCCTGATGTTCCCTCCTTAAATGCCCATGCCTCAGATGCTGTTTTTGATGCCATTGAGAGAGTTCGCACCAAACAACAATCCGTCATAGGCATTACCATCAAGGCTGAAAGAGGACTAGGGAAAAGCCATCTTATCAGTCGAATTCGCCGCCAACTTCAGACTGATGGTAGTGCTTTATTTGTCTATACGAGCGAGATTAACGATTTAAATCGAATTAAAGCTGAATTTTTACGAAATTTAGCAAATAGCCTCAAACACATCGGTAGCCAGGGGATGAGCCAGTGGAGGGAATTAGCAACTGCTATTTTCAATGAAGCTTACAACAAAGCTTTTACACCTGATGAGATGGTTCGTCATTTTTCCGAAGTCTTAAAAGTAAATTCTAAGGTAGTTGAGCATTGGACAGATAGAGTACTGGGAATTAAGCATGACATTGAAAACCCTGACATTATCGCTGCAATTTTATGGACACTCTCCTCTAATCCATCTGAAGAGCGTTACGCTATAAACTGGCTTGCTGGTCAAGAATTACCACAGTCAAGAGCCGATGCATTAGGTCTAGCAAACACCAGCGCCCAGGATAGAGAAGCCCAAGCCTTCAGCACAGTTCGCCAAATTCTGGACTTAATTAGTGATTACAAACCAATAGTCATTTGTTTTGACGAATTGGAAAGTATTCTAATGTGTAATGATGCTGGATTTACAGCATCACAAGTTACTGCTATTTTAGCCAAGGATTTATATGATAAGATTAAACGCGGTGTTTTTATAACGGCGATGTTTCCTCAAACCTGGACTGATCAAATAAGAGCCTTAAAAGAGGCAGAATCAGTTACAGATCGGATCGCTCAAAGAAGTATTGAGTTAACTTATCTCAAATCTGAAGATATTATTGCCTTAGTTTCCCAGTGGTTAAAAGACTTTTATGACCAACATGAAGTAACACCACCTCATTCAGTTTATCCTTTTGATGAAGAGAAACTGAGAGAACTTGGAAAGGAAAAACCAATGGTTAGGAAGGTTTTACAATGGTGTGCAGAAAACTGGAGTATTCCTACTGAAATAATAACACCACCACTGTTAAAGCACCCAGTAAAATCTGCTTTTAATAAGGAGATAGCAGCCCTTAAAAGTAAGATAAAAGATGACATTGAGAATAACGATAAACTCGCTAATGCTCTGAGATTTAGCTTTTCTACCCTAATTGGACAAACTTTAGAAAATGTCAAAATTATAGAAGTTGTAGACGTTAAAACTCGTAGTGTAGACCAAGGATATATTAATTTTAAAATTGTGGGTGAGGAGAGCGCTAATATTGTAAAAATTGGCATAGCTGTTCTTGAAGGAGTTAGTGGTCTGTTTCTCCAAGCTGGATTGAAGCGCTTAATTGAATACAAAAAATTTGATTTAACTCGTGGTTGCTTAGTTCGCTCTAAAAATGTTAGCAGTGGTAGTAAAGCAAAACAGTATTTGGATAAACTTCTGTCAAAACATCTAGGTGGAGAATGGGTATTATTAAAATCTGAAGAGATTCAGCCACTCTTAGCAATTGATTATATCATGAAAGCCCGAAATGATTATGAATTAACTGAAGCACAAATCGTTGATTTTGCTAGACAAAATCGAATAATACTCGATAATAATCTCATCCGTGAAATTCTCAGCGATCCATCTGGGCGAATTCCTGAAGATACTATTGATGAAGATATTTAAAATAGGTATATATTTTGGTAATAAATTTCCCTTAAGCGAAAAACTTCGGGCTAAAAAAACCAAGCCCGTACAGGTAGACTTGGTTTTTTAGCCGCAATGTTTGGATTTTTCAGCAATAATGAATAATTCTGTTATTAATACTGCTATTTGCTTACCTGCACCAGATATTGAGGCATTAATTCAAGGACGAGCGATTGTCGCAATGTGCAAAAATTATATTGTTCCAGAGCGTCAATTTGCCCTTTATCCAACGAATGCTTCAATTAATATACTGCCAGTCGAGCAGTACTATCACTCAAGTTTCTTGGCTACTGCTAAAACTGCTCTTACCCAAGTAAGTGCTGAAACTATATCAGTTAAAGCCTGGGTAAGGTGTGAAAAGTGTGAACCTCTACATAATACTGAATCATTGTCTGCTTTATCACCGCTAACAATTTGGACTACAGAAGCATTACAAGAAATATTAACGCAAAGACATAATATTTTTTTGTTATACTTGCGCGTTTATCAGTTGTCCAAACTAATTACACTCTCTATAAAAGTAAACAGCCAATTTGTTTACTTAGGAGAGCCTTTAACTATTTCCGAAGTCAGACCCGTATTAAACGATCGCACCTTCGCCCAACGCAAGCATCAACTAGAAAATCGACAACCACCACTACACCCTCAATTGGAAGAATTGCAGAGTGCGATCGCATCCCTAACCATTAGCCAACCAGCAGCTAAACAATTAGACGACGATATCAAAGCATTTTTGGGTTGGAGTAGTGACAAGCTAATTACGCAACCCGACTCAAATTTAGCTTGGATAAATGATATTGCAAAATTAGGCGATCGCAGTATTGAGCTAGAGGAGAAAAAAAGCAACTACCAAGCTGGTACAGATTTTGAAAACATCGCACGTCAAAGTTTAGAGTTTTTAGGATTCAAAGTTGAAAATGCCTACAAAGGTGGCGCTGGAGGCTTAGATTTATTTTGTTCAAAACCTTACCCTATTGTTTGCGAGTGTAAAGCGGGTAGGCTTATTCCTAGCGGTACAGTTGAGGAATTAATTAAGCTAGGCGGAATGCATTTAGGTGCTGATCAATTTCTTGATTCGGCAAAATTAGTAATTGGTTCAGGTAATCCATCTACGGATATACTAAAAGCCGCGCAAAAATGGAAAGTAAGTATTATTAATGCTATGACTTTACAAAAGTTAGTTGAATTCAAAGCCAAATATCCAGGTGCTATTAATTTAGTCGAATTACAGCAATATCTAGAACCTGGGCAAATTGACTATAGAATTAATGAATATATTGATAAAGCTGAGAGAGACATTAAATTGCGATCGCACATTGTTCAGCTTGTCAAAAACTATTTAGAAAACTCAGGTATAGAATCTGCTGGTGTTGAATCTCTACATGGTGCGTATTTTGGCTCAAATCCACCACAGCCAATAAAAACACCAGAAATGCACGAAATTCTGATTGAACTTTCTTCACCATTAACAGGCTATTTGGGGCGAATTAAGGGTAGTGATTGGAAGAGCGATCGCTTTTACTTTCTCCGCGATTTACCTATTAACTAAATGTAGCAAAATATATCTCTTTTCTTCCCTTCGTGCTCTTTGCGGTTCGTTTAAAAATAACTGAAGTACGTAGGCGTAGTCAGCCATAGTTATCGCTTTTACTTTCTTCGCAATTTACTTATTAACTAAAGATAGTACAATCTATATCTTTTCTTTTCTCTGCGTTCTCTGCGTCTTCTCTCCGAGACGCTGCGCGTTCGCGTAGCGTTCCGAAGGAAAGGCGGTTCGTTTAAAAATAACTGAAGTGCAGGTTTTGTGCAGTTGATTCATTCATGAATAATTAATACTATCTATTGACTTAATTTTATTTTATGAGAATCAATAATGAGCCTAATCGTAGTCCACTGCAACTATCGCAATCTTTCATCTTTCCTCAGTATATATTATTCATAGTGACAAACTTTACAGAAAATTTATACTTAGCCACTGTGTAACTTCATTTACATGATATAAGAGTTTAGTACTGTCGAAGAAACACATTATACTTACTACACTGATGTTAATTAATCACAAACAATCTACCAAGTTTAAAGCTTAGGCAAAATGACCCATGTATTATCAAATTTGGAATTTCTTTCTTAAAGAAGATAAATACATCTATTGGAAAGAAAAAATAAAAGCTAACAAAAAATTTGACAAAGTTACATGGCAAAAAATTATTGATTTCTTGTCATTAGTAGAGCAAACTTTCCAGTTAAAAAGTCAACTAGCAGAAACTGATAGCCTTGAGCCATTTCTCAAGTTAGCAAGAGAAAATGGTTACAATTTGACCGCAGAAGAACTCGCTTGGTTTCTAGTTACGAGAAGACAGATTTGGGATCTTTTTGATTTTGCACAAAAAACGCCATCTCTCAAAGAAGAATTGCTAATAGCTAAAGATCCACAGCAGTTTGTTGATATCGCTGCCGAAAACGGCTATTACTTTTCTGTAGATGAGTTAGCTTGGCTATTAATTGACATCAAATCATCATCAGATTTAGTATCTATTAACAATAGCGTTGGAGAGATTCTCACGGTCTCAAGCTACGGCAGAATTGAAATAGGATACTGGATTTGGCTAGCAGAACACTGGGGAATTGTGCCACCATTTTGTCATCGGGATAAACCCAGTACTTTCTTATGTCAAAATCTTAACAATCCTTTTTTACCCGATCGCTGTTTTTTACCTAAGAGTTACTTTAATCAACGCCTGATGGCAATTCATAATTAAAATAATTCGTAATTAGGCAAAGGAAGGGAAAAAAGCAATACTTAGACGAAACAGTATTGAGTGATAAAACTTAATTACGAATTACGAACTTGTACTGAGCGTAGCCGTTGGCGCAGCCTCTCGTAGAGAAGTATTACGAATTATACAGTGAAGCATCCTAGACAGAAGATATATCTTCTATTTAGGATGCTTCACAATAAAAAATTGTTGAGACAACAATTCTGGACAAAATCTGAGATTTAGATTAGAGCTATCAGCTAGCAGAAACGGTCAAACTACCGGGTTTCTGAAGATCGCCTTGTAAAACTACACCCCGCTGATTGGCATGGATGTGACGCAAAATCTTGTAAATTGCCTCAACTTGGTCTGATGCGCCTGCCTTCTTTGCGAGTTCGTCAAGAGTAAGGGGAGTTTTTTCTTTTTGTAGCACTGCTACTACTCGTGTTTGTAAATCGAGAATGGAGGCGGCAGCTTTTTTGCCAGCTTCTACTCCTGGTTGATGGTAGGCGTTGACGTTGACCAAACTAGCATATAAACCAACAGCACGTTCGTACAAAGCAATTAATGCCCCTACAATTCGGGGATTAACTTGGGGAATCGTGACTGTAATTGAATCGCGATGATTTTCATAAAGCGCTTGTCGGGTTCCTTGGAGAAAACCGGAAAGATAATCGCCTGATGTAACTCCTGGATCTATTTCAGTGGATGGGCCTTGACGATCTTCCAACACTTCGATGAAGGTAGCAAAGAAATTCGCTACACCCTCGCGTAACTGCTGGACATAAGCGTGTTGATCTGTTGAGCCTTTGTTACCGTAAACGGCGATACCTTGATGGACAACGTTGCCGTCTAAGTCTTTCTCCTTGCCCAAGGATTCCATCACCAGCTGTTGCAAATAGCGACTGAATAAAAATAAGCTGTCCTTGTAAGGTAGAACAACCATATCTTTTTCGCCCTTTCCGTTACCTGCAAAGTACCAAGACAAAGCAAGCAAGGCTGCTGGGTTATTTTTCACATTTGGGATGCGGGTAGCGTCATCCATCTCTTTGGCGCCATCTAGGATAGCGCGAACATCAATGCCTTGTAATGCCGCTGGTACTAGCCCCACAGCAGACATTTCTGAGGTGCGTCCGCCTACCCAGTCATACATCGGAAATCTCGCCAGCCAGCCTTCATCTTTGGCCAGCTTATCGAGGTTGCTATCAACGCTGGTAATTGCTACCGCATATTGGGCAAACTCCAAATTGTGTCCGGCGTAAGCTTTTTTAACTTCAATCATGCCGTTGCGAGGTTCCGGCGTTCCCCCAGATTTGGAGATTACCAAAACCAAAGTGCTGGAGAGGCTATTTCGGAGATGATTGATAACGCGATCGATACCTGCGGGATCGTTGTTATCGATAAAGTGAATTTTCAGGGGCGGGAAATCAGGAGCGAGAGCTTCCGCGACGAATTGGGGACCAAGAGCGGAACCACCAATGCCGATGGAGATAATATCCGTGAATCGGCTTGCTCTGGGAGGATGGATAGCACCTGTTTGGACTTTTTCTGCAAAAGCTTCGATTTGTTCTAGAGTTTGAACTATTTCTTGTGTAAGTTCTGGAGCTGGTGCTAAATCAGGATTTCGCAACCAGTAGTGTCCAACCATGCGGTTCTCGTCGGGATTTGCGATCGCACCCTTCTCTAGTTCAGCCATATCCGCAAACGCCTTGTCAAACTTCGGCTGCAACGATTCCACAAAGGCATCATCGAACCGTATCCGACTCACGTCTAAGTACAGCCCCAATCCCTCGTGGAAATATAACCAGTTTTGGTATCGTTGCCAAAGTGCCCTAGCATCCATAGGGAAATCTCAAATAAAGTGTTTTTCAAAAACCAGTTTAATGTAAGGTTATAGCGATCCCTGCCTAGCCTTATACAGTTTACAGTTTTCAGTGTTCCCTTAACTCCTCCTTTAAACATCTGGCATAGGGATGACACGCAGAAATTTCACAATTTCACCCCTAATTTCTATACCAATTAGATAATTATCTAGGGTGAAGCGGTGAAAAATGCCTTCACTATCAAGCTGTCGCAGTTCTTTTAAATCGCTCAATTGCCACTTTTGGGCTAACTCAATAAAGACAAAATCATGCACCCGCTCGTAGGCGGCAGGTTCTAAATTCTTCAGGTCTAGCAAAAAAGACCTGGCATAGCGCATTTCCAGACTCACTGGGCGTTACCTTCACCAAAACTTGAGGGGCCACTGGCACTAGCTCAAAAGCGCTGCTGAATCAGAAAAACATCAACAGTCTTACCGCTTCTTCATGGGTTAAAATATCCCACGGGTGCTGCGATCGCTTGACTTTTTGTATCGCTTTGAGCATATAAAAGTCATAATGTAGAGCTTCGAGAACGTTCCAAATGTCTTGCAAATCGTCATCGCCTAATTGCTCGATTAAGTGATGCATTCTAAGTCGCAACAAATTCATACGTCAATTATTCCCTACCAACAAATACCAACAATAAATAGTATTCCCATAAAATTAGCTACGCTCAAGCTACGCTAAAATTTATTCGCCCGGTGAGGGGGGCAGAGGGGCAGGGGAGGCAGGGGAGGCAGGGGAGGATATATTAATGACCAATGACCAATGACCAATGACCAATGACCAATGCCCAAATAATTTGATATGGTTGACTATCTAATTTTCTTGGCAATTTCTACAGCACTTTTTGCTCTATTCGCACTAGGACTCAATTTACAGTGGGGCTTTACGGGATTAATTAACTTTGGTCATATTGCTTTCATGACTCTGGGAGCATATACAACGGTATTGTTAAGTCTAAAGGGTGTTCCCCTACTGATATCGGCACTGGCTGGGGCAATTGTCGCTGCCTTGTTGGGTTTGATAATTGGTTTTGTAACTCTACGCTTACGGGAAGATTATCTAGGAATTGTCACCATTGGTACAGGCGAATTAATTCGTTTGGTGGTAAACAATCAGGAATTACCTGTGGGTGATACTTGGATTTCTGGGGCGTTTGGTGTCCAAAGTTATCCCATACCCCTATCTACAGAGCCAAGTTTGTTTGTCAGATTAGTAATGATTGGGCTTTTAACCCTGCTAGCTGCTGTAACTTTCTTTACTTTGTGGCGATGGATTCGTACCACTCAAATATCTCGGACTACTGATTTGGGCAAAAGGACGACTAGCAAGCAAGAATTTATATCCCGCTTGGGTGTGGGAATTGTCTTAGCAGTTTTAGCGGCAGCGATTTATATTTCTGGGGTAATCGGACTGTATAATTACAACCCAAAAGCGGGTTTAATGCTGGTGTTGCTGCTGGTTTTAGCATTTGTATACTGGCGCTTAGAAATTTTGGTGCGATCGCCTTGGGGTAGAATTCTCAAAGCCATCCGCGAAGATGAAGAAATTCCCAAAGCGCTGGGAAAAAATGTCTTTTGGTATAAACTACAATCTCTCATGCTTGGAGGTGCGATCGCGGGTATCGCTGGTGCTTTCTTCGCTTGGCAACTCAGCGCCATTTACCCCGATAATTTTCAACCGCAGATCACTTTTGACACTTGGATTATGGTGATTTTAGGCGGTTCTGGGAATAATGTCGGCACAATCGTAGGTGCGGTAATTTTCTTTGCTTACGATGCGCTGACGCGGGAAGTCTTGCCCAGAATCGTTTCCCTTGATGAAGCACGTTTGGGCGCATTTCGCATCATGGTAATCGGATTAATTTTGATGGTACTGATGATTTGGCGTCCTCAAGGTATCTTAGGGAAAAAAGAGGAACTCACCCTTGGTAAATAACTATTCATCCCCACTTCCCCTTTTGGCAGCCACTGGACTTTCTAAAAGCTTTGGTGGAGTCAAAGCAGTTAATGAGGCAAGAATCGAAGTTGCTAAAGGCAGTATTACGGGCTTGATTGGCCCCAATGGTGCTGGTAAAACTACTTTATTTAACTTACTCTCAAACTTCATTCGCCCCGATAAGGGACGAGTGATTTTTGACGGCGAACCGATTCACAATTTGCAACCATATCAAATCGCCCAGCAGGGTGTGATCCGCACCTTTCAGGTTGCACGGACTCTCTCGCGGTTATCGGTGTTAGAAAATATGCTGCTGGCGGCGCAAAAACAAACGGGTGAAAATTTTTGGCAAGTACAGTTGCAACCGCACATCGTTGCTAAGGAAGAAAAGCAATTGCAAGAGCGAGCAATGTATTTATTGGAATCAGTGGGCTTGGCAAAAAAAGCACACGATTATGCTGGTTGCTTGTCTGGTGGACAACGCAAGCTGCTAGAAATGGGACGAGCGCTGATGACTAATCCCAAGTTAATTTTGTTGGATGAACCAGCAGCTGGGGTGAATCCGAAACTGATTGATGATATTTGCGATCGCATTATCACTTGGAACCGCCAAGACGGGATGACCTTTTTAATTATTGAACACAATATGGATGTGGTTATGTCTTTGTGCGATCGTGTTTGGGTACTTGCTGAAGGGCAGAATTTGGCTGACGGTACACCCGCAGAAATTCAAACTAATCCCAAAGTTCTAGAAGCTTATTTGGGAAAATAAAGTGCGATTAGCTTTCTGTTTATGTCATGTATTTAGTGATTTGACTTAGAACAAATAAAAGTAAATGGATACTGTTACTTGTCCTAAGTCAAAGGGAACAATTACATCGAGATACGTATGCTGCCGATAACGAGGTATCCACAAACGCACATCACCAATATAAACATCATAATTCTTTCCTCTCAAACCAAACTTCAAATAGGCATAAAAGTTGCCTGCAATTTTATTATGATTTGTAGTGCCACCCGTCATTGGTACAATTTCTCCATCACGGTATTCGCTTTTATACTCTGCTTTTTCTTCAATTTCTAAATACTCTTCAGGTGTGTAATAAAATTTTTGTGTTTCTAACTGCATAAAAATACAACCTATGATTGTGCGGTTTATTCATCTTTCATATCTATGTTGTACGCCAATAAACCCCATTTTCTCGCTGCATTAATTGGCAAGCAATCAACTCTCGGCGCAGGGTGGCGCAGTCAAGATGGTAGCGTTTGAGAATGTCATTTACTAGGCGTTCAGGGTAGTTGACTCCTACATCAAACTGGTTTGCTAACCACTTAAGAATAACTAGACGCTTTTTCCGACTAGCAGGAATTTCTTTGAGGCGATTGTCCTCGAAATAGTTTTTCAACACTTTGCTTTCCCAAGCTTCAGTATCCACATCCTCAATCAAGGATGCTATTTTCTCAGGTGTGAAAATTTCCTTACTAATGCTTTGCAAAGCCTCGCTATCCAATTGATATAGACGGCTATTACCTTCGGGACGCATTGTCACCAAATTTAGCTCTTTAAGTTTTGCTAAATGATGGGATACCGTCGGTTCCTTAAGTTGCAGTAGTACCGCTAATTCTTCGACGCTGCACTCCTGATTCGCCAAAATACCTACTATCTTCAATCGGCTATCATCCGCTAATGCCTTGAAAAAGCGGAGTAAGATATTAAATTGCTCTGGTTGCATAACTAACTTCTAATTAGACATCTATCTAATTAGAAGTATATCTAATTTAAAGCTCAGATCGCCGACTTCTTTAAGAAGTCGGGGATTTTACTTGTTGTTTAATTTAACTAAACTGTTCCTCTGCATCGAGGTTGAACAGCATTTGCAGAGTTTGCATACAGCGCCGTCTGGCTTCCACATCTTGCTGCGATCGCAACTGTACCATCGGGTCATGTAAAATTTTATTGACAATTCCCCGCGTTAATGCCTCAATCACCTCTTGATGTTTTTCAGCGAATTCTGAACCCAATCTCGACAAAGCTTTTTCTAACTCTTGTTCGCGGATGGTTTCGACTTTATTTCGCAGACAGCTAATAGTAGTTACAGTTTCCAGACTGCGCCACCAAATATCAAAGGCTTCCACTTCTTCTTCTAAAAGTCGCTCGGCTTCCTGTGCAATCTTACGGCGGCTTTCGTAGTTTTGCGCTACTACAGCCTTTAAATCATCCACATTAAACGCCTGCACGTTTTCCAATTCATTTACATCCGCATGAACATTACGCGGCACAGAAATATCAAATAACATTAGAGAGCGCTGAACTTCTAAAACCATTTCTAATTTGGCACGGTCAAGTATTGGCTCTGTTGCCGAAGTACTTGTAAACACCAAATCGCTATCGGCAATTACAGTCATCATTTCCGATAGCGGATGAATATTGATCGGTTGCTGAGGGAATTGCTTTGCTAATTCTTGGGCGCGATCGCGAGAGCGATTTACAATACTAATTTCCACAGCACCTTTAGAAATTAGGTGTTGCACCAGCAGCCGCGACATTTTACCAGCACCCAGAATTACCACTCGGCAAGCTGCCAAATTGGCCACTTTTATCTGTGCTAATTCCACAGCAGCCGAACTGATAGAGACAGCACCAGTACCAATACTAGTTTCAGTGCGAACCCGCTTACCAGCTGTCAGCGCTTGTTTAAATAATCGATTCAAAATGGTTTTTATACCACTATATTGCTGTCCCAGTTTGTGAGTAGTCTTCACCTGAGCCAGAATTTGACCTTCTCCGAGTACCAGACTATCTAAACCACCTGCTACCCGCATAACGTGCATCACTGCATCATCATGTAGCAACATAAACAAATGCTGTCGCAGAGAAAGCACGGGTAATTTACTGTATTCCGCAAGAAACTGCGTTATTTCTCGGATACCTTGGTCTGCTTCACTGGTAACAATGTAAATTTCGAGGCGGTTACAAGTGCTGAGAATTGCAACTTCGTCAATATGGGGATAGCTGGCCAGTTGAGCGATCGCACTTTCAATTTGTGGTTCTGGAATGCTCAGTTTTTCCCGGACTTCTACTGGGGCTGTTTTATGGCTTAACCCCACCACTGCTATATTCATTTGCTAAATCGTAGTTACTAATTGGTAGTTGGCAATCGGGCATTGAGTGAGAATAGGGAATGGGGAATTATTATTTATTGGTTGATACTTTTTCCAACCAATAAATAATAACTAATCACTAAATACTAACTACTAACTAGTGTAAGGATGAAGCATTTGAATGAATATTTTTCCGTTTTATCGAAATATTTATTTCCAAATGCTTTACCCCTACTTTTACCATTCCCCATTCCCTAAAAATTAGTTCAGTTGGAGAGTCTTGGGTTCACCTAGCATGTGAATTGTATCAACAAATCGAGCAGTTTTTGATTGGTTAGAAATTACTAAGCTTTGAGTTCTAGCTCCGCCGCTAAAGAAACGTACACCTTCCATGAGATTACCACTGGTAATACCACAAGCAGCGAACAGAACAGTTTTACCAGATGCCAATTCATGAGCATCATAGACCTTATCGGGGTCATTGATATTCATAGACTTTAAGCGATCAATATTGGCTTCTCTGCTTTCTCCAATCAGACCTGTTTTTACGACTGCGGGATCGTAAATCAGTTGACCTTGGAAGTGTCCACCCAAAGCACGCATTGCTGCTGCCGAGATTACACCTTCAGGAGCCGCACCGATACCCATCAGCGCGTGGATGTTAGTTCCAGCAAAACCACAGCTGATGGCTGCACCCACATCTCCGTCTGAAATTAGGGCGACTCTCGCTCCAGCCTCACGGATTTCTTTAATTAAATCGTTGTGGCGTTCGCGCTTCATGACCACGATCACAAGTTCTTCAATCGAGCGATCTAGACACTCAGCGAGAATCTTGAGGTTTTCTGTTGCTGACTTGTTGATGTCTACTTTGCCCTTAGCTGCGGGAGGTGCTGCTAACTTCTTCATGTAAAAGTCAGGAGCAGCAAATAATCCACCCTTTTCAGAAATTGCCAATACAGCCATCGAACCAGGTTGTCCATAAGCTACCAAGTTCGTACCTTCACAGGGGTCAACAGCGATATCAATTTCGATTAATTCATCAGGGTTACATAAACTACTAGCATTTGGTTGGGTACAGATACCAACTTCTTCCCCGATGTATAGCATCGGCGCGTCGTCGCGTTCACCTTCCCCAATCACAATGCGACCGCGCATATAGATTTTATTCATCCGCTCCCGCATAGCTTCCACAGCTACCTGGTCAGCGATGTTTTTTTCGCCTTTACCCATCCACTTTGCGGATGCGATCGCGGCTTGCTCAACTACTTCAATAATCTCTAACCCAAGTGAATTTTCCACAGAGTTTGCCCTCTCAGCTGCTTGAATTTGCGTCGTTTCATCTGCCTATTTCAGTTTTCAAGTCTACCAAAGGGCGGATACACGTGGAAGAAAGTTAAGTTTTACTGCTAACTCGTTATAAAAGTGCCAGTTAACACATTCTGATTTTTTACTCATAATTACTCCAGTATAAAACCTGTTCACAAGTAACTAAGTTAAAAATTGGCACAAATAATTAACAGTGTATATCTAGAATATTGCTTTTCTTCAGTATCTATCTTTAGGTATAAAATAATAAAGAAAAAAGCTGGTAGATTCACCAAAAACTAAAGAACGAGGCCCAGAGTAATAACTTGTCAAATTCAGAGGTAAATCGTGTTTATCGACTACATCACCCTCATGTTAATCAACATGGTAGCTGGGTTATTTCTACTCGCTGACTATGTGTATCGTGGTATAGATAGTTCTAATCAAAGACAGTGGATTCCGGGGTTTGGAATTACGGGTGCGATCGCACTCACAACTGGTTTACACATGAGCTTTACTTGGCCAGTGATGGGTAGCTTTAACATTGCCTTCGGTGAGACAAGTGTGTTATTTGGAATCTTGTTTGTGGCGGCTGCGGTTTCTCTTGCTCAAGGTTGGGATTTATTGACAATAGCAATTTACGGTTTCTTTGCTGGTGCAGTTGCGATCGTAGTCGGTATCCGTATCATCAACTTGAATTTGACAAAGCAACCGCTTTTATCGGGAATCGGCTTTATTTTAACTGGATTAGGCGGTATTTTTGCAGCGCCAACTCTTTATTGGAAAACTAACCGAACTTGGCGGCTAATTGGCGTAGCAGTGCTGATAGTAGCCGCTCTAATTTGGGCATTGACTGGATATTTGTCATACTGGAATCATTTAGAGGGTTTCCAAAAGTGGGTTCCAGCGCCGATGCGGTAAGCAATGTTCTAGGCTAGAGACATAGTTAAAACTTTGCTTAAAAAAATATGCTGGACTTTCTTAATCCCCTTTTAAATCGCCATCCAGAGCGAGTTAAAGCCAACGTCGAACTTTACACCTGGCAAACTTGTCCTTACTGCATTCGTGCCAAAATACTACTGTGGTGGAAAGGTGTAAATTTCACTGAATACAAAATCGACGGCGACGCAGCAGCCAGAGCGAAAATGGCAGAACGCGCCAACGGTCGCCGTACAGTACCACAAATTTTTATCAATAACCAGCATATTGGCGGCTGCGATGACCTATATCAGCTAGACACACAAAGTCAACTCGATCCCCTTTTAGCCCAAGCCGCTATTTAGAAATCAAATTAGCCACAAACGTACCCCATTGGCGAACCCACAGGGTAGACCACCTCCGCGGACTAACGTGGGAATTAATGCTTTTTAACCCACGGAGGTGGGTTTTGTTTGTGTAGACGCAATTTCTAACCGCCCATTTCGCTATCTCGCTCGTTCAAAAGCGAACATAATTTTAAAATTTTTATATTGATAAGAATATGCTAACTAAATACACAGAATATCTTATACATCAACAATGGATGAGTTATGCCCTAGAATTAGCAAAAACAGCAGGAGATGCAGGTGAAGTCCCTGTAGGTGCTGTTATCATTGATTCAACAGGCAAATTGCTAGCACAAGGAGAAAACAGAAAAGAGCGTGACAAAGACCCTACTGCTCATGCAGAAATTCTCGCTATCAAGACAGCAGCAACAACTTTACAAAATTGGCATCTTAATGAATGCACACTCTATGTAACTCTCGAACCTTGCCCGATGTGTGCAGGTGCGATCGTCCAATCACGACTAGGACTACTGGTATATGGAGTAGACGATACAAAAACTGGCGCAATTCGTACAGTTATTAACATACCCGACAGCGCTGCTTCCAATCACCGCTTACAGGTAATCGGAGGCATACTAGAGTCAGCTTGTCGTCAGCAATTACAGACTTGGTTTGCTACTAGGCGGCGTAGAGTAAGCTAACGGACAGAGGTAAAACTGTCCATCTACTACGACACAAGTCACACAAGAGAATCTACGGTGTAACTAATCAGGCTTTTCGTTAAATTTTTACCCGTCAATCAGCTGCATCCGTCATGATGGAATTTTACTCTTCATCCGATACCTGCCAGCACACCCCAGCAAATCCTCAGGTAGATAGCACTACCTCAAGGGTTTCTCATTGGTTAAGTCCCCTGGCATATTTATTAGGGCGTCACTGCCTATTACCATTATTCTTTGGACAAATTAGAATAACCGGACAAAAAAATATCCCCACAACTGGGCCTGTGATCCTTGCGCCTACACATCGGGCGCGTTGGGATGCCTTGCTTGTACCCTACGCTACTGCTTGTCTAAGAAAGCAAGACTTGCGATTTATGGTGACTATTGACGAATGCCAAGGTTTGCAAGGCTGGTTTGTTCGACGTTTAGGGGGATTTCCTGTAAATTCTAAGCATCCGTCAATCCGCACGCTGCGACATGGAGTAGAGCTACTTCAGCAGCAAAAAACTCTGGTAATCTTTCCAGAAGGTAACATTTTTCGTGATGCCCAAGTTCACCAGTTGAAGCCAGGAATTGCTCGTCTTGCTTTGAGTGCTGAATCTAGTCATTCCGGGTTGGGAGTGAAAATTATACCCATAGGCATTAATTACAGCCAACCTTATCCCAATTGGGGTACAGATGTGAGTATTGACATTGGCTGCCCAATCAGAGTCGCGGATTACATGAATGGCTGTATAAAACAAGAGGCAAAAAACATCACAACTGATTTAGCAAAGGCACTGCAACAATTGAGCCATCAAGAAACAAAAGTTACTAATCACGCATTTGCAGAAATTACTAATTCTTGATACAGTCAAACCTCATAATCATTGACCGTGCATAATTCAGAAACTGCACCTTACTGAACCTTTTCAATATTTGACACTAATTGCTAACTGCTATATTCATCCTGAGCAAGTCACAAAAGATTAGTGGTATTTTGCAACCTTTGAGGATGTATATATATAAATTACCCTCTATTAATGATATATTTAGCCAAATTGGCATTTTTTTGAGCCAATAGCTAAATTAATTATCTGCAAACTACTGAATTGCTTGATGATAAAGATTTTCACTATTTGGTCAGACAGTTAAATAAAAGTTGGGACGTGCCGACTGAAGACATGGCTATTCTGAACTAGTTTTGTGCGATGCCTACGCAAATACTTCAAGCAGTGCTTTGGGAAAATTCTCCTGCCAAATATCCCAGTTAACCTGAGATAATTATTGGGGAGGAAAGCTACTAGTTAAGCAAATGGTGACGCACTCTCCCGTAGGTATCACTCATCACAGCGATATAAGTTAGTTGGTATACAGGGGTAATGGGAACTCTATTAAACTGATTTTTAGTCTAAATCAGAGATACTTAGGATGTAACTTTGCTTTGTCCAAGACCAAAACAGAGTTAAGATACCCGAAGTTTCCATAACTCTCTTGTATAGTTGTCGCACTAATTGATCCCATGAACACTGCCGTCGCTGTTACCTTGATGCACCGTACTGTTTTATCAGTTATAGCAGTCCTCAGCCTGCTATCACCTGTGAATGCTCAGGTACCACAGTTACCAGGCACTACCAGCCAACCACAACCGATTGACCCCAACGATCCCAATAATCTTCGCCCCATAACCCAAAATAGCAGCCTTTTGAGCATTGAAGGCGGCGATCGCTTAGTAAAAGATGCAGAACAAGCCGTTTCTGCTCAAAACTACCCCTTAGCTGCCAAGAAACTGCAAGAAGCGCGTCAAGTTTATAATCAGCTATCTAATTTTTATCAAGAGTTAAATTCTAGCTTTTCGGGAATTGACAACAGAGTTTCTGATTCTCAGCGTCAAAAAGCTCTATTAACAGCCCAAAAGCGAGATGAAGCCACCTTTCAGCTAGCATTGGTACATCGGGCACAAAATCAGCCAGAATTAGCTGTACCGTTGTTAGTTCAAATAATTAAGAGTCAAAACCCGACACGGGATTTAGGCAAGAAAGCCTATAAACAGTTGTTTGAGTTGGGTTTTGTTGATTCTCCCTATCCCAGAGAAGGTGGTAATTCATCCTCTTCATCCCCAAAAAAATAAATTAAATTTTTGTTGCCTGTTTTTCCCTACCCACATTTCCCTAACCAGCTGCTTGGGAACGCCCCAGTGCTAGGATAGAGCTATCCGCCGCAGCCAAAACCTGAGCGTTCTCAATAAATACACCTCAGAAGCGCGTGTATCTACAGCCTTGCCAAAGCCTGAAGTTGGCACAGGCATTTGCTCTATATCTGTTAATAATAGAAAAGTAAGTTTTTTCAGGAATTGCGATGATTAGTCCGCAACAGGTTGAGGAAATGATCAAGGCGGGACTGCCAGACGCACAGGTTCAGGTGCAAGACTTGACTGGTGGCGGCGACCACTATCAAGTGACAGTAGTTTCATCGCACTTTGCAGGTAAAGGACTAGTGCAACAGCACCAGTTAGTTTATGGTGCGTTGGGTCAAGCTATGTCAACTGAAGCGATTCATGCCTTGGCGGTGAAAACATACACTCCCGAAGCTTGGCAAGCAACAGCAGCTTCGTAAATAAGAGTTAGAAGTTAGAAGTTATGAATTTTGACTCCTCACTTCTCACTCCTCACTGTTGAATCCAACATAGGAAACATAAATACCATGACACCAGAACTCAAAGACAAAATTGATAGCTTGCTACAAGAAAACAAGATTTTAGTTTTCATGAAGGGAAACAAGTTAATGCCCCAATGTGGTTTCTCTAACAACGTTGTGCAGATTCTCAATACCTTGGGAGTTCCCTTTGAGACGGTTGACGTTCTATCAGACCCTGAAATTCGTCAAGGTATTAAAGAATACTCTAGCTGGCCGACAATTCCCCAAGTATATATCAATGGTGAATTCCTTGGCGGTTCTGATATCTTGATTGAACTGTACCAAAAAGGTGAATTGCAAGAAAAGGTAGAAGTAGCATTAGCTTCGTAATCTCTCTTTACCCAAACTAAAGGGTATGCTGCTGAATTTGCGCTTTGCAATCAAGGCAATGTGCCATTCTTAATATCCTTGAAAGGAGAGATACTATTTCTTTCCCCTTTCAAGGGTTTTTTAATCGGTTTCTGATAAAAATACTCTTTGTTGGACTTGATTTTATTGCTAGACAACAATCCCCTCAGTCTAATTGGCAAAACCAATATAGGGCTGAGGGGATGCGTTTAATCAATACAATATCTCCAAAATTTCACACCACGACAACCCGTTGACCAATACAGATAATATGCTATAATTATCTGCGGTAATTAACGGTTACTATCAATGACCAAGTAAATGGTAATTAGTAGTAATCGGGTTGTGGCTGTGGTTGCGGCACTGCAAAATTTGATCCATCGTACAAGAAGCGGCTGGCTTCCTCTTCTAGGCGGTGAATCAGATAAGGTTCAATAACGTTGCTATGTCGCAGTGCGGCTAGATATCCATCCAAATACATCCGCATATCATCCGTGCGATAACCGCGATTCCATAGCTCGATGAAGGCATCGGTGAGTCTTTGGTAATAGCGGATGGATTGTGTGTCTTGGAGCATAACTGCTGTATTAATCTCTTTGGAATGAGAATTGTAAATGATTCACCCTAAAAAGTGAAGTGTAATTTCACTTTGGCATAAACTCAAAGTCAACACATCTACTTTGGGTATTACCCTCATAGCAGCTACAAGCTACTTTAATCTTATTCCAGAAAACATCGATTCTAGTTAGCTGCTAAGTTATTTTTTTGATTTTCACAATCACAGCCCAATTGTATTGATGTTATATTCCCGGATGGGAGTACTAAGTTTTTGCGAAAAAATCCACTTTTGCCATCAGGTTTAATCAGGTTGAAAAGCTGTTGTTGTTGTTAGCTGGTTGGGTTATAGATATTTGCCACATTACACCCATCTCAAAGCAAAATGTTAATTTAAAAGAACTTTTCATAAGTCTAACAACAGTTTTGAGAAATTTAATAAAAATTTAATAATATTTCTAATCGCCTATCAGCAAGGCATAAATTAAAGATATTGCCACTTATTTTATTAGGAAATGTAAAGTTAATCGCAATTGAAGTAACAAAGGCTACAAAACCTTAGAGATGGGCTTGTTACTTTGAAAGTCATCGACGCTAAGGGGTCTTGCCACCGTGGGTTCGGTTTGTATAGAAATCATTGAGGGGAATCCCCATCTAAGGTCGTTGTTGGGTTGGCACTTGCAACAACTGGAATACCGCGTGCATCAAGCTGCCAGTATTTATCAAGCAAGGGAAGTATTTTTAAGCCATCAACCAACACTGGTAGTTTTAGATGCAGACCTGCCTGATGGTGATGGCATTGAGTTTTGTCGTTGGTTGCATCGTCAGCAGCAGCCTCTAATCTTAATGCTATCTGCCCGTAATAGTGAAGCTGATATAGTCGCAGGTTTAAAGGCGGGTGCAGATGACTACCTGAGCAAACCTTTTGGGATGCAAGAGTTTTTGGCACGGGTAGAGGCATTGATTCGCCGGAAGCGCACACCTACTGCACCAGCTTATTTGGATTATGGCACTTTGCAAATCGATTTAGTTCAGCGTCGTGTCCGCTTCCAAGGGGAGTTCATTGACTTAACGCCCCAGGAATTCAGTTTACTGTACGTTTTAGCACAAGCTGGAGGAGTACCTCTAAGTAGATCGGAATTGCTGCGTCGTGCTTGGCCTGACGCTATCGATAACCCTCGTACCATTGATACTCACGTTTTATCGCTGCGGAAAAAGGTTGAACTTGACCCTCGCCAACCCAATTTGATTCAAACTATCCGCAATGTTGGATACCGTTTTAACATGGAAATTTTGAATACCAATATTTCACAATCACAGACAACAAAGTTAGCTAGAGAGAGATTTAATAATCAACGTTCAACACTTACTAGTAGTCAAGTGTAGAATGGCGCATCCCTTCGGCTTCTCTACGAGACGCTACGCGAACGCTCAGAGCAAGTGGGCATTGGGGTGAGGGGGAGTAAGAAAACGATTCCTGATTCCTGTCTCATCCAAAATTTAAAATCCAAAATCGTCTTGAGCTGCTGCTTGAATCAGGCTTTTTCGTAATTCAATCCAGTCTATCTCTGAGGCTGTTTGATTTGCGAATAAATGACCTTGTTGTAGGTGTAATAACCGAGTGCAAAACATCTGGGCTAGTTCCAGTTGGTGATTTACCATCAGAATCGTGGTTTGATGAGTTTGACTCAACTGGATTAAGACTTGCATTAGATGAGAAGCTGTACCAGCATCGAGGGCAGAGGTTGGCTCGTCTAATAATAATACTTTAGGCTGGATAACTAAGGCACGAGCGATCGCTACTAATTGTCGTTGTCCTGCAGAAAGTTGTACCTCCGTTCGCTCTAACCATTCATTGGGAATGTGCAGTTGTTCTGTCCAATGATTAACTCGTTGCTGAATTGTCTGTTTGGGCAAACCACGCAAAACTAAAGGATAAGCTAAGGCTTGCCCAACTGTCATCCCCAACAGCTTTGACTCTTGCAATACAAGTACAAGCATCTGCCGTAGCTGGATGACCGGAATTTGGCGATATTCTTGATTGTCGAGATAGAGTTTACCACTTGTGGGTTCAATTAGGCGGTTGATGAGGCGTAATAACGAAGTTTTTCCAGCGCCTACTGGACCTATAATGGCAATGCGTTCGCCGCAGGTGTTGGCGGAACCATCGCTCTGGAATATCTCTAAGGAAATATCCTGCAATATGGGATATCCCTGCTGATTGCCGGGAAGTTGGGTTTTCAGCTTTGTAAACAGATTAACTTGCTCTAGCCTGAGTATGGCTTTTGCTGTATTCAACGGGACTGGGGATTGCAGAGAAATAACCTAAGTTAATTGTGCAGTAGTTAAGGCTGTAGCGATCGCCCAGCCATCGACCAATAGTAGCAGCAGTGTGCATCCCAGTAAAATCAGGTACATCCAGGGCTGCGCTAAAGGACGAACATCTGTAGTGTCAATGCTCGTCTTTACTTGGACAATTTGCACCAGACGAGCAAATCCAGCTACACGCATCGGTAGTAAATAAGCTTTCCCATCCTGGCTGAGGAAGTAATAAACTAGCCCTCCTTGCCCAGTACTGCGGGGTTTTAACTCTTTCACGTCTGACCAAGGTAAAGACCAGCCTTTACGAAAAAAGCGAGGCACCCAGGCGGGGTAAGTAACCTGAATTCCTTCGTCATCTACTATTACTTCTTCAGTTAATACCGCGTACAAGGCAACTAAACCAATGTCAATCCCTATCCACAATAATTCTGGAGGTACGGGTGCAGCTGTTACCTGCGATAAAAAGGGTAATGGGACTGTGAGTGCTATGTATAGACTCAGTAAGGTTATCCGAATCAAAGGAGACAGACGAAAAATAGAAGCTGAGATATTGGCTGAGTTTGCTGTCACGGCTCAATTACAATGCTTTTCTTCATTGTAGGTTAGGTCTATGTCCCTGGTAGTTGATGTATGGCAGTTCACGGTAAATACTTTTGTACTACAATCCAACCTGTAAGGGATACCCAGGCAAATCCGACAAATAAAATAATATTTACGCCGATATGTAAGGGTCTAGCCCAAGGTCGTCTGACACTAATTTGGGTTGCACTAAAAGCAGACAGTAAAACTAGTGCTACCACTATCAATCCAGCGATTAGGTGTGATGAGTGACCTAGAGAGCCAAAGTGCCCTAAAGTGCCAACAATACCGATCGCTAGCAATAGTAGCACTAAACTTACCATGCTGATGCCCATTGTATAGTGGAGCGATCGCACACCTTTATTTCCGCCCATAAATGGGGTAATAAAAGGGAATTGCTGCGAAGTTCTCGCCCTAAACATCCAAACACCCGTGACTGCTAACATTAGATATGCCAACAGGGACAACCCCATAGACCAGGCGGCTATTTTCCACAACCAAAGAAATGAAGGCAGATTCATAAGAATGATTGTAGATGAGATGAGGGAGACAATGAGAATAAGCAATGCCCCATACCCAATAAATAATAAACAAAAAGTAAACAAAAAGGGCTGCTAAATTAGCAACCCTTAAATTTAGATAAAATTGTTTTTTTTTAATCAACCGATGCTAAACCAAGAATTTGCAAGGGTTTTGTAGTATCTCCGATTTTTGTATTAATTTGCTGCACCATTAATTTGGTATTAAAAGGGTCTTTTTCATCTGATGAGTCTGTATCAAACTCATTTATACTGGGTTCTTCGAGCATCAGGCGATCGCACGGAATCTTATCGGATAAAATTGCACTAGCCATCATCCCTGTATGAATCTCCACTTGACCTTTTCGCGGAGCTTCAAAAACTAAACGTTGTCCAGGGAAAACAACCCTTTCAAAATACCAGTTGGGAATATTGGAGATGCGAGCTACCTGTATTTTGCTCGTGGCATTAATGTAGCAGCAGAGAATTTTTCCCGATTGCTCAGGTGGTAGAGGATCTAATATTTGAGCCATAACTGCTGAGGAGCTTTACGCCACAATTTTACATTACACTAGCCAAGCCTAGCACCCACTGATCCCCAGTTGTTGTAACTGCGAATACCAACTGAGTCTTTGTAGATTATTTCTGTCTAAAGATATATTTTTAGTTATGAAAATTTTGTAATTATTCACACCTTTTTCGGAATTATACACTATGAACAAAAGTTTTTGATATTTTCTGCTCTCTTAAAGCAGATTGTTAGGGAATTGACATAACAACGATCCCCTTGCTTTTAGCATAGCGAGGAAGTGAGTTTTGCTGCTTCATCTATCCCAGGATTAATCGGCTGGGATCATCGCTTAATGAATAAACTCGATGTTATGGTAAAGCTATATGAAAAAATGTCTTCATAAAGCTCTCTATAGATTCTATGTATGTTTTATGCATAGAAATTTTAACGTTTTCCGCAATTGCTAACGGCAGCTTCTTAAATACCAATAATCGGCTTAAATGTCAAGCACGATTTTGATAAATAAAACCAAATAAAACAAGCACACACTTTAAGACTGGATGTTTCTCTGGCTTTCTCCACAGATTGGCAAGATGGAAGTTAAAACACAGATGATGGAAAATCGAATTCTTTACGTTCGCCTTCCTTGTAACCCCATCTTTCCTATTGGGGTTGTCTACCTAAGCGATCATGTCCACAAGCAGTTTCCTAATATTGAACAGCGCATCTTTGATTTGGGAACAGTGCCACCTTTAGATTACAGTTCCGCGCTGGATCGCTGTATCGATGAATTTAAACCGACACTACTAGTATTTTCTTGGCGGGATATTCAAATTTATGCCCCAGTTGGTGGACGTGGTGGCAACCCACTGCAAAACGCCTTTGAATTTTACTACGCCAAGAATCCTCTATTGAAACTACGTGGGGGATTGGGCGGTTTGCGAATCTTCATCGCTTACTATGCAGAATTGTGGCAAAACCAGAGCTTAATCAAACGTGGTTTGAAACGTGCCCAAAAATATAATTCTGATGCTCGTGTAGTTGTCGGTGGTGGTGCAGTCAGCGTATTTTACGAACAATTGGGTAAAAGCTTACCCCAAGGTACAATTATTTCTGTAGGTGAAGGCGAAACCCTGCTGGAAAAACTTTTAAGTGGCAGAGATTTTCGAGATGAACGCTGTTACGTTGCCGGAGAAACTCAACCACGGAAACGGCTAATTCACGAACAACCCACCCCAATAGAAAAAACAGCTTGTAACTACGACTATATCGAAAGCATCTGGCCGGAATTTAACTTTTACCTGCAAGAGCAAGACTTTTATATAGGTGTACAAACGAAGCGTGGTTGTCCTCACAACTGTTGTTATTGCGTCTACACTGTCGTTGAAGGCAAACAAGTACGCATCAACCCAGCAGATGAAGTAGTTGCCGAGATGCGCCAATTATACGATCGCGGCATTCGCAATTTCTGGTTTACCGATGCCCAATTCATCCCCGCAAAAAAATTTATCGCCGATGCTGTAGAACTATTGCAAAAAATCGTCGATTCTGGTATGACAGATATCCACTGGGCGGCATATATCAGAGCAGACAATTTGACACCCGAATTGTGTGAGTTGATGGCGAAAACCGGGATGAACTACTTTGAAATCGGCATTACCAGTGGTTCTCAAGAACTTGTGCGGAAAATGCGGATGGGGTATAACCTGCGAAACGTCCTGCAAAACTGCCGTGATTTAAAAGCAGCTGGTTTCAACGACTTAGTTTCCGTCAACTACTCTTTTAACGTCATTGACGAACGTCCCGAAACCATCCGCCAAACCATCGCTTACCACCGCGAACTAGAACGGATTTTTGGTGCTGATAAAGTCGAACCTGCCATCTTCTTTATTGGATTACAACCTCATACCCATTTAGAAGAATACGCTTTCAAAGAAGGCATCCTCAAACCAGGATACGATCCAATGAGCTTGATGCCGTGGACAGCCAAAAAACTTCTCTGGAATCCCGAACCCCTTGGTTCATTCTTCGGCGAAGTCTGCTTGCAAGCTTGGCAACAAAACCCCAACGACTTCGGGCGCGAAGTCATGAACATCTTAGAAGAAAAGCTGGGTTGTGCTGACTTAGAAGCAGCACTGACAGCACCATTAGAGACAAAAGAAAAACAGTTAGCGGGTGTATCCTAGAAAACACTAAAATGTGGAGAAATTCAGAATTCTGAATTTCTCCCTCTATCTTCCTCAGTGCCTCTGCGGTCATTTTTACCAAACCCATGTTAGAAGGTTCAATCTTACAAAAGCTAGAAACAGCCCATCGCCATACCACCAGGCCAATTCGATTCGGTGTTTACTACAAAAATACCCTAGTTGCCCTGTGCCACGCTCTAGAAGACCATATTTTAACCGACGACGGTACACCCTTAGTCATCACAGCCTTTCAACAGGGAAAATGGTATCTACAAGAAGCTGATCGATATGCAGACATCGCCCAGCGCAGCTGCCAAATTGCCATCATGGCCGCCTCTGAATCTGGCTTTGATGAACATTCTACCAGCCAGCTACCCAATGTAGACTTAGTGGGATTAGATTCAGGCGATCCAGTGGCGCAGGAGTGGCACTTAATTATTTTATCGCCTAAATACACAGCAATGGTAATTTGTCAAGAATTATCAGAGGCTGATTATGGCAGCGCTGGAGTACCGACATCAGATTTAGAGCGGAAATTCTATGGTTTGTGGACATTTGAGCCGGAGTTAGTGCAAGAAACAGCAGAAATAGCGATCGCTTACATCAAAAAATACAACCCAGAACTGGCCCAAAAACTCACAGCCGACAAACAACAAATTGTCCCGTCAATGGACAGATCCCAGAATTTAGGTGCAGTTGTCTCCCGTGTAGTAGACTACCTCCAGACTGGGCAAGATAATTTATCCATCCCAACAGCTTCTCACCAACAAACCCTAGATCGCAACTTGGTTTCTAACGAAATCCAAGCCTTTTTGCGAATGGCGCAACTTATGGATATGGCAGATGTCAACAATCCAATGGCAGCTGCGGAAGTAGTAGCACTTGCTGAAGCGATCGCCCAGCTTTTGGATCTTCCCGCATGGCAAATTAAGAGGTTGCGGCTAGCGGCTTTGTTACATCGCATAGATCCATTACAAAAAGCAGAAAGCGTTCTCACTGGCGGTATATCCACACGCTACCACGAAGATGCCCCCAGTTCTCCCTTAACTTGTCCCTTAGTACCGGGGGCGCAAGTATTGCGAACCATGCCAAGACTGCGAGCAGTTGCCCAAATTATCACTCACCAAAGCGAGTGGTGGAATGGTACAGGGGAACCGGCAGGTTTATCTGGAGATGAAATACCCCTAGAGTCCAGGATTTTGGCATTATTGGCAGATTTTCAGTGGCGAGTCAATGAGCGAAAATCGTCAAATCAAAGCCGAGAACAGATATTTACTCAAGCTTTGGATGAGTGCAGACAGCAACAATCTACCCGCTTTGACCCTAAACTTGTAGATACCCTAACTTTATTAGTTATGGGTTTACAACAGGGACTCGACTTACCCATTATGACACCCAAAGTCAGCGCCGGCATCTGGATACTTGATTCCCAATGGGATAGCCACAGCAAAATAAGTGAAGAGATTGGTAGTTACTTTACATGAATATTGAAGCCATTAAATTAGGGAAACTCAAACAACTTCCAGGGGCAAATTTAGAAGACGAGGAACTCTCCCGACTGGATTTAAGCCGGATTAATCTTGCTGGTGCAACCCTTGTTGGCACAAATTTCGCTGGTTCTAAGCTCGAAGGCGGGCATTTGGAGGGGGCGAATTTGATGGGGGCGAACCTTCAAGAAACTGACTTGCGGGCGAACTTGATGGGAGCAAACCTGATGCAAGCAGATTTAACCGGTGCTGACTTACGGGGTAGTAATTTGCGTGGTGCTAACTTGATGGGAGCCAGACTCAGTGATGTGTCATTGGTGGGTGCTTTCTTGAGTGGTGCTAATTTAATGAATGTGAACTTGCAAGGCGTTGATTTGCGGGGTGCTGACTTGCGCGGTGCAAACCTAACTGGGGCAAATCTCAAAGGTGCAGATTTGAGTCGCGCCGATTTGCAAGGGACGTTGTTGAGTGAAGCAAACCTTGAAGAAGCTGATTTGCGAGGGGCGAATTTGGCAGGGGCGAATTTGACGGGAGCGAATTTACTCTGTGCAGAATTAGAAGGTGCAAATTTGAGCGGCGTTAATTTGAATAAAGCGTGTGTAGTGGGGACAGTTGTGGAGGCTGCGTTTTGAATAGGGGTTAATTTATACAAACTGCAATGAATAATATACTAGATTACCCAAATGTATGCTCTCAAAGTAGCCAATTTTCTACCCTTAAACCAGGTACGCGCTCAAATTCGCGGACATTTGCTGTAACAAGCGTCAGGTTAAGGGCTAGCGCATGGGCAGCAATTAGTAAGTCATTAAGGGCCAATGGGTCTTCCTGTTTGCTCTTGGTGTGTACGAATTACCGCATAGTGCCGATCCACCGGAGGCGACAGCGACAAAATAGGTAACACTTCAAGGATGCTTTCTAGTTGCTGAAGAAGACGGAGAGAGCCACTTTTAGCTGCACCAAATCGCAGTTCACACACCACAATAATGCTGGTACAAATGCAGTTTTCCTCTAAGGCTGTAAGCCTCTGAAACACTAAACCTTAAGGATGTCTTACCAAATCTGAAATGATGTTGGTGTCTAGCAGGTATTGATAGGTCATTGCGCAGGATTAAAGCACAATATCATCGAGTGGCAGTAACCCTTCATCTATGTTAGGAAAGTTTTCTGTAATATCTTCTAAAGTGGCAAGCAGTGAAAGTAGAGAACCGGAAGAAATGGGTTCGATGATTAATCGATTACCTTCTTTGCGTAACAAAACTTCTGTACTGGATAGAGCAAATTCATCAGGAATCGTTAGGACTTGATGTTGCCCATCTCGTAAGAGGTAAACATGACATGAGTTTAGCATCAAGCAATCTCCTTAAAATTATAATTATTTCGCCGCAGTCTGCTGCTTTACAATATCATGTCAATTACTTAAGATTTTACTATCTGTTAGTGCTTGCAAAAAGCATGAGTATCGAATAGTAATCTATTCATTCCATATATTCTTTCATATCTTGAAGCGGCTCATCAAAGTCATTAGGCAATGGCAGAATAAACATTCCTTTCATCGCTCCAGCAACGCGACGCTTGTTTGTCTGCTTTTCTTCGGTAGAGTTTTTAGCGTGCTTCTCTATCAAAAACTCAATGTAATGAAGCACTTCTGTCTGAAGAGACTCAGGGAGTTCTTCTAATTTTTCTAAAATGACTGGCTGTATCATTGCTTTTTCTCCTTGGCCATTTTTATGAAAAACATCACAGCTATATTTGTTTAAATGTCAAATACATTTTAATACGGTTTGGATAAGCACTTTAATATCATGTGGCGTAGGTGCGATCGCTGCTGTTTAATGGTGTTAGATTGCGTCATCGTTTTTCTCCTTAAATAATTCAGTTTCTAAATATACTTTTTTGGCTTCAGGAGGGCAATCTATGAAACCATTTGTATAGTATGGTCGATAATTTAAGGGTGCATATCCTGGCCCAGTACTTGTACATACGATACTTACCACTTTTATTTCTTTAGCATCAATAATAGGAACGACAAAAACACCACCAATATAAGAACTTAAATCTATGCCCCAATTGCCACCACATGCTTCCTGTGTTGCATAAATATAAATACCGTTTACAGTTGATGTACCATTAATTGCAGGAATAGTTTTAGTGTAGTAACCATAACATTTTTCAGTTTTGAAAAAAGATGAATTTGATTTTAATGGTTTATCAAGTGGTTTCAGGAAACTTTTATGGGTTGAAAAGTAGTTTTTTTGAGTCTGAATCATAGATATAATATTATCTTCTGTAATTTTCTCATATTGTGGTTCCTCACCTGGTGAATATATCTCAGCACATCCAGCGACAAGCAAGTTAATTAAAATAATATTAGAAAATAAAAAATTCTTAAAAAGGAGAAAGCCTTTTAAATTCCATTTGCTCATTTAGAGAATTAAATCCATTAGGGAACTGTGTAAACTCGTTATAAGAGGCTCCACGCCAAATAGTATGAGAATCGTAGATAACCTTCTGTAAATTAAGACTTGTTAGAGAAGCACCCCTCAGGTTAGCTCCACTTAGATTAGTATCTATAAGATAACCGCTCAATTTAGCTCCTTGCAAATTAGCATTTATCAACTGTGTTTGTTGCAAGTTTGCACCTAAAAGTGAACTATGATCTAAATTGGCATTTGTAAGGTTAGCTTCTTTGAGATTTGCATCGCCTAACCTACTCAAACTTAAATTCGCACCCTGTAAATTTGCCTTTTTTAGATTAGCATCATATAGTTCTGCTGACTCTAAGGAAGCCTTATTTAAATTAGCTTTTTCTAAATTTACTTTATTGAGTTTTGCCGAGTTTAATTTTGCATTAGTCAAATCAGCATCACTCAGATTGGCTTCGCTTAAATCCAAACCTGATAAGTCAGTTTGAATAAGTTTAGCTCCCCTCAAGTTAGCTCGTTTGAATGAAGCCTCATAGGTAACATTACAGTAATCATCCCCAATTTCTGATATACCCATTTTCCCTTTGTCGCCAACATCATCTCGCCATCTTAGTTCAGCTTTAGTTAAATCAGCCCCTTGTAGATTTGCTCCGTCTAATTTAGCATTAGTCAGTTCAGCTTCTCTTAAATCTGCTCCAGCTAAATCAGCATTTGTTAAATCAGCACCACCTAAATCACACTTAGGGCATTTTTTAGTTGTTAGCAACTGCTTCACATGAGCCGGATTTGAAGTTTTTTTAGCCTCACAATTATTACAACTAGAAAGAAAAGTAAGTAATAAAGCTGATACGATTACAGCACTTGCGTCTATTATGAGGTACACTAGATTAAAATATAAATCCTTTTAAATGAAGTCCTACTCTGTCGATCTTCGAGAAAAAATAG
>NZ_JBALDU010000095.1:0-34866 GCF_036917235.1 Nostoc sp.
AAAGACTCGTTCATCCACCTTTGAACTGGATGAATCCATATCAAAGACTCGTTCATCCACCTTTGAACTGGATGAATCCATATCAAAGACTCGTTTATCCACCTTTGAACTGGATGAATCCACCTTTTAATCTCAAACCATTCCCCAGTCTCCAGCCCACGATCCCCAATTGCGATAAACTTTCTCAAATGGGGAGGGGTAAAAATGAGCAGCATCACCAACCATCGCCGCGATCGCAGGTTTGGGATTAAAATAACGAAGCTGTTTTCAGTTTGGTAGCAAATATCTAAAGAAGCACGCACCCGGATGAGTGCTTATGCTCCAGTTAGATGATTGATAAGGCTTCACAGTAATTAGATACAACGCTAGCAAGAGCGTCATTAGTGCCAAGAAAACTCCCAGCGTCGAAACAAACCAACTCATGGAACTAAAACCTTAATGTTTTCTAACAAGTTTATTAATTGTTAGACTGCAAGCTGTCCAATTTTCTCACCGAAGCAGTGTTGAGTTAGCGATGTTAAAACCATTCATACAAATGGAGGGTTTTGAAACCTAAACTTTCAGTTACCCTGAAGTTAGTTGCCTAATTAATATTGATTGTTCCATAACATAGAATATATGACTGAACAAACTTCTAGAATTTGTATTCTTGGTGGAGGCTTTGGTGGTCTCTACACAGCCCTGCGGTTAAGCCAATTACCTTGGGAATCTACGCAAAAACCCGAAATTGTTCTAGTAGATCAAAGCGATCGCTTCCTATTCTCTCCTTTACTTTACGAATTACTCACTGGCGAACTGCAAACCTGGGAAATTGCCCCACCCTTTGAAGAAATTTTACAAGGCACAGGGGTGCGTTTTTATCAAGGTGTTGTGTCTGGAATTGACATTGACCAGCAACGGGTAAATATCCAAGAAGGCCCGGAAATCCCTTACGACCGATTAGTGCTGGCGCTAGGAGGTGAGACACCGCTAGATTTAGTCCCTGGTGCGGCAGCCTACGCCTACACATTCCGCACCATCTCTGATGCCTATCGTTTAGAAGAACGCCTGCGATTTTTAGAAGAATCGGATGCTGATAAAATTCGGGTAGCGATCGTTGGGGCTGGCTACAGTGGTGTAGAGTTAGCTTGTAAATTAGCCGACAGACTAGGCGAAAGAGGACGCTTTCGGATTGTTGAAATCGCCGACCAAATCTTGCGAACTTCCCCAGAGTTTAATCGGGAAGCAGCAAAGAAAGCGATAGATGCCCGTGGTGTATTTCTTGACTTAGAAACCAAAATCGAATCAATCGAACAAAATAGCATTTCTCTAGAGTACAAAAACCAGTTAGACACAATTCCCGTGGATTTGGTAATTTGGACTGTGGGAACTAGGGTTGCGCCTGTAGTAAATTCTCTTGCTCTCAAGCAAAATCAGCGCGGTCAAATCATCACTACATCCAATCTGCAAGTCCTCGATCGTCCAGAAATATTTGCCTTGGGAGATTTAGCAGATTGTCATGATGCTGAAGGACAGCAAGTCCCCGCTACGGCACAAGCGGCTTTTCAACAAGCTGATTATACTGCTTGGAATATCTGGGCAACTTTGACTAATCGCCCCCTCCTTCCTTTCCACTACCAACAGTTAGGAGAAATGATGGCACTAGGAATAGACAACGCCACTCTCACTGGTTTGGGAATTAAACTAGATGGCCCCTTGGCATACGTCGCTCGTCGTGCTGCTTATTTATATAGATTGCCAACTTTAGACCATCAGCTGAAAGTTGGTTTTAATTGGCTATTCCGTCCGATTATAGAAACACTTTCAAGGTAACTTTCAAGGTAACTTTCAAGGTTGGGAATTGGGAATTGGGCATTGGTAAAAAAACCAATACATTTACGATGATTTGTTTAATTTCCGCCAATCTACTTAGCAGATGCTAGACTCTACCCACAGAAGCTCTTAACAAGCCAAAATCTAAAATTCAACATTCAAAATTTTCAAACTTTAATGGAACAACCGAAAGTTATTTTTTTAGATGCTGTGGGTACACTCTTCGATGTCAAAGGTAGTGTAGGCAAAGTTTATAGTCAGATAGCCCAAGAATTTGACGTTACAGTTTCAGCCGAAACATTAAATACAGCTTTCATCCAAAGCTTTAAAACAGCGCCGCCGCCGATATTTCCAGACGCAGAACTGCAAGATATTCCCCAGCGCGAGTTTGATTGGTGGCGGATAATTGCTCTGAACACTTTTGAAAGGGCTGGCGTTCTCAAGGAATTTTCTGACTTTTCGGCTTTTTTTAGCGAACTTTACATTCACTTTGGTACTGGCGAACCGTGGTTTGTCTATCCCGATGTTTTACCAGCTTTAATCAACTGGCGGCGGTTGGGAGTTAGCTTGGGAGTGCTGTCTAATTTTGATTCCCGGATTTACTCAGTATTGCAAAGTTTGGGATTGAGAGAGTTTTTTACCTCCGTCACCATTTCTACGCAGGTACGTGCAGCTAAACCCGACCCGCAAATTTTTGCCATTGCCTTAGATAAACATAAATGTTCCCCAGAGGCGGCGTGGCATATCGGCGATAGTATTGTAGAAGATTACCACGGAGCTAAAGCAGCTGGACTCAGAGGCGTTTGGATTAACCGGGGGAATTGAGGAAGATACTTTGACGCTCCCACAGCTATGAAAACATTCTCTAGCATTAGTTTTCATCTAAAGTCGTGGAATTGGCTCAATGAGTCCACTTAGCAAAAGTTAATTTCTAAATTCCTACTTAAATTCAGCAATGCCAAACTTTTAAAGTGGAATCCAATCCAATTTATCAATCCACTCTTCTGCCTCAGTCGCTTCCCAAATTAAATAAATTGTTTCTGCCCAAATACTGAGGTTCCCACTGGAACGCAACCAAACTAGTCCCCAAATATGTCCTCCATCTTTCCAGTGTTCTTCCAGATGTTCGGGCATGCTTTTGCGGTTGTCTGTAACCAATATTCGTTGGGATAATTCCAGGTAGCGCAGGATATCTGGGTCAAGCGTACCTAATGGCGGTGCTTCGGGATCGCCTACACGCAGAATATCTATAGCTGGATTGAAGCGCAAAACAGCTATCTTCAACTTGGGCGACAAATTTTCATCTAGGAGAAAACGTACCTTTACCAATGGTTTAGCAACTCCTGCTGACGTTGGGCCTTTAAGGCTCTTAAACGTTGCATCAAAGGTGAAGGATTAGCTGATGATTCTTGATAGCGCTGTTCTTGCCAATTTGCTAACCGCAACATATAAGCATCTATTTCAACACGATTATGGAGGTAGTAGGCAAGCGTTGCGTAAATTTTTTCCAAATCCAGGGAAGGTAATTCCTCTAGAATTTCCTCTGGTGAATATCCTTGCAGGTAATATTGAATCACATTATCAATACCAATGCGATGTCCTTTGATACGGATGTCATCTCGGTCTAAAAACTCAAAATAATCTTCTAGTTGCATCTATCTACCTCTCTAGAGTCTTTTAGCATTATTCTAATTAGCCTTTACTAGTACCCTAGCGATCGCTAGGGTACTGTTGTTGCATTTTTTACAAGTCTTAAAGGGTCAGGGACATAAAATCTCTAATTATCAGATGCTTTGTTATCTATTATTAATTCTGATTATGGAGACAATAAAACGCTCCTTGAGCGTAGGCGTAGCCCGTCGTAGACATCGCCTGATAAAAAATAAGATCGATGGTGAAGAGTTAAAATTTCAAACATCCATCTCAGAACTCCCTTCATCCACCTCAAAGACTCATTTATCTCAATTCCCAATGCCCCATGCCCCATGCCAAATGCCCCATGTCCAATTTCCAATGCGCCCCAACACTCGTATGATCGAGATATCAGGAAAACATAACAGCCAGATTTTTACCGCAAAACATGGGCAGTATTTGGGAAATCGATTTTTACTCTCGTCCGATTTTGGACGCTAATCAAAAAAAAGTTTGGGAAGTTTTAGTCTGCGAAAGCCCCTTGGATATCGGCACAAAAGTAGACTCTTTGTTTCGCTATACTCAATATTGTCCCAGTACCCAGGTAAATTCGGGCTGGTTGCGGACAGCATTGCAGGAGGCTATTGACAAAGCTGGAAAAGCACCAATTAAAATCCGCTTTTTCCGCCGTCAAATGAACAATATGATTACTAAAGCTTGCCAAGATATAGGCATTCCTGCCCAGGCTAGCCGCCGCACTTTGGTTCTCAACCAATGGTTAGAACAGCGGATGGAGGAAGTATATCCTCAAGAAGCAGGGTATCAAGGGGGGACTAATCCCTCAGTCCGCTTAGAGAAACCTTTGCCGCAACGTTTACCAGATGCTTTGGAAGGACAGCAGTGGGTATTTGTTACTTTAGATGCTGCGGATTTTGCGGATATGCCAGAGTGGGAAATTGGCTTTGGTGAAGCTTTCCCTTTAGAGTTGGCGAAAGTTTCACCCGAAGCTCGTATTCCTGGTATTTTGATTTTCTCATCGAGAGCGCTACCCTTGGCTGGGTGGATGTCTGGTTTGGAGTTGGCTTTTTTAAGATTTGACACCAGTGAAGAGGCGAGATTGCTTTTAGAAACTGGTGTAACTGAAAGCTGGATTGTGGCAAATATCAAAAAACCTCAAATCTTAGCAGAAGCTAAAGGTTTTGAAGTAGCCAAGCAAAAAGCTAACGGAGTACATTTTATCGGTGTACAGTCCGATCCTAAAGCAGAATCTTTTGCTGGTTTTTGGCTGTTGCAAGAGGTTAATCTTTGAAAATGAGCAGGGGGCAGGGGAGCAGGGGAGCAGAGGAGAGTTATTGTACAAGTTCTTTCCCCTCTGCCTCTCTGTATCTTGTGCCCAATGACGAATGACAAATGACAAATGACAAATGACTAGATCCGTTGAGACATGACAATGATTTGGGATAATTAACTGCGTCCATCAGTGTTGATCTGCGGTTCCAAATCGTAACTGTAAAGAAACACTGATGATTTTTGGATAGTTATCTGCGTTCATCACTGGAAAGTGCGTAGGCGTAGCCCGTCGTAGACATCGCACTTCTCAAGAGACAGCGTTGATATGCGGTTCAAAATCCACAATTCACTAAGGGTCATGGGTTCTGAAAATTTGTCACAAGATACACTCGCCGAACAGTTGCTGGAACTAGCTATAAAATCTGGAGCAGAAGCTGCTGAAGTGTATCAGTCGCGATCGCTTTCTCGCCCAGTGTTTTTTGAGGCAAACCGACTCAAACAGCTAGAAACTAACCAATCTGAAGGCACAGCACTACGGCTTTGGCGAAACGGGCGTCCGGGACTGACGGTAGCTTACGGTTTTGTCTTAGCCGAAGTAATGGTGGAAAAAGCTCTGGCTCTGAGTCAACTAAATCAACCGGAAACTGTAGAATTAGGCTCTAACTCTCAGCCCTCCTACCGCGACTTAGGAGAAAGTTTCCCGATAGAGGTTTTGGTGGACTGGGGCAAAGAAGCGATCGCACTCATCCGTGATGCCTATCCCGATGTTGTATGTAATGGTGACTGGGAATGTGATATTGAAACCACCAGACTAGTCAACACCAAAGGTTTAGATTGTCACTATACTGACACTACCCTCAGCTGCTACATATCAGCAGAATGGGTGCGCGGTGATGATTTTTTAAGTGTTGCTGATGGTCAAACCAAGCGGGGAGAACTCGATCCAGAGAGATTAGCTAACCAAATTTTACAACGGTTAATTTGGTCTAGAGAAAATATCTCACCTCCTACTGGTCGTGTCCCGATTTTGTTTACTTCTAAAGCCGCCGATATGCTTTGGGGTACTGTACAAGCCGCTTTGAATGGCAAGCGAGTTTTAGAAGCAGCTTCACCTTGGGCAGAACGTTTGGGTAAGGAAGTAGTTGCACCCAGTCTCACCATTTACCAAGATCCAGAAGCTGGCCCTTACAGTTGCCCTTTTGATGATGAAGGCACTCCGACTCAATCTCTGGTATTTATCCAAAATGGAACTTTACAGCATTTCTATAGCGATCGCACCACCGGCTCCCAACTGGGTACTAACACCACTGGAAATGGTTTTCGCCCTGGTTTAGGTAGCTACCCCACCCCTGGTTTATTTAATTTTCTCATCCAGCCAGGTTCGGCATCGCTACCAGATTTGATTCAACAATTAGATGATGGCTTGATTGTCGATCAAATGTTGGGTGGTGGCGGCAGTATTTCTGGAGATTTTTCGATCAACGTCGATTTAGGCTACCGCGTCCAAAATGGTCAAGTAATTGGGCGTGTTAAAGATACGATGGTTGCAGGTAATGTTTACACAGCCCTGAAGCAATTGGTTACACTAGGCAACGATGTTGATTGGAATGGTTCTTGTTATACTCCATCTCTGATAGTAGAAGGGCTATCTACCACGGGAAGAAGCAATTGAAGAAGAATTCAGAATACTCTACCCATAAAGGGATACAGTTTTAATCAGGAAGAATATTTAATACTAGTTTCGCCTACCAGGGGGGAGATTTTAACGAATATTCAAACGTTCGCGGACTTGATAACGCTCTGCTGTCACCCACTCAAACACAATTCATACTAAATTCTGACGCCTTGGCGGAGGTCTCCGGCTCCGTTCCTGAGTTCTGAATTATTCTTGAAAAACTTGACATCATGTGGTACTCACCTATCTTCCAACGCTTGCGGCAACTGCTACAACCACGGCGTCGTTTAGCAATTTTTGAAGCTTGTCTGATTGGTTTGGTTTCTGCTCTTGGAGCAGTCTTACTCAAATCGGGGGTAGGATTGCTAGGTGCTTGGCGAGTGCAGACATCGCTGCTGCTACCAGCTTGGTTGGTGCTACCAGGTATCGGACTTGCCTTTGGATTCCTCGCAGGATGGCTAGTTGAGCGCGTAGCACCAGAAACTTCTGGGAGCGGCATTCCTCAAGTGAAAGCAGTGTTAGCGCGTATACCAATTGCTCTAGATTTGCGGGTTGCCGTGGTCAAGCTAGTGGGTGGTATTCTGGCACTAGGTTCTGGGCTAGCTTTAGGGCGGGAAGGGCCAACAGTTCAACTTAGCGCAGCTTTAGCAGCTCAACTCAGTCGGTGGTTTCCGACTTCACCAGATCACCGTCGCCAGTTGATTGCTGCTGGTGCTGGTGCTGGGTTAGCGGCTGCCTTCAATACGCCGATCGCAGGCGTATTGTTTGTAGTAGAAGAACTGTTACAGGATTTTTCGGAATTTACGTTGGGTACTGCGATTCTGGCTTCTTTTATCGGTGCCGTCGTCTCGCGCGTATTGGGTGGTCGCAGCCTGGATCTCAATTTAGCATTAACTGCTTCCAAGACAGATTTTTTTGTTCAAGATATTCCGTTCTATTTGGTTTTGGGGGTTGTGGCTGGGTTAATGGGGGCGTTATTCAATCGCGGGATTATTGCCAGCTTAACTGTTTACCGCCGCTCTCTACGTTTTGGATTACCTGCTCGTGTCGCCCTAGCTGGGGTAGTCTCTGGGATGATTGTGGCATTATTACCCATAGCGTTTCGAGACAACACAGGACTGCGGGAAATTTTAATTACAGGTGAGGCTAGCTGGTCAATAGCTGCGATCGCCTTTATCTCTCAATTTATCCTAACTCTCGTAGCTTATGGCTCTGGGGTCCCAGGAGGATTATTTGCTCCCGCTTTGACTCTTGGGGCTGCCCTTGGCTACTTGGTGGGTATGGGAGAACACGCTCTACTTCTTCCTTTGGGGATAGCGAGTGGATTACCTATTACTTATGCTTTGGCAGGAATGGGCGCATTTTTTACTGCGGTGGCCAGAGTGCCAATGACGGGGATAGTAATTGTGTTTGAAATGACTACAGATTTCAACTTAGTACTGCCCTTAATGATTGGCTCTGTAACGTCGTATCTAGTTGCTGAAAAGTTAGCGCCAGGCTCGCTATACGACAAACTTTTGGCGTGGAATGGCATCATTATCCAAAAAGCAGCACCAGTAGGGGGGATAATGACAAATTTGACAGCCAAAGATGTCATGCAGCAACAGGTAGAAACTCTGGATACAGAGATGCCTTTAGATGAAGTAATCCAAGCATTCGCCCGTTCTCATCATCGTGGCTTTCCAGTGGTAGAGGAAAGTAAGCTTGTAGGGATTGTGACGCAATCAGATTTACTCAATATTCGCGATCGCAATTTAGCAAATGATACTCCCTTAGGGGAAATTATGAGCGCCACTCCGGTGACAGTCACACCGATTCACACCCTAAGCAATGTACTGTATTTACTCGATCGCTATCAAATCAGTCGCTTACCGGTCGTACAAGGACGAAAACTGATTGGAATTATTACCCGTGCAGATATTATTCGGGCGGAAGCAGACCATCTCAATGGTGAAAATGCGACCCCAAAACTGCGACCAGATCCTTCATACATAGTTTACCAAACGCGATCGCCCAGCACTGGTAGAGGTAGATTATTAGTACCCGTAGCTAACCCCGAAACAGCGGGTATTTTATTACAAATGGCAGCAGCTATTGCCCGCGATCGCCATTATGAAATAGATTGCGTGCAAGTGATGCTGATACCCCGCCACAGTTCCCCATCAGAAACAGAGGTAAGAACGGCAAAAAGCCGCCGCTTGCTACGACAGGCAGAAGTCTTAGCAAAAAAGTGGGAAATTCCCTTGCACACGCAGATTAGAGTTACCCACGATGTAGCCCAGGCAATTTTGGAGACAATCAACGAACAACACATCGACCTAATTTTAATGGGATGGAAAGGTAACACATCTACCCCTGGTCGGATTTTTGGCAACGTTGTTGACACGATAATTCGCCAAGCCACCTGCGAAGTCGTATTAGTAAAATTAGGCACTACTCAATCCCCAGTTCACAGTCCCCAGTTCAACAGTTGGCTAGTTCCAGTGGCTGGTGGTCCCAATTCCCCACTGGCAATTAAATTGCTACCGGCTTTAATTACATTGGGAAACGATCCGAAAATTCGCCTGACACAGGTGTTTAAGCCATCTGAACTCAAGCCAGATATGTCAATTTCAGAACAAGCCATTCGCCATTTGATGCGTCGCCGCAAATTGTCCAGCAGTTTAGTTGCTCTCCCAGTGCAAGCTAATTCAGTCGCTGAAGGTGTGATTAACCTAGTGCAAACCGAAGGTTACGATGTTGTAGTTTTGGGAGCTTCCCGCGAGGGATTGTTACAACAAGCGATTCAAGGTAATATTCCCGAAGCGATCGCTTCTGGTGTCGAAAGTACAGTGATTTTGGTTAGAGGTGCGATGCAAAAGTAAAAAACATAGATTTTAGTGATTTTTTTAATGATAAAATACACCAATAATTAGAGTAAAAATTATTGGTATTAAGATGGGAATAGCAACTATAAGTCCCCACTTACCAAACTTAATTTCCTCACCCTCAGATTTGAGAAACGCAATCCAACCTACAATTCCCATCAAAACCCAAAGAAATCCAAAGGCAAGAAATATAACAAATACTGAGTCGTCCATTATTTTTACCAAATTTTCTTAAATTGTAACTATTTACCACTAACTAACTTTGCTAAACTTTTACGAAACTGGCTAAAATCAAAAGCTTCAATAGTTTTTTGTTGTAAATATTCTGGTTGGTAAATTACTGGATTAGAGGAATCACCTTGCAGGATTTGAATTAGATTATCGGCAATTTCTTCAACGTTATCAGGATCGACCAAACATCCCAACTTCCCGTCAGCCAAGGGATCTATAGAACCATCTTGATTCCCCGCCAATACAGGTTTACCACAAGCTAAAGCTTCTAGAAAAACAATTCCAAATCCTTCTCCTTTACTAGGCAGAGCAAAAACATCGCAGAGATTGTAATGATCGCACAATTCTTTATCTGGAACAAATCCGGCAATTGTCACACAATCTTGTAGATTTAAGTTGGTAACTAAAGCTTTAATTCGAGGTATATCATCTCCTTTCCCTGCAAGAATGAAGTGAACATTAGGGAGATACAAACGCACTTTAACTAAAGCATGAAGGATTTGGTCATAACCCTTGTATTTTGCCATGCTTCCTAGCCGCGTTACTGTTAAAATTACAGGCTGTTCATCTGTTAAGTTATATCGTTTTAGTAAGTAGGTAGGTTTAGAATTTATTGGAAACTTATTAGCATCAAATGTATTAGGTAAAATAACTATTTTTTCTGAATCAATATTTGAATCCTGAAGCAAGCGCTGGCGAGTGTAATTACTAACACTAATGATTTTATCTGCTTTTTCTAAAGCGAATTTTGTTGCCTTATTTTCGATATCCCAAACTTCTAAGCCATGAGCAACTACCCAGTAAGGAGTTCCAGTGAAAAATTTGAGAATATAACAAACAATCGCATAGTTAACATGAGTGGAAATGACTATGACGGGATGTTGAATAATAGCTAAAATAATTATTTTTGTGGCAAATAAAATTGGTTGCAATAATTTTGGTAAATCTCCAAAATAATGAAATCTTGTTGAGCTTAAAAACTGTAATTTATCTGGTTGTGTTAAACTATACTTATCATATTTGAGAAACACATCATAATCAGCTTCAGGATATATATCTTGTAAAGCTTTCAGAAAAAATTTTGAGTAAACTTGAATACCTCCCTTGAAATCAAATATATTCGGAAATATTAAATAAAGACGAGGTTTAGCACTCATAGTTTTTTGGCATTTTCAATAATTTCAGGTTTTAATTGCGTGACAACATCTTTTCGAGAATTGATAGCCGCTGCTATAAAATAAAACTCAATAGTTGTAAAAGTATAGTCTTCAGTAAAAACATCTGGAATTTGAGATACTAAAAACATAATAATTGGAATAGTAATTAAAGGATTAGTATATTTAACTTTCAATGCTATTTTCGCTAAAAAATTAGTAAATAGCAATAATCCAGGAATTCCTTGCTCTGCTGACACATTTAAAAATATATTATGTGCGTGATAACTTTTCTTTCCCCAAACTTTCACTCCTATCTGGTCTGGAAAAACTCCTATGCCTATACCAGTAAATGGTCTTTTGATAGTTTCATTAATAGCTGCCTGCCACATTTGAAATCTTGAAAAACCTGTTCCCATAAGAGTAGGAATCTTTTTTTGATTTGGATTGACTGAACTTGAATTTTCTAAAAATATATTAGTTAATGGAAATATTTTACTATCTGCCAAACCAATTCTCCGTGTAGAGACTGGTGCAGTTACAATGAATAAAAACAACAGGCTTATTAGATAAATCATTTTTCTAAAACTAATAATTTTATATATCAGCAAAAGAAACATCCCAATTATAAAAATTACCCAACCATTCCCACTGGCAGACAAAGCCAAGGTAATTATAAAAATTAATTCGCTTATGTTTAATTCAATTTTAGAAATTTTATTCTGTTTTTCTAAAATTAGACTTAAACATAATCCAATGGCGACTATAACCCCAAACTGATTAGGGTTTTGCATAATTGAACCAATCTCAGGATAAAAGCTAGGGAACTTTAAAGATTTAAAAATCCAGTTGTTGGGAAGTAAAACCTCTAAAAAACCTAAACCTGCAATTATCTGTAGCAAGGATAATATGCAACGATAATAAAATGTTAAAGATGGCGTTGTTATATTCTTAAAGGTTAATACTAAAAAAGCAAAAAATAATATGTAATAAGTTGAGTATTTTAGACTATAAGTAATAGCAATATTTGGAAACTCGCTCATTAATGAGGAAAGCCACATCCACAAATACATGAGGCTTATCGATATCAAAATTATTTTATGCTTCTTAACAACTTCTGGTATATATCTTAACGATAACCCAATGATTCCAAAACTAAATGCCGGAAGTAATAAATAATGAATACCAATATTTATTCCTGGAAATTTAATTCGCCCTAAAAGTGAAGAAAATAGTATGAGTAGAAAAAATATATTAATCATAAACTTTTATTTAAAGATATTGTGTAAGAATTCAGAATCCAGAAGACCTTGATACCCAAACTTAATAATTTTAATAAAATCAAGAAGTTATTACACGCTTGATTTTACAATTATTCTGGCTCCTAACTCCTGAATCCTGAATTATTACGATATTTTTTTGACAAAATAAAACCTATATAAACCCACTTTTGCAGGTTTATGGATAGATGTTGATATTTTTTTCAAGCTATAATCCTGAACACGTAGAGAATATTACCATAATACAGTCTTCGCCAATATCATCTTTTAAAGCTATGATTAATTTGATATTTTTGCACAGCTAAATATTCTTTCTGAGGTAGAACCCAAAAAAGTCGCAATTTATTCCGAATGTACACTATCAGATATTTTTAATTAATCATCTGCCAAATTTTGAGAATGTTCTCACCACTTCCACCACCGGCAATGGTTTGTCCATCTGGGCTAATGGCAACGGCATAGATATATCCAGAACCTGTCTCTAAAGTGCGGATTTCCTTTCCTGTAACTGGGTTCCAAAGTTTGATTGTCTTGTCACTACTGCCACTTACAAGGGTGATACCATTTGAACCTACGCTTGGCAAAAAGGCGACAGAATTAACCTTATCATTATGTCCTTTTAAGGTGTGGATTAACTTTCCTGTTTTCAGATTCCACAATTTAATTGTCTTGTCTTTACTACCACTGGCAAGGATGACGCCATCGGGGGCAAAAGCGACTGAAAGAATCGACTCTGCATTTCCCTCTAAGGTGCGAATTAACTTTCCTGTCCCCAGATTCCACAATTTAATTGTTTTATCCCAGCTACCACTGGCAAGGGTTTTACCATCAGGACTGAAAACTACAGATGCAACACCACTGGTATGTCCCTCTAAGGTGCGGATTAACTTTCCTGTCTCCAGATTCCATAGTTTGATTTTCATATCCTTACTAGCATTGCCACTCGCAAGAGTTTTGCCATCAGGACTGAAAGCTACGGAAGTAACTCCGTCGCTATTTCCCTCCAAAGTGCGGATTAACTTTCCTGTCTCCAGATTCCACAGTTTGATTGTCTTGTCCGCACTGCCACTAGCGAGGATTTTGCTATCAGGACTGAAAGCTATAGTCCAAATCCAATTGGAATGTCCTTCTAAAGTGCGGATTTCCTGTCCACCCGTCAGATTCCATAGCTTGATTGTCTTATCATCACTGGCACTACCAAGGGTTGTACCATCAGGACTGAAAGCTACGGAATTCACGTCACTTGAATGCCCCTTGAAGGGTTTGGGTAGATAAGAATAAGAATTTTCTGAGACGTTTTTTTGGGGCTGAATAGGCTGAGAAATAGGTTCAGGAACCTCGCTGACTGTCTGGGGACGAGACTGAAAATACCAAACTCCCCCTAATCCCAAGACCAAAATGCTAGAAACTAACAGCAGTTGACTTTTCAGATTGTTATTTGATTTTGATGAAACTGCCCGCTTGTTTGCTGGCGTAGCTGCAAATGTTGGTGTAAGTATAGTTGGGGGTACTGATGAAAATGGTGGTATTTGAGGTGTCAAGTCAGTGATGACTTCATCAGCCGATTGATAACGCTTTTGGATGTCTAGTTGCAACAGCTTATCCAAAACTTCACCCAACTCCATAGATATAGAAATCTCGTCCCTACCTGAACTGGTTAAATGTTGCCGCCAAGATGCAACCCAACCATAACCCTGGTGTATCCACAGTTGAGATGGGCGAACCCCAGTCAGGAGATGGAAACAAGTAGCCCCCAAACTGAATAAATCACTGGCTGGGTAAGCTTTGCCATCTTGCATTTGTTCCAGTGCAGTGTAACCGTGTGAGCCAATCACAGTGCCCATTCTAGTTTGCACTGTTGCTGTCAACAGCTTGGAAGCTCCAAAATCAATGAGGATTAATCGCCCATCACTTTGACGACGAATAATATTCTGTGGCTTGATATCCCGGTGAATCACTCCCCGCAGATGAATAAACTTCAGTACCGGCAGTAAATCTAGCAAAAGTTGGCGAATCTCTGTTTCGTTATAGTTTCCTCGCGTTTCCGATTCTTTGAGCAAGTTTTGCCCATCGATAAACTGCTGCACCAAAAAAAGATAGCTATTTTGCTCAAAATAAGCCAATAAAGTTGGAATTTGTGGATGTTCTGCCAGTTCTTGCAGTCGGCTCGCTTCTTGTTTAAACAGTTCAACGGCCTTTGTTAGTGGCCCAGTTCCCTGAAGTTTTGGCGCGAATTGCTTAACAACACAGCATTCATTCAGTTTGTGTACATCTTTGGCAAGATACGTTCTACCAAATCCGCCTTCGTCTGATAAAACCTGAGTGGGACGATAGCGACCTCCTAGCAGGGGTATCAATTCCGCTCTACAACTGTGGCAATAGTTGTTTTTATCAGGATTTAAGGGTTTTTGGCAATCGGGATTCACACAACAGAGCATACTGGGAATCCATTTCAGTTGGGGTATATATTCATCTTAAGTCATGCAGTATAATCTCTCTTGTTAGTAAATATCACTGAGACACCATACAAATCCCCAATTTCCTTACCTCATCAGGTATTGAACAATTTAGATAAATTGCAAAAAATTGTGTTTGAGCGATGTCTTTTGACGAATTGATGGGTGTTAGGTTTGCTTGTGTGTTACATCTGTATGAGCCATTTAGTCAGGTTTACAAAAATATCTGGGCAAAATTCCGAAAAGCAGCAATTTAAGTTTGTAGCTCAGTATATACCTACGAAATTGAGATTTGCTCTAGTAGTCTAAATTGAAAATATAATTTTTCTGATTTGATTGTGACAAACATTTGGGTATGTAGGATATACGAATTCATTTGATTACAGGCGATGCCTTTAGCAAGCCGCTAAGGTATATACGCTAAATTCCCCTTTCAATTTAAATCACTGCTGTGGTTAAAACAGCAACTAGTATTAATTTTATCTTTCAGGAAGAGACAAAATTATCAGCAAAATTAGGAGCGTAATTATGCTATTAGACAACAAAAACTATCGTCGCAAATTGAGTAATGTTTTAATTGGTTGCGTGAGTAGTAGTTTGTTAATCACAAGTAATGTGCTGCCTATAAGTGCTTTGGTGAAATCTCACAGTTCTCAAGAATTCATAATTGCTAAATCACCAGATGAGAGACAACCAGAAGCAGTCAAAAAAGGAATTGAGCAAATTCCTGCTTCTCAGGCATCAATATCTCCAAGACGGAAGATTTCTATTGAGTCACCAATACAGCAGACTCCTCGTGCATCGTCTAATAGAGAAAATTCTCAGCGACGAACTTCCAGTGTTTCAGATAATAGCTCTACTTCTAGATCGTCTAGACGTAGGACTTATAACTCAAATTCTAATCGTTCTAATGGTGGTGGTGCATCTAGATCCTCTGGAACTAGAACTGCAAATTCAAACGCCAATCGTTCTAATGGTGGCTCCGGGAGAGTTCGCAAGCCAAGTTCTAATGTAGCTACAACTGGGAACCAAAATCTCGATAATTCAGCGATTTCTTCACCTGTAACACAAACTTACAAAGAGATTAACTTTGTAGATGTTGCATTAGGGATTTTAAGTAAGAGTGACTTTCAATCTGAAGGTAGATATTTTCATTTCTATGAGTTTGAGGGTAGAGAAAATCAATTAGTTCAAATTAGACTGATTGGCAGTAATGATACACGTAGATCGAATAACTTGAGTTTAAAACCCTTGTTGTTTCTGCACGATCCTGATAACAATATTATTGTCAAAAAAGGCGCTTTGGATAAAAGCAGTGGTGGCGATGATGCATTTATTTTTGCGCGACTGCCTAAGAATGGCATTTACAAGATTGCTGTTACTAGTCAAGATCCTGGAGATACAGGTCGCTATAGTTTGGCTCTGAGGAATGATAGAGCTAGCTATACTTTAGATGAGTCAGACCAACTAACTGCCAAAAGCTCAACCTTGAAACAAAATGGAGGCGCTTACAATGTTTCTAATTTTCAAGGTAAAAAAAATCAGCTGATAAGTATTCGTGTAGATAGTGTTGATGAAGAGTTTTCTCCTTATGTAGCTTTGCTAAATTCTAAAGGACAGGCGATCGCAATCGATAAAGACAAAGACAAAAGTGGTGTCTACAGTGCTTTAATTGACCGAGCGAGGTTGCCTGAAGATGATACATACTATATAGTTATTACTTCCAAAAATCCACAGGAACGCGGTAAATATAGATTGACTATTTTCTGAAGTAATTACGGATTCTGGTATCGAGACTATTGCTATGAGTAGGATATAGCCTGGAATGTTTTTTTATTTACCGTAATAGTCTCGATGCCCTTGTACAAAGTTCATTTAAGGGTTATTAGTGTAGATAATTGGTCTTTAAAGACGCGATAAATTGCGTCTCTACATAAGTGGATGCAATAAAGGTATAGGTCGATGCAATAAAGGTACAAGTCAATGCAACAAAGGTGCAGGTCATTGTTAGGAAGGGACTACACGAGATATATTTCGCCTAACAAACCTGCATCAGATATCCCTAAGACTCGTTGGTAAACATTCATCCAGTTTTGATATTCTATTGATGGGGTAAGCTGTTGAGTTACTTTTGTTCTAGCTGATGCACCCAACTTTTGCCGCAGTTCTGGTTGTGTTGCCAAATATCGGATTGCAGCAATTAATTCTTCTGTACTGCCGGGGTTGATAAGTAAGCCGTCTACACCATCTTCTATGATTTCTGCGATCGCATCTACACGAGTGTTAATTATTGCTCGACTCGCCAACATTGCTTCCAACAGCGTATTCGGACAGTTTTATCCATGATTGGATTTTCTGCGATTTTATCTACTATTCTTTTTTGTATTTTAGATAAAAAATCAATATACCCTACTACCTTTCTCAAGCTAGACAAATTTTTGCTTGCCTACTAAAGCTTTTAAGATGTTTGCAGTTTTTTTAACTCCTCCAGAATCAAAGCTAATTTTATTAGGCTGCTCCTTGAGGTAATTAATAATATTAATTGCCAGATAATCAGGTTGTAAATAATTATGATTTATAAATTTAATAACTCCTAAATCGCTTAACTTTTCGGCTCTAATTGTTTGTTCTCGATCCTGATTACCTGTAAAGGGAAGAATCATCGCTCGTACACCTGTGGTTAAAATATTCATTGTGGTGTTATAGCCAGACATATTGATCGAAAGCTCTGCTTTTTTCATGTAATTTAGTAAGTAAGGAGTGTAGCGTCGAATATAGATGTTTTTACTAAACTTTGCCATTTGTTGCAGTTCTTTAAATTTTGAATTTGGGATGAATGGGCCAGTAAAAACCTGAATATGATGTGGCAATAATTTCTCTAAAAAAGGGGCTGTATTAACTACACATTCAAGCAACTCATGACCAAATCTCCCACCTCCTACACTGGCTAAAATCAGGGGTTTGTCTGATTTAATAATTTCCCGATCTTGAGCGGTTAAAATAGGATTTGTTGGTGGCTCTTGCACGACATATCCGGTGTAATATACTTGACATTTGAGGTCATTGACTCTAGAAAAGGTTGCTTCTAGTGGGACTAATTCTGGATCGCTGTGAACTAACAGCATATCGAAATATTTTTTGATTAATTTACATACTTTTTCTTCGTGTTTTACTTGTTTTTCCGGTTTAACAGCTACAATATCTCGCAAGCTAGAAACTATTTTAGTTGACCCTTTCTTTGACTTTGCCAATTCTAATAATGGAATTAATTCAAAAGAAAAGTGTCTTCTCCCAAAAGGAAATAACTCAATAATCAAAATATCAGGCTGGAATTGCTGAAAGATTTCCAGAAGTCGATTTTTTCTAATTTCTTTGGCTTCGCTAAGGCTAAAGGCATCATCTACTACTTGTAGTTCAGCAAATTCTGGGTCAGTTTTAATTGCAGGTAGATTGATAACTTCCACACCAGCAGGAATTTCAAATCCTTGAATTATTTCACCACCATTAATAAAACAAACTTGGAAGTCTTTGGTTAAACCTCGCACAATTTCCCGGCTGCGAACCAGATGCCCCATACCTAAAATATGTTGGCAGTAAAACATAATACGTTTCATGAAAGTTTCACCTCTGTCAGTTTGGATGGTTGGAATAAGGCAAAAAGAAGATGAAATAAATACTTTTCTGACTTTTTACTTAAACAATTTTGGCAATCATCGCCAATTTCAGTAATTGTCAGATGGGTTGTAGCAAAATGGAATCACGCTCTTTTTTTTGCTAGTAAGGTAGAGATGTATTGGCTAATTTTGGGTAAACCATTGAGATTAATTGCTGTTTGAGAAATCTGCGGAGTTTGGAGTTGTTGTAACAGCGATCGCAGATAAAATTAACTCTGAGCGTAATTTCACTGTTTCATTAATTTATGTCTCCAGAGACTTGACAGATATCTCACCTAATAAATCTCGATTTAAGCAGGGTAATTTAATATAATCGAGTCTTTTCGGAATCCGAAAGCTGTGCAGATCGGCGAACCAGAAACAACTAAAATAGAAAGTCCTGAAATCGAATCAAGTAAGTGAATGCAGATTGCCAGCATTCTGCGAATATTACCAAGACCGAAGCCATCGTGGGAATATACCATCAGTCTCATGGTTAAATGTCCCTAAGTTATTCAGTGAATGGATGCCATACTAACTTAAGTAGCTTCCCAAGGTTACATGAATCTTTTATGAAACTTTGATAAGAATTTTCTCATCATTTATTTTTGTAGCAATTGTGTAATAAATTTGACAAAAATCCTAAAAAATTCAGTCTAGTAAGTTAAAGCAGACTTTTCCAAACCCCCAAAATTTTTGAGAGATTAATCATTAATTAAATCTCCAGTTATATAACCATTGTCACGGTTATCTAACTGGAGATTCGCTATATTTAACAGTTAACGACTAAAAGGAGTTAAAGAGATGGAAATTAAGCCAACTGACCCATCGCTAGCACTCATGGAAATTCCCCCAGGCTATCTCAATATTATGGGTTACGTCGATCAGTCAGAAGTTAATGGCCCTGGTTGTCGTGCAGTCATCTGGGTACAAGGTTGTCTGCGTGAGTGTCCTGGCTGCTTTAATACTAATTCTTGGTCTTTTGAGGCTAACCAATTAATTGCTGTTGATGCTCTTGCCGAAAATATTCTCAGCAATCCCCGCAACACGGGTGTAACATTCTCTGGTGGAGAACCGTTTTGGCAAGCGGCTGCACTGGCATCTTTAGCCCGGAAGGTAAAAGCTGCTGGTTTAAATGTAATGTCTTTTACTGGGTTTACTCTTAAGCAGCTACAATCCCAATCTGCACCGCCAGGTTCCCAAGCATTGTTAGAACAACTCGATATTTTGATTGACGGGCCTTTTGTACAATCTCTGGCAATTAATTCTCCAAATTCTCCAGTTTCTTCTAGCAATCAACGGGTTCGGGTGTTAAATCCAGCTTTCCAAGACCAGATTACTTGGGCTAGTGACCAGATAGAAATCCACATTCTCAAGGATGGTGGCCGCATTGTCACTGGCTATCAAGGTGGACTGGAACTAACATAAGGGTACAGGTATAATCATGCGTGTCAACTTAAGGTAAAAGCCAGTCTAGAACTAGCTTTTAGAGATTGTTTTGTCAAGAGTCTCTGAGTGGAAATGCCGATTAATGGGCTGCTGCTTGCTGCCTCCTGAATTAGCGGCAGAGTCGCAATGAAAGAGCATTTTCAGTTCTACCCAGAAACTAGATTTTAAAATGATCCAGGGTTAACAATTCAAAATTCAAAATTCAAAATTCAAAACATTTTCAGACGTTCGCGTAGCGTCTCGCAGAGAAGAGGAGTGCGGTCTTCTCCCTTGGCGCTAGCCTCTCCCTTTGGGAGAAGGGGAGACGCCAAGGGCGATGGGGTCTTAAACCCTTTGATTTACTATAAAAAAGACGGGTTGCAGCCCGTCTAAATAGCTTGAAAGTGCAAATACACCTTGTATAGTATTGAAAATAACACAGTTAATTTTCTTAGAGTTGCCAATTTGCCAAGTCACAAAAAGAACAGGTTAATGCAAGAGACGCGATTCATTGCGTCTTTACGATCTAAATTTTCATCAAAAAATCTTAACGCAAGGTATTGGCTTATAAACCAATACCTTGCGTTAAAAGTTATTGGTAACACCTATGAGGAATTTTCAGCTACTCTCTGGTCTGAAAACAGTAATAATCGCTCTCACAAGATATTGCTTTGTCTAAATCAGTCATAGTAGAGATTACAGCTACTGGATACAGAAGCTTCTCTAATGTGTCATCACGACTGGTTTAGTTTGACGTGAACTCAATCAGCAGCAAAAATCAAGGTTTATAAACATCAAATATGAACGTTTTACTTCTATACCCCCGTTTTCCAAAAAGTTTTTGGTCTTTTGAAAAAACACTCGCTTTATTAGATCGTAAAGCAATGCTACCGCCTTTAGGCTTGGTAACTGTAGCGGCAATTTTACCGCAAGAATGGAATTTCAAGTTAGTAGATCGAAATGTTCGCGTCTGTACAGAAGCAGAATGGGCTTGGGCAGATTTGGTTATTATGTCGGCGATGATTGTGCAAAAAGAGGATTTGCTCTCTCAGATATTAGAAGCAAAACAGAGAGGTAAACTAGTCGCTGTGGGTGGGCCCTTCCCGACAGCGCTACCGAATGAAATGACATCCGCCGGAGCAGATTATTTGATATTAGACGAAGGGGAAATTACCCTACCCTTATTTGTAGCAGCGATCGCACGTGGCGATCGCACAGGCATCTTTCGCTCTGGCGGTGAAAAACCAGATGTCACCAACACTCCAACTCCTCGCTTTGATTTGCTAGAGTTTGAAGCTTATGCAGAGATGTCAGTGCAATTTTCCCGTGGATGTCCTTTTCAATGTGAATTTTGTGACATTATTGTGCTATACGGTCGCAAACCCCGCACCAAAAACCCAGAGCAACTCTTAGCAGAACTTGATTATCTCTACAAACTGGGTTGGCGGCGCAGTATTTTTATGGTAGATGACAACTTCATCGGTAATAAGCGGAATGTGAAATTATTTTTGAAATCTCTTCTGCCCTGGATGGTAGAACATAACTATCCCTTTTCCTTTGCCACAGAGGCTTCAGTTGATTTAGCCCAAGATCAAGAACTGATGGATTTGATGGTAGCGTGTAATTTTGGAGCCGTTTTTCTGGGAATTGAAACCCCCGATGAAGAAAGTCTCACTTTCACGCAGAAATACCAGAATACCAGAGACTCACTCAGCGAGGCGGTGAATAAAATTACCCGCTCCGGGCTGCGAGTCATGGCAGGCTTTATTATTGGGTTTGATGGCGAGAAAGTAGGAGCCGGCGCCCGAATTGTCAAGTTTGTCGAGCAAACAGCAATTCCCACAGCCTTATTTAGTATGCTGCAAGCGCTTCCAGATACAGCCCTCTGGCATAGATTAGAAAAGGAAGGACGACTCCGTAATAAATCTGCCAACATCAACCAAACCACGTTGATGAACTTTGTCCCAACTCGACCTTTAGAAGATATCGCTCGTGAATATGTGCAGGCGTTCTGTGATTTGTATGAGCCAGAGCGATTTTTGGAGCGTACATACAAACACTTCCGGCTTTTGGGCGAAGCAACCTACCCGAAAAAGGGGAAAGCTGCCAAGAAACCATTGAACTGGAAAGTACTCCGAGCGTTTCTGATTATTTGCTGGCGTCAAGGTGTACGTCGTCAGACACGCTGGCAATTCTGGCGCAACTTTTGGAGTATGTATCGGCATAATCCGGGTGGGGTGAGTAGCTATTTAGCTGTTTGTGCCCAAATTGAGCATTTCTTGGAATATCGCCAAATTGTTCGGGATGAAATTGAGGCGCAAGTGGCTGAATTTCTGGAAGCAGAAGCTAGGGTAAAACCGGAAGCAGAAGTGATGGAAGTATACTCATAGCATTTAGAGTAAGGGTTTCAGACTTCCATTAAATGCTTCTTTCAACAACAGATGCGCTTTCCCAATCACACCAAGAGATAGTCTTTAGACCTCTTGCAAAAGTCCCTAACACGCCACCCCCAACCCTTCCTCGCTCTTCGGGAGGGGAGACAAAGCGTAGCTTTGGCGGGGTGGGGTTCTTTCTTATTTTTGATTTATGCAAGAGGTCTATTATCTCTTGGTGTGGATTGAACGATCAAACTATGACACCTCTCGTTATCATATCCAGAGGAATGAGAGTGAGGTTAAAGCATCATGTACATCCCCAATGCTTTTCGAGAAGATGACATTGAGAAACTTGTTGCCTTCATGCGGGCGAACAGTTTTGCCACATTGGTGTCTATTCTTAATGATGTTCCTGTTGCCTCACATATTCCCTTGGTTGTCACAGTGCAAAATAATGTGGTTAAGCTATCGGGTCATCTTGCCAAACCAAATCCTCAATGGCAGGTGTTTGGGGTAGGCGAGGCACTTGCTGTCTTCACAGGGCCCCATGCTTATATCTCGCCATCTTTGTATGAGAAGCAAGAGAATGTGCCGACGTGGAACTACATCGCTGTACACGCATCTGGTGTGCCTCAAGTTATTTATTACCCTTGGTGATTCGCCGGAATTGATGGATAAGATGATTGAGGAGATGATTGACACATATAGCTCTGAGTATAAATCTCAATGGCATAGCTTATCCGATAACTTTCGTGAAGGAATGATGAACGGCATTATTGGTTTTGAGATGACGATCACGCGACTGGAAGGGAAATACAAACTTAGCCAAAATCGCAGTCATTTTGACCAGAGTAATGTTGCACACACGTTACTACAAAGTACAGAGCCAACTGTTCATGCCATCGGTGCTGCTATGAAACAGAATCTTGAAACTAATGAAGAGTGCTGAGTGCTGTTAGCGGGGCGTTTAGCCAGTGCTAAGTTGAAAGACCGCCCACAAGGGGCAGGGCTTCTACCAAGTACATAAATACTGAGTAATTCTTAATTTACTCGCTTGCTGAGGCACTGACTACTCAGCACTGAGTAGGGTGAACAATTGCCAGAGTGAAAACCCTCATTTTCTAGTCGTGGGGAGAGTGAAGCGAACCTAGAGTATTATCTAACAAGCTTTGGGCATCATACATAACTATATACTCCGCAAACAAATAGTTCGCGATACTTAATATTTGTAAAACTAATAATTAGTATTTCATGAGATTGTGATTATCAGCACATCTTTTTTTGTATTTATCGTATAGGCTCATATCTGCTGGGTAAAATTACTAGATAAATTTATGGTAATTCGAGCACCAAGCAGCAGAATTCCTAATTCTGCTGTGCTATTAAACTTGCTTACAATTCGGTTATTTGATTTTTGAGCAATTATTAGTTCAGAGGGTGTAGGGGATAGGGTTGCAGGTTCGGGAACCCACGTTTAAAAACGTGAGATTGAAACAATGACGCTGTATTTCTCGCGCTGCGCGTCTGGAAACACATTTTTTTCTTAAATGAGCTTTAAACTCATAAACTTTAGTTTTTTATTTTTAAACCTACACCCTGTTTTTTGTAACTGAACGGTAAGCTTAGTTCCTAAAGAGCATTCCATGATTACATTCAGTACTGACGTAGCCATATAATGGCACGAAGAAAAGCCTAAAGGCTTGTGTCGTCTTGTTCTCAGCCTGGAGGCTGGGAATATATTTAAAGTGGGCTTCTGCCTTTTGTCAAGCTACTGGAGGCGGAGCCTCCCAGAATGGGTTCCCAGCCTGGAGGCAGGGAACCAGTCAGAGCAAGGGCTGTATCTTTTCTTAGTGCCATTCGCCATATACCAATGGCACGAATAAAAGTGCTAACCCTTGAGATAACTGCTTTTGGGGTGTAGGGAATTAAGAAGAGTAGAGCTAGGTTTCACACTCTCAAATGCAATGTCTCTTAGCACTACACCAACATCCTACACTCTGGCAAAGGCGAGGTTTCACTTTTTCTTCGTGCCGATTCAGCTATATACAACAAATCAGCGATACCAACCATAGAGCTACTAATAAGGTAATTTTAAGAAAAGAAAAAAGCATGAGTACAACACGCAAAATTCGTTTAGGTGCATTCATTCAAGCTACCGGACACCATGTCTCTGCTTGGCGACACCCCGATTCACAAGCAGATGCGGGACTGAATTTCGAGCATTACAAGGAAATTACCCAAACTGCCGAACGTGGGTTATTCGATGCAGTTTTCTTGGCAGATAGTCCAGGAGTCTGGGGCGGCGCTCCAGAAACTCAGCATCGCAATGGTAAAATTGCCCATTTTGAGCCTGTCACCCTCTTCTCGGCCTTATCCTCTGTAACCCAAAACATCGGCTTTATTTCCACCGCTTCGACCACTTATGAAGAACCCTATACCCTGGCACGTAAGTTTGCCTCGTTGGACTATTTGAGTAAAGGCCGGGCCGGGTGGAATGTAGTCACAACAGGCAATGAGAATGCTGCACGTAACTTCGGACTTGAGCATCACCCAGAACACAGCCAGCGTTATGAACGAGCTGAAGAGTTTGTGGAAGTGGTGAAAGGTCTATGGGATAGTTGGGAAGACGATGCTTTCATCCGTGACAAAGAGTCTGGGGTCTATTTCAACCCGGATAAACTGCATACATTGAACCACAAGGGCAAATATTTTTCTGTCAAAGGCCCTTTAAACGTTGGTCGTCCGCCTCAAGGTTATCCGGTGATTGTTCAGGCTGGAGCCTCGGAATCGGGACGGGACTTAGCTGCACGCACTGCTGAGGTGATTTTTACCGCCAATCAAACCCTAGCTGATGCCCAGGAATTTTATGCTGATATCAAAGGTAGGCTATCACAATATGGGCGATCGCCAGACGATCTAAAAATTATGCCTGGTGCTTTCCCAATCATTGGCCGTACCGAATCAGAAGCTCAAGAAAAATACGAATTCTTGCAATCGTTAATCCATCCCGATGTCGCCTGGGGGATTTTAAAGAACTATTACAAGGGTGTGGATTTGTCGAAATATTCTTTAGATGATGTAGCTCCAGAACTACCCAGCGACACCAACACTAACAAAAGTCGTCTCAAACTAGTCAAAGATTTAGCTACTCGTGGCAGTCTTACGCTGCGTCAGTTGTATCTCTCTCTTGCTACTGCACGAGGTCATCGCACCATACTTGGTACTCCCGAAACCATTGCCGACCAGCTAGAAGAATGGTTCAATAACGGTGCAGCCGATGGCTTTAATATCATGCCGCCAATCCTTCCCACAGGATTAGATGAATTCGTTAACCTAGTCGTTCCCGTTCTCCAGAAACGGGGACTGTTCCGTACTGAATATGAAGGCAGTACTTTGCGTGAAAACCTGGGATTGCGTCGTCCGGCCAATCGTTTTGCCGCTAAACAATTAGATGAAAGATTGGTGTTGGCGTAAATGACTTTTCATATCTGCACTGTGCTTATAAGTGCTGTAGCGTAAATGAATTTTTCACGGATGCTTATGTCATACCTTTTAAAGCGTACTTTCTGTAGATCGCCGCCTTACGGAAAATTGTAGAGAGACGCGATTGTGGAGAGACGCGATAAATCGCCGTCTTTACAAGAAATGTATTTGTCAATAGCAGCATTGGATGCTGAAAAACTCTGTAATTTTTGTGCCGTAGGCAAGGAAAAAAACATGACTGAATATAGCCGATTGAAGACCTCACGCTCTGCTGCAATCAGAGCAACCCTTGATTATCCGGTAATTGACACTGACGTTCATACTAATGATTTCACGCCAGCTTTTGAGGATTACATCGCTAAGTACGGCGGTGTGAAACTTGTAGATGAGTTACGTAAGACGGAAGCCTCACGCCTTAACTCCAAGAGCAACGGTAAAGACTGGTATCAACAAACTCCTGAAGAACGTCAATATAACCGCACAATCCGATCGCCTTGGTGGGCTAGAGTTACCAAAAACACATTGGATCTCGCTACTTACACCCTTCCCGGACTCCTCTATGAGCGTCAGGCGGAGCAAGGATCGGACTATTCAGTGCTGTTTCCCAACAATGTTTTAGCACCGGCTGGAGCTAGCCCAGAGAATCGTCAAGCATTACAACGTGCAGTCAATCACTATCATGCTGATATTTACCAGAAATATAGCGATCGCTTGACACCGGTTGCTGGTATCCCATTAACTACTCCCCAAGAAGGCATTGAGGAGCTAGAGTTTGCTGTGAAAACACTGGGTTTAAAGGTGATTAATATTACTGGCGGTGTGAAACGGCCAATCAAAGCGATCGCTGAAAAATATCCAGCCGATAAATTCCCCGAAATCGCCAAGTATGCTTCTTATATCGACTTCTACGGACTAGATAGTGAATACGACTACGATTCCTTCTGGGCAAAGGTCGTGGAACTTGGCGTACCCGTCACCACCCATTACGGCAGTCAGGGTTGGACTGGACGCTCCTCCATCAGTAACTATATGAATAACCATATCGGTCACTTCGCCGATGGTTCGGAAGCATTTGCGAAAGCGCTGTTCTTCGGCGGTGTTACCAAGCGTTTTCCGCAGTTGCGCGTAGCGATGCTGGAAGGTGGGTCAGATTGGGGTGCGCGTGTCTACATCCATTTGGTGGATCGGTTCTTGAAGCGCAATATCAAGGCACTGGAAAACTACAATCCAGCATTGACAAATGCCGATGAGTTGTTTGAGATATTTGAGCGCTACGGTGCAGAAGTTACTCAAGGGCATTCCCTCGATAAGGACGAATTGACCAAGACTGTATTGGGAGCTTCATTCAGCCGTCATAGCCGTGCGCCCATTGGCAGCGAATTGGATGATTTTGCAGCCGCAGGTATTGAAACAATTGAAGACATCCGCGATCGCTGGGTGAACAGTTTCTTCTTTGGTTCCGAGTCAGACGATCGCACGATCGCTACAGCATTCAACGACAAAGCCAATCCCTTGGGAGTCAAGATCAACGCCATCTATTCCTCAGATGTTGGTCACTGGGATGTGCCAGACTTAACTTCCCCCTTGGCTGAAAGCTGGGATCTAGTTCAAGAAGGCGTTATTTCCGAAGCCGACTTTAAGTCCTATGTATTCGCTAATCCCTACAAGTTTTACACCCAAGCTAACCCTGATTTCTTCAAGGGTACAGCGATCGAATCCAAGGTAGGTAACACCGAATTTAAACAAGTGGACAAGAGCCTAGTGGTGGCGTAATAGGAATTTTAGATTTTGGATTTTAGATTCAATTCCAATCCAAAATCCAAAATCTAAAATTTAATTGTCCAATCCCCAAATGAAATTAGGAGTCACAACAATGCCTGTCGAACAACGTCACGACACTAACAATGGTTCCTTGCCTTATCTTTTCTCGCCTGTTTCTGACAATGCCAAGCAACCTGCACCCTTAGTAATTTTTCTGCATGGAGGACGCGATCGCGGCACAGATTTGAATGTACTACTAAAATGGGGTTTACCTCGTTTTGTAGATTCATCTAACTCCTTACCTTATGTCTTCGCTGCACCCCAGATTCCGGCTGAACAGACTTGGGCAGATCGAGCAGATGATGTGCTTGCTTTGCTTGATGAACTAATCGCTTCCCAACCCGTCGATCCAGCGCGGGTGATATTGGCTGGGTTCAGCTTAGGCTCGGCGGGTATCTGGCATATCGCTGCTTTACATCCCGATCGCTTCGCAGGTTTAGTACCTGTGTCTGGACGTGTACCCAAAACATTAGCAGAAAGCGAACTAGCTGCACTCAAAAACATTCCCGTTCAGATATTCCAAGGTGGACAGGACAAAAATCTGCCGATTGAGGATACAGAGAATTTTGTTGAGCGCTTACGCAAAGTCGGGGGGAAAGTCGATTTCACAGTACTACCGGAAGGCGATCATTTTATTGCAGATGAAGTATACGGCGATCCGAAGTTACAACAGTGGCTAATTTCCCAGAATCGGCGTGAAATTTCTGTAGTTGCTTGAGGTGAAATGTTCAAAAACTAACTTGCAATATTCTCTAAGGTAGGCAGCGTTCTGCCTACCTAACATAACAATATATTAATATCTTCTAGAATCATGAACATAATGCTTCTTCTCAATTCTAAACCGAACTTTTTCGGCAAAATCCAGTTGACTTATGTCAGATTCTCGCAAAGAAATCAGAATTTGTTTTATTGGTGAATCCTTTGTCAATGGCACAGGCGATCCAGAATTTCTGGGTTGGACAGGTAGAGTGTGCCGCAATGCTGAGTCAAGAGGATACGCTATCACCCATTACAACTTGGGGGTGCGGGCAGAGACGAGTCGGTATCTCAAACAACGTTGGTACTCCGAAGTCTCTTATCGTCTCCCCAAAGAATTCGATGGTCGAGTAGTGTTTTCTTTTGGGGCAAACGATTCAGCATGGGCGGGTAAACAGCAAGGAATCGAACTTTCAGAGTCGATCGCAAATGCTCGCAATATCTTAAGCCAAGCAAAGCAACTCTATCCAATCTTGATGGTTAGTCCGCCACCCTGTGGTGATAATCAAATTCTTGCAAATCTGTCACAGGAATTCGCGTTGGTTTGTAATGAACTAGATGTTCCATATCTTGATGTGTTTTCTAGTTTGGTGAAGTCACCAATCTGGCTAGCAGAAGCAAAAGCTAATGATGGCGCTCACCCAAAAGCTGATGGTTACGCCGAATTTGCTGCGATCGTCCAAAACTGGGAAGGTTGGTTAAATTGGTTCACACCTTGAAAATACCGACATCGTTATCTTATTGGCTAATTATGGCTGAGTTGATATATCGCATAGGGTTTTAGTTTTGCGTTAGCGAAGCGCACGTCGCATTCTATTTAAAAATTTCCACACTTTTTCAATTAACAACATCTTTATGACCTTACCAACTACTAATCTCGGTAAAACTGGATTGACCGTTTCGCGCCTCTGTCTCGGCACTATGACCTTTGGATTGCAGACTGATGAAGAAACTTCCAGGCAAATCCTCGACACCGCAGCCGATGGCGGAATTAACTTTTTAGATACAGCCGACGTTTATCCCCTCGGCGGCGGACTTACTACTGCTGGGCGCACCGAAGAAATCGTTGGGCGCTGGCTCAAAGGCAAACGCGAACATTTTATCTTAGCTACCAAGTGCGTCGGTCGAGTTGGCCCTGCACCTTGGGATCAGGGGGCTTCGCGTAAACATATTTTAGATGCGATCGATGCTTCTCTGCGACGCTTGGGAACCGATTATATCGATTTGTACCAATTGCACTCCGATGATGCTTCAACCCCCCTTGATGAAACTCTGGAAGCGCTGGATGCAGTGGTTCGTGCTGGCAAGGTGCGCTACATCGGAGTTTCCAACTTCTTAGCTTACCGACTCGCCCGCGCTTTGGGTCGTGCTGAGACACGCAATTTAACCAAGTTCGTCTCAATTCAGCCCCGCTACAACCTGTTATTCCGCGAAATTGAGCGAGAACTATTGCCCCTGGCGAAAGAAGAAGGACTGGGTGTAATTTCCTACAATCCCTTGGCGGGTGGTCTACTTACAGGTAAACACAATTTTACTCAAGGCCCCACCTCCGGTACACGTTTTACGCTAGGTGCTGCCGCAGAACGTTATCAAGATCGTTACTGGCGCGATCGCGAGTTCAATACTGTCGAAGATTTACGCACAGTCGCAGATTTGGCTGGATTTTCCCTCACCACCTTAGCAGTAGCTTGGGTTTTATCTAATCCCATTATCACTGCCCCCATTATTGGCGCTAGCCGTCCAGAACAGCTTGCTGACAACCTCAAGGCACTAGAACTAAAACTTGACGACAATTTGAAACAAAAGTTAGACGACATAACCGCCGAATACCGAAGGGGAGATTCTCTTCGTTAGGGATGATTTTATTTAACAACACCGGACGGTTTATCTAGCCGTCCATTTTTATTTTGCAGAACAGCTTGATGCTACGAGATCAACCTTTATGACGAAAAAGGCCAGACAATCCAAATCCTTTCAACGTGCTCCTGATGCACCAAATTTGCCATCAACGCCATTCAGATTCATTTTATATTTCGTTAACCAATTCCGCTGGTGGTATGTGTTAATGGTCATCCTGGAGGTAATACACGCAACTTGTGGCATTATGTTGCCCTATGCTATTGGTGAAATCATTCGGGGCGTGACGCGATCGACGGGCGACAACAAGCCCATTTTTGATGCCATGAAGCAACCCCTGATGCTGTTCATCGGCTTGAGTGTGGGTGAAGTGGTATTTGGGCGATCGGCTGGACTCTTGCAAACCATCCTTCATCCAATCCATCGACAGCACATTGTGCGATCGCTATATGCCTACTTGCAACACCATTCGCATCGCTACCTAAGCAGCAGTTTTTCCGGGGCATTGGCACATCGGATTAGCGAAACTTCTCTGGGTGTTACCCAGACGATGCAAATGATGATTACTGAATTTATGCCAGTAATCGTTGTGTATACCGTCGCCACGTCAATACTGTATCGCGCCTATCCTCCGCTGGCTGCACTTGTGGGAATATGGGCAGTTCTCTTCATCAGTATTTCGTTCTGGCTGGCAACTCGCTGCCGATTTTACTCCCGAAAAGCCGCAGCCGCCAGAAGTGAGACAACTGGCATCATCGTAGATACAGTCACAAATCTCACTAGTAGCCGATTGTTTGCTCGCTTTGGTTTTGAACGACGCTATTTGAATGAGCAATTAAGGCGCGAACTCAAACACGTGAGAGAGTCCAACTGGTACTCGGAGCGAATTCGCTGGTTTCAGTTCATCTCAGCAGCCATTCTAAAAATTAGCACCCTGTATTACTCGCTCTCTCTTTGGAGTCAAGGGAAGATCGCTACTGCTGACTTTGTTGTAGCAACTAGTTTATCACTGTTGATCATCAGTGAAGCCCGGAATTTGAGCCGCCGCTTTCTGGAATTTTTTGAACACGTTGGTAATGTCGCTAATGGTGTTTTTACCATCATTCAACCCCACGAATTGGTCGATCGCGAGAAGGCGATCGCTCACTCAATCACCCAAGGTAAGATTGAGTTTCGACGGGTGAATTTCAACTACACAGATGAGAAAAAAGTTTTCAACAACCTTTCTGTCACCATCCAAGCGGGACAGCGTGTCGGATTGGTGGGCTTGTCCGGTTCTGGAAAATCCACCTCTGTCAATCTGATTCTGCGTTTATTTGACCCACAATCTGGACAGATTATCATTGATGGGGTCGATATTCGAGATATGACTCAGGATGCACTACACGCTCAGATCAGTTTAATTCCCCAAGATCCGTCTCTGTTCCATCGCACTTTGCTAGAAAATATTCGTTACGGACGCTTGGATGCAACCGATGAAGAAGTGATTGAGGCTTCACGAAAAGCTCATGCTCACGATTTTATCGTCCAAAGTCAGGATGGTTATAATTCTCTGGTGGGCGAACGTGGTGTCAAGTTGTCTGGAGGGCAGAGACAGCGCATTGTAATCGCGCGGGTAATCCTCAAAGATGCGCCGATCCTGATTTTAGATGAAGCCACCTCTAGCCTCGATTCAATCACCGAAAAAGCAATCCAGGATACCCTCGACTTAGCCATGAATGGAAAAACGGTCATCGTGGTAGCTCATCGACTATCTACCATCGTGCATCTAGATAGGATTTTGGTGTTCGATAAAGGTCGGATTATCGAAGATGGTTCTCACACCAAACTGCTGGCACTCGGCGGCGCTTACTACAAGTTATGGAAAATGCAAGCTGGTGGATTTTTACCGGAAAATCTCGACGAGGTTCGCACTGGCACAGATAATATCGAAGAGGGAATGATCGCTTGACATTTGCCCCTACTTGAGGTTTATTTGCAAATTCAATTCAAGAATTGTCCGGGAAAGAGTCCACAAAACTAAAGTAATGTAATTGAAGTAGTGGCGTGTCAAGGCTTGAAACCCCTGACTTCAGACATGGGGTATTCTGACTCCTGAATTCTGACTTTTGACTCCTTTTCATCACTAGGGAAATAAAATACAGATGCGATCGCACCTCCACAAAACCCAATTGCGATCGCTCTCCCAAACCAATCAAGCAAAAGCGATCGCCCATCAAATTTAGCAAATACAGCTATAGGACTCATAAAACTCCGCGCGCAAGTTCGGAAATTAGTTATGATTCCTACAGTCATTGCACCCCAAAGAGCCAAACCTATGCTTTGTCTCCCCTTTTCTTGGTATCAGCACTTGTAACTCGCTTAACCCTGAAAACTAGTTGCCAAAATTGAAGCGTTTGCAACAATTGCTCTTTCATGTATAAGAAAGGTTTAAGTATTTCCAAGAAATGTATAAGCAGTTGCTGCAAAGGCTTCATACTTTGCAACAATTGCTCTTTCATGTATAAGAAAGGTTTAAGTATTTCCAAAAAATGTATAAGCAGTTGCTACAAAAGCTTCATGCTTTGCAACAATTACTTGTTCATGTATAAGAAAGGTTTAAATCATTGCAGCAATCGTTGTAATTAACTTATCAGTTGCTCTATAGTGCGTAGGCGTGCGATTGGTGACCGTCGTAGACATCGCAAACCATCTCCATGAGGATAGCTTGGCACGGACAGAATCAATTCTCGCTAATTACTGCTGTAAGTTAACTTCACTTTGTTTCGCTCGCAATGACATACAAAAAAGTGGGATGCTCCCCCAGAAAGTGCGATCGCAATCAGCTGAGAAGGATTAAATTTACGTTAACAGTGTTGTTGCTTTTTGAACAGTGACAACAACAAACACACCATTCCCATTACTACCAACGACACTGAAGAAGCAGATTCTGGGACAGGCTGAGGGATTTGCACTGGCTGATAATTGATGAAATTTCCTTGAATTGGGCTGAGTGATGCCAAAAGTTGCTCAATATCCTTAGATATATTAGTGTCATTACCAACACTTTTAGAAGAGATGAGGCGGTTAAAGGTTTGGCTACTTGATGCATCAAAATCTCCAGTGAACCCAAGAAAATTTTGACCTATTTTACCTATAAGAGAGTCAATCAGATTATTAACATCAGTCTTGATCCCTTGTGGGGATAAATTTAAACTGCTGATATTGTTGACGTTTCCAATCGTTGTGTTGTCAGTCTTTGTTAACCAATTGCCATTACCAATAATTTCATTTCCATTGGTAAAAACCCAGTTACCATTACCAATAATTGTGTTATTATTACCAAAGTCCCAATTGCCGTTTCCAATGGTTGCGTTGTCACTGCCGAAGTGCCAATTTCCATTACCTAGTGTTGCATTATTACTGCCGTTGTCCCAATCCCAGTTGCCATTACCAAGGGTTGTGTTACTCTTTCCAAATAGCCAGTTGCCATTCCCAATAGTTGCGTTGTCATTATTAAAGTTCCAGTTACCATTACCAATGGTTGCACTGTTACTGCCATTATCCGAGTTAAAATTACCAATAGTCGCGTTATTACTACCAGAGTCTTTGTTACCATTCCCAATCGGTGCGTTGCTTTGATTGAAGGTTTGGCTACCTGAATTAGATGTATTCCCAGTGTTACTAAAGGGTATATTGTTACCAAGGACTTCTTTCAACGGATCGAAAGGCGATTGTTGAAGCAGACTTCCAGCACCTGCGATCGGATTACTGTTACCTGCAAATGGGTTGTTAGCGCCACCTACGATCGGATTACCACCGCCTGCAAACGGATTGGTAGCCCCACCTGCGATCGGATTACTACCGCCTGCAAACGGGTTGTTAGCCCCACCTGCGATCGGATAACCACTGCCTGCAAACGGGTTACTACCTCCTGCTAATGTGTTGTCAATACCCTTGAAATAGTTATCACCCAGAACTAACTTTAATCGCTCAAAGATTAATTTTTGAAGCCCACTGCCACCATCACCTGCAAACGGGTTAATACCGCCACCTGGAATAGGATTGTTACCGTTACCTAATAACAGATTGCTACCACCCGTCAACAGGCTGCCTTTAGCAGCAGACAAACTGTCATTGGCAGCAAAGGAATTACCGCTATATAGGTTGCTAGCGCCACCTGCACTTAATGGATTAAATCCACCATTTATGGGATTGACAGCAGACGCTTCCATTGGCACTAATTCTCCTATTTTTAGTTAAAAAATTATGGGTTCCTCAGTACTTCTTATACCAATTATGAATTTGCTAAACCCAAAATTTCTCTACAATAAGGGCTTTAATAATCTTACCGTCAAACTAACATAAGATATTGCCTAAACCTTTACCTGAGAAGAGTTTCGGGCGTAAAATAGCAAACTAGTACAATAAGGCAGAAGGCACATCAGCGATAATACACGCTTTTCTGGTTTATCGAATAATATGTTTATTTGCGCCAAGCTGTACTAGCATACTATGTAATGAAGAACTCATCATTGTTCCCTTCTATCTATCTGCTGATTTTCGCAAATATTGTATTAAGCGAAGGGGTTTTGTCCACTTGTAGGAAATGGCGAGGTTTGTCCACCTGTAGGAAATGGCGAGGTTTGTCCATCAGTAGGAAATGGCGAGGTTTGTCCATCAGTAGGAAATGGCGAGGTTTGTCCACCTGTAGGAAATGGCAAGGTTTGTCCACCTGTAGGAAATGGCAAGGTTTGTCCACCTGTAGGAAATGGCGAGGTTTGTCCACCACTCACTTCCTTGTCAAGCTTTGAGTTAACTAGCTTATCAATAGTAGCCCTCAAAGTGAACCCGTCCGGTATTTCAGTTGTGCTAATACCATAGGTCTGGCTGCTACTACCAGTCAAAGGATCGTAGCCACTACCTTGGTTTCCGCCGCCTGTGGATGGGATACCGCCGCCTGTGGATGGGATACCGCCGCCTGTGGATGGGATACCGCCACCTGTGGATGGGATACCGCCACCTGTGGATGGGATACCGCCGCCTGTGGATGGGATACCGCCGCCTGTGGATGGGATACCGCCACCTGTGGATGGGATACCGCCACCTGTGGATGG
>NZ_JBALDU010000096.1:0-79552 GCF_036917235.1 Nostoc sp.
TCGAAATGGTTATCCTTCCATCACAATTGCTCAAAGATTTCTCTCTAATGATATTGACAAACTTCTTGCCCTTGTGGAATGAATCAGCCCTGCCTTAAAAAGGGGGGACTAAGAGTTTTTTAAAGTCCCCCTTCTTAAGGGGGATTTAGGGGGATCTAAAAACTTAGCAGGCTAAACGAGTAGTTTGAAAACACGCCCTAGTCCTAGCTACAGAGGAAATCTGCAAACCCAGATAAAATATTGACTTTTTTAATTACAAATTACGAATTTAAATGAGCGGGGGAATGGTTGATGCCAGATTTGATTTTAAGTAAACTTTTTAGTTTGAAGGAGCGGGTAGCTGTAGTTACTGGTGGTTCTGGTGTGCTTGGTGGGGCTATGGCAAGGGGTTTGGCTCTGGCTGGAGCGCGAGTGGTCGTTTTGGGTCGCAATGAAGTTAGGGCGGGGGCGGTGGTGGCTGAGATTACTGCTAACGGTGGAGAAAGTATCGCTGTGGTGGCAGATGTTAGCGATCGCTCCCAATTAGAAATCGCTAGGGATGTTATTATACAGCGTTGGGGTGAAATAGATATCTTGGTTAATATGGCTGGTGGTAATATTCCGGCTGCAACAATTACTCCTGATGCGACTATTTTTGATATGCCACATACAGCCTTTGAGGAAGTGGTTAGCCTCAATTTAGTTGGTACTCTACTACCTTGTCAGGTTTTTGGTCAAGCAATGGTGGAAAGAAGTCAGCCCCACGGTTGCATTGTGAATATTTCTTCTATGTCTGCTATTCGCGCGATCAGTCGGGTGGTTGGCTACTCAGCGGCGAAAGCGGGGATAGATAACTTTACTCGCTGGCTAGCTGTAGAACTCGCCCAAAAATATGGTGATGGAATGCGAGTAAATGCGATCGCACCAGGGTTTTTTATTGGGGAACAAAATCGAGATTTACTCCTAAATGCAGATGGTAGTTTGACCAAACGAGGGCAAAAAATTATTGACCATACCCCCGCCGGACGTTTCGGAAAACCAGATGAATTACTCAGCACCTTGATCTGGTTATGTAGTTCTGGTTCTAGTTTCGTCAACGGGGTAGTTGTGCCCGTAGATGGTGGATTTAGTATCTACAGTGGAGTTTAATCTATGTATTCACTAGCTGTAAATAACGGGACACTTTCAGATGAGCAAGTTTTCGGGCTAGTTCAGCAAGCTTTCGCAGACCCTAAGTTTGATGGACAGCGCATCTTGGTGTTAATTCCAGATAGTACCCGCACTGCTCCCATCCCGCAAATGTTTCGATTGCTTCATCAGGAGTTGGGTCAAAGGGTTGCATCTCTAGATTTTTTGATCGCTCTGGGTACACATAATCCCATGAGTGAAGAACAAATCAATCACTTGGTGGGAGTGACACAGAAGGAGCGAGAAACAACTTTTAAAAAAGTTCGCATCTTTAACCATCTTTGGAATGAGCCAGATACCTTTATTTCTTGTGGAATAATTTCGGCAGAAGAGATAGCAGAAATTAGTAATGGAATGCTGCATCAGTCAGTTGATGTGCGTATTAATAAGCTTGTAACAGAATACGATTTGATCGTGATTTGCGGCCCAGTTTTTCCCCACGAAGTTGTCGGTTTTTCTGGTGGCAATAAATATTTTTTCCCTGGTATTGGTGGTCAAGAAGTAATTAATCTCTCCCACTGGTTAGGTGCTTTAATTACTTGTTACGAAATTATTGGTACGCTGGGAATCACACCAGTCCGGCGTTTGATTAACCGAGCCGCTAACCTGATTTCTACCCCGAAACTTTGTTTAGCGATGGTAGTCGCACCCAAAACAAATCAGCTAGCTGGACTTTATATAGATCAACCAGAGTCAGCTTGGGAAGATGCTGCAAAATTATCAGCTAAACTGCATATTAAATATGTAGATCGGTCTTTTAAACAAGTGCTTTCAGTCATGCCCCAAATGTATGATGACATTTGGACAGCAGCCAAAGGAATGTACAAGCTAGAGCCAGTAGTGGCCGACGGAGGCGAAGTAATTATATATGCGCCTCATATTACCGAGTTTAGCTATACACACGGCGAAATTCTGTCCCAAGTTGGCTATCATGTGCGGGATTACTTTCTCAAACAGTGGCATAAATTTCAAGACTATCCTGCTGGAGTGCTAGCCCATAGTACTCACTTAAAAGGGATGGGTACTTTTGATCCGATAAAAGGAGAACAAGCGCGGATTCGCGTCACTTTAGCTACTGGCATTTCTGCTGAACGGTGTGCTGCTCATAACTTGAACTATCGTGACCCGGCGACCATTCAACCGACAGAATGGGCGAATCGAGAGGACGAAGGTATATTGCTTGTGCCCAAGGCTGGCGAGATACTGTACCGTCTCAGTTACGGCAATTTGTGAGACAACTAAATCATAGACGCGATAAATCGCCGTCTCTACAAGTGTTTTGGTCTTATCTGAACTGTATTGAATCATAAATTGCGATATCTACGATGGGCTACGCCTACGCGATCGCAGCTTAAGATTTTACACTTCGCGCTATTCTTGATCTGATGAAACGTCAGCGAATCAGTTTATAGCAGCAAACAAAAAAGCATGGGTGGGAAATTAATTGTATTTGAAGGGGTGGAAGGCTGTGGCAAAACCAGCCAAATGCAGCTTTGTTCTGAGTGGTTGGAAAGTCTCGGTGTTTCTGTGGTGGTAACTCGCGAACCTGGGGGAACAGAGTTAGGTTTACATCTTCGCCGCTTGCTATTAGAAAAGGCAGAGGACAAGCCAGTTGCAGAATTGACAGAACTTTTATTGTATGCTGCTGACCGATCCCAACACGTTGAACAAGAGCTTAAACCAAATCTCGCAGCTGGAAAATATATTTTATGCGATCGCTACACTGACTCTACCATTGCCTACCAAGGATATGGTCGCGGTCTGAACATGAGTTTAATCAATCAGCTGAATAATATTGCCACTGGTGGTTTAGAAAGCGATCTAACTATTTGGCTAGATGTCGATGTCGAAGTGGGACTTTCCCGCAAACGGGGAGATGGAGTCGGACTAGACCGCATTGAACAGGAGACAATCGCTTTTCATCGCCGCGTTCAACAAGGATACGCACATTTAGCAGTATCCTATCCCTCACGAATTGTTCGGGTTGATGGCAGCTTGAGTAAAGAAGCTGTACAACAGATAATTCAAGGAATTTTATGCGCACACTTGCACTTGGCAAGGTAGGGCAAACATAAACCTAAAAGTTTTTTATGAGAGTTTGGGCAAACTAGATATGGAAAAAGGTCTAGTTAATACAAGGCAGTAGTAAGAAATAATGGATTATAAGCGTCTGGATTATATCAAAAATGTCACAGACCAAGGTAATGAAACAGAGTGGGCGTATCCTGAATATCCTATTAAAGCTTACTTTCGGTTGAACTTTAAAAGACGTGAAAGTACAAGAGTAGTAGAATCTCACGCCCATAAATTACCAAAAGGATCTCTTATCATCCTTTCTCAAGTACCGCATGAGTGCAAAAACGATATCACAGGAGAGCAAAAAAAAATACCTGATGGGTGCAATAAGAGATACCTGACACACGTAGTTGAACTGGTTAATGAGGGAAGTGAGGATGAACCTCAATGGGTAAATGATACGTGGGGGATTTTTCGATGGGTTAAGGTTCATTGGATTGCTGATTTGAGGAATTGGGACAGTATTCCTGTTGATCAGCAGGTAATGCGAGCCAGATGGGGTTGCCATAACACTTGCGCTAAATCGTTGTCTGGTAACAAGTTAATGAAGGAGTGGTGTAATATCGATAATTTAAGAGAACACTTAATAGAAAAATTGAATTTGAAAGCCATAAAATAATTTGGAACCCTCAGAACCCAGTAGAACTGGGAATTTAAAAGCCATGCCACAGCGATTGTGAATGCGCTGTGTGGGCGAGACCCCAAACTTCACAACTCCACTATCCCTGCTTCTTGAGCTACGGTGTATACACAAGTCAAATTACCCCCCTTAATCCCCCCGATATATTGGGGGGAAACAGGAATCTAGTTCCCTCCCCAATACATACGGGGAGGGTTAATCATAGTCCCCTCTCGAAGAGCGGGGAGGGGGTTGGGGGTGGGGTTCTTGTACCTAACTCAACTGAGAACCGCTATATCAGACTTAAGTGGTTTTAAATTTTCTGGATTACCTTTAGGGTTAGGCATTGTTGAGAGATGTAAGACTTTTCTATATCCTATATACCCAAAGGGTTTGCTGTCGCTATTAACCCTTATGCTGAAGGGGACAATGAAAACAACAGCTATGAAATTTGCACAAAATCTCATCCCCCGCCAAGGCTTACTGAAAGCCCTGACTCTAGCTTTCCTCGTCTTGGCATCCGTAATGCCCCCCAATGTTCTAGCCAACGAGAGCGAAAAAGCGACATTCAACGGCACAACTACACTTCAAACTATACTCACCAGCAGTCATCGCTCAGAGCAGAATCGTCTTCGAGACAAGTACCGCCACCCAGCCCAGACCCTGGAATTCTTCGGTCTGCGCCCAAATATGACGGTGGTTGAATTGTGGCCAGGTACCGGCTGGTATACTGAGATATTAGCCCCATTTCTAGCGCCCAAGGGACAACTGATAGTTACTAACTTTGCTCCTAGCACAAGTAAACCTGCTTTGGCTTTGCAAGAGAAACTGGCAGCTAATTCAGAGGTTTTTGGTAAGGTCAAAGTAGCCCAAATCAATCCCCCAAATGAACTTACCCTAGCCCCAAAAAACTCTGTGGATATGGTTGTTACTTTCCGCAATATTCATAACTGGGTGAAAGCTGGCTATGCCGAGCAGGTTTACGCGGCGGCTTACAAAGCATTGAAGCCAGGGGGCATCTTAGGAGTGGAAGAACACCGCGCCCTTAGAGGGACTTCTTTACAAGAGAGTATTAAAACAGGCTATATGTCTGAAGATGGGGTAATTGCTGCTGTCGAGAAAGCTGGCTTCAAATTAGTGGGCAAATCAGAGATTAATGCTAACCCCAAAGATACCAAAGACTATCCGGGCGGAGTTTGGACACTACCTCCAACTTTGAGCCAAGGTGAAAAAGACAGGCAACGCTTCCTAACTATAGGGGAAAGCGATCGCATGACCCTCAAGTTCATCAAACCCAAAGCCTTGTAAGAGGGAGACGATTGAATGTGAAGACAACTTGCCTTCTGATAATCGCACAAATGGCAGCTTTCAAGCGATCGCTATTTTCTTCTCCGTCACTCTGAATGTACAAGTAGTTCTTGTCAAGATTGCAACATTTCTGCCAAACATTGCAATATTCCTCATTAACATTGCAATCTTTCTCCCAAATATTGCAATATTCCTCATCAACATTGCAATGTTTTTCCCAAATATTGCAATATTTCTCATCAACATTACAATATTCCTTATTAATACTGCCATCTTTCTCATCAACATTAAAATATTTCGGTATAATCTATTTCCCAGTCGGACACGCTGACTGCACTTTTTGGGGAAGTTGCCGACACATCTGTTGGAATCCTTGAGGATTAATTTGCCACCAAGCAAATAATCCCAGACTTGTACCCCCTACAAGCAACGCCAACACCCCTCCCAGTATTACCAAAGGTTTACCCAGCTTCGGTTTTGTAATTAAAGTTGGTGGAATTTCTGGGTTGAGAGGTGGTTCCTCTGAAAGATCCAAATCTAGATCCAAATCTAAATCTAAATCTAGCAAAGCTTGCGAACTTTCTGTAAAAGAAGTTGGTTCTTCTAGTTCCTCTAATTCTTCTAGTTCTTCTAGTTCCTCTAGTTCCTCTTCCTGTATTTCTGCTTCTATAATCTCTTCTGGCAACGCCGGAGTCACAGGTACTAAGTATTCTGGAGAGACACGACAATAAGTCATCACAACCGATGTATTATCACGCCCATTTTTTTCGTTTGCCAAGTTAATCCAGTTACGGACAGCATCTTCAACTGTCATTTGCCCCGTTAACACGGGTATTGCATAATCCTGCCAAGAATGTTCCACCCAGTTATTATCACTTAAACCATCAGAACACAGCAGCAAAATGCCATCTTCTTCCAGAATAAATCGCTGAAGCTTGAGACGCAAAGATTCTGAATCTCTTGTCCCCAATGCTTGAGTTAAGGCACTTGCATCTGGTCTAAAAAGTGCCTTTCGATACAAGCTTTTAGCAAGGCGTACTTCTCGCGTTGCCACATCATCATCTACTGTCAGTAGCTGGCAATAATTGCGAGTAATCCAATAGGCACGGCTATCGCCAACATTAGCCAAATAAAGCTCATGGGTATTATTTGATTGCCACCCAGTACTTGTCTGGATTCGTTGTGGAACTTGCAACGCCATGACAATAGTTGTAGCCATGCGTTCTTTGCCCTGGCGTTTTTGTTCGTTATTGCGGGCACAAATTACATTATTTACCACCCGTAAGCTTGCTTCTAATTGTTCCTGCAACAACTCAGGTGGAAAAAGTGCAGTTTGTTCTGTTACCTCAGTTAGTAAAGCGCGAATTTGCAACTTTACAGACTGCACTGCCAACTGACTCGCAACCTCACCGCCTTCATGCCCGCCAATGCCATCGCAAACAATCGACAAGTGGCGCAATAAAGGTTCATCTAAATCACTCAAACTATTGGGATAGCAAGCATCTTCATTTTGCGCCATCATTGGGCCAATATCTGTAGAACCTGCCACCTTTAAGACTAATGGCAATTCTGCCGCAGCCGCTAGTAGTAAATTATTGAGTTGAATATTAATTTCCTCTAACTCAATCTCAGTTTCACACATCTGCTGGACAATGTTCTGTAACGCTTTAGCTACTGATGCCTTTGCAGAAACTACCCAAAACTGCCAACACTCTCCCAGATTTTGTAAACTCAGCTTTTCATCAGCTGATGTTTGGTAGAGTTCCAACAGTTGCACACACCAACCTTCGACTCTCAAATTGTCTACTACTAGTAAACTGCGGCTAAGTCCTAATTCTGCTAGAGGTGTCCAAAGTTGGAGAATTTGCCACAGCCAATAAACTTGTCGTACTGCCGTTGCTTCCTCCCAAGCCTCAACAATAGTTGGATAGATATTTCCTGTTCTGTCTATCGGTGCATTTTCCAATAAGAGGATATCAGTTGTATCTTGCTCAAGATTACTAGCAAATCCATAAGCCTGGGGCAGATGCAACCGTTCTTGATATAACTGTAAATAAGGAATTACTTCCGTTGGCAATTCTTCAGGTACATCTGGCGGCAGTCCCGGTTGAGTATCCAGCCAAATCTGTTGTTTAATTACCTCATACCTATCTGCTACCTTTGTGCCTGGTGGGATGCAAGCAGACAATGAGCCAGTCGCCCAAAGATAGCGATGAACCAAAGGAGTTTGGCAACTAGCACAAACGTTATCTCCCATCGGATTAATGGGGCTATTACAGCGTGGATTTATACAAAAAATTATCAGTTGAGTAGAAATCATAAAACAGGAGTCAGGAGTCAGAATTCTTCTTTATACATAAACTTCGATTAACTTTAGCTGGCAATGAATTGAAGGCTAGAATAAACTGGACTTGTGTACTGCTAGCTACACCTTGTTACTGAAATTAATCAAAATTATTGGTAGAAATACCCAGTTTTGTTTTCTGTAAATAACTTATGTCTGGCTGTATCTAATCGTAGAAATGCATTTACGTCAATGTAGAGACTAGGATGGCGCTATGCCAAGTTTTACCTTAATCTGGCTTTTGGCAGGAGCAGTTTTGTGTTTAACAGAACTGTTTTTACCATCGGCGTTTGTCGCCTTCATGATGGGAATTAGCGCTTTTGTGGTGGCGCTGCTGTCTGGAGTGGGTATGGGAAGTGTATGGTTGCAAATTGTGGTTTGGCTCTTGCTTTCCACAATACTAATCGTGCTTTCTCGTCGGTTTTTGCAACCAAGACAACGCAAATCAAAAATTCGGGATGCAGTCATAGCTGAAACCTTAACAGAAATTCTGCCTGGAAAAACAGGGCGGGTGCGGTATGAGGGAAATTCTTGGCAAGCAAGATGTGACGATGACAAATTTACCATACCACCGCATCAAAGAGTTTATGTGGTTAGGAGGGAAGGTACTACTTTGATTGTTGTACCGGAAAATCTGTTGAATTCTTAGGAAGGAGGCAGGGGGCAGGGGGCAGGGGGCAGGGGGCAGGGGGCAGGGGGCAGGGGGCAGGGGGCAGGGGGCAGGGGGCAGGGGGCAGGGGGCAGTAGTTCCTCGTCTTCTTTTGCTACCTTATCCCTTACTCTCTTCTTCTTTTGAGTGACATTTAATACTTAAAAATTAGGAGATTCACAATGGAACAGTTTTTTTTACTAGTATTTTTAGCTCTTGGTGGTTCTGCTGTGGCAGGTTCTGTGAAAGTCATCAATCAGGGTAATCAAGCTTTGGTGGAAAGATTGGGTAGCTATAACAAAAAACTAGAACCAGGACTAAACTTTGTCGTTCCTTTCTTAGATAGAGTTGTCTACCGAGAAACTATCCGCGAAAAAGTCTTAGATATTCCTCCCCAACAGTGCATCACTCGTGACAACGTTGGCATTGAGGTAGATGCGGTGTTTTACTGGCGCATCGTGGATATGGAAAAAGCCTGGTACAAGGTAGAAAATCTCCAGTCGGCAATGGTAAATATGGTGTTGACTCAAATTCGCGCCGAAATGGGACAACTGGAGTTAGATCAAACCTTTACTGCTCGTTCTCACATCAGTGAGCTTTTATTACAGGATTTGGATGTTGCTACCGATCCTTGGGGTGTAAAAGTGACACGGGTAGAACTGAGAGATATTATTCCGTCTCAGGCAGTGCGAGAATCGATGGAATTGCAAATGTCGGCAGAACGACGCAAACGGGCAGCAATTTTAACTTCTGAGGGTGAACGCGAAGCTTCTGTCAATAGCGCCAGAGGTAAAGCTGAGGCGCAAATCTTGGATGCAGAAGCTCGTCAAAAATCGACAATTCTGCAAGCAGAAGCTGAACAAAAGTCGCTTGTTCTGAAGGCTCAAGCAGAACGTCAGCAACAAGTTTTGAAAGCCCAAGCGATCGCAGAATCAGCAGAAATTATAGCCCAAAAGCTCCAGACAAATCCCAATGCCAATAAAGCAGTGGAAGTACTGTTTGCCTTGGGTTATTTGGATATGGGCGCAACAATTGGTAGAAGCGATAGCAGCAAGGTACTATTTATAGATCCGCGTACTATTCCTGCTGCTTTCGAGGGTATGCGTTCCGTTATCTCAAATGGTCAAATTGACTCTAACGAGTTGTTTTCCAAGCAAATCCCAGGATTAGAAAATAATCGCCCTAGTTAGGAGTAAGAACTGGAGAGTGGAGACAAGGGAACAAGTTTCTTCCTTGTCTCTTTCTAAAAACTAATGACAAATGACTAATGATAATTAACCCAGAACAGGTTATCAACGCTATTATTGCGATCGCGAATCCTTTAATTAAGGAAAAAATTCAGCGCAATGAGACTGTAATTAAATTACTTCAGCAGTTTAATCTTTCTCCAGAGCATCCACCAGCAGATTTTAGTGGCGTTTATGCTTATGCACTGGTAGAGTACGGCGTTGGAAAACCCAAGCCTTGTTTAGAACTTTTTCGCCAAGAAGCAATAAAACAGGCTTTTCGCAAAGCATTTGACCATAATAACCCCTCAATTTTACTTTCTGAGGTTGATGCTTGGCTTAATGCATACTCGTTGGGTGATGACATTAGAAGTTTGGGAATTGACATTAGACGAGAAATTGCCGCATTTTATATTGTTTTTGCCGAAGTTGCTAAACGCACTCGCAACCCAGCAGACACACTAATGAGTCAACAAATTGGCTCTTTACAAAAACGCATTGCTAATATCCAAGAATTACTCGATAGGTTGCCGACGCTAGAAGGTATTCGTACAGAAATAGCGCGGTTGGCTGCATCAAGTTCTCCCACACTACCGGAAGCTGAAACATCTACCGAAAATCAATGTCGAGCCATAGCCCTAGCTCAACAAATGCGCGGCTGGTTTGAAACCTTGGGCTACCGCTTTGAAAAGTATGAAATTTGGGGCGATTCATATTTTGAGTGGATTATTAATGTTCCGACACGGCGTAACCGATATGACCGCATCCTAATCCGGGGAATTGAAGGGGAAGTTGGACTCAAGGATGTAGCTCTTTTGCGTTCTTCTGTGGAACAGCAGAGAACTGATGAAGGTTGGTTAGTAACAGCAAGACGGATTGCCCGCGCGGCGCGCAATGAAGTGGAAAAGGAGGAAAATCGCCACTTAGGTTGTTATACTTTTGACGAACTCATTGACCAAGATGCTGATTTTAGCGATTATCTCGATTGGTTAGAAGCGGAAATTATCCGGCGGCAAATCGATACAAAATATGTTCCTCTAGCTTGCACAAAAGAGGAAATTGACCCCGATACTAAACAGCGTATCGGCATCAGTCACTATAGCGATCGCGATGGTTGGATTGATGGTTATATTGATATGTGGTTGGACGATCCAGCCAAAGAGCATATTTCTATACTAGGAGAATTTGGTACGGGGAAAACTTGGTTTGCCTTCCATTATGCTTGGGTGGCATTGCAACGTTATCGAGATGCCCAAAAACGCGGTGTTGAACGTCCCCGCTTGCCTTTGGTAATTACGCTGCGGGATTTTGCCAAAGCGATAAATGTCGAGAACGTTTTAGCGGGGTTCTTTTTTACACAACATAATATTCGTTTAACTAGCGAAGTCTTTGACCAACTTAACCAGATGGGCAAATTGCTGCTAATTTTCGATGGTTTTGACGAAATGGCAGCAAAAGTTGACCGTCAGCAGATGATTAATAACTTTTGGGAACTGGCAAAAGTAGTGGTTCCGGGTGCCAAGGTTATTTTGACTTGTCGCACTGAACATTTTCCTGATGCAAAGGAAGGACGCGCTTTACTCAATGCCGAGTTGCAAGCTTCTACTAAGCAACTAACAGGGGAAACACCGCAGTTTGAAGTGCTGGAACTTGAGAAATTTAACGACGAGCAAATTCGGCTGGTGTTGTCGCATCAAACGGAAGCTGCAACAGTTGAACAAGTAATGGGAAATCCGCAATTATTGGATTTAGCCCGTCGTCCGGTGATGACAGAGTTAATTTTGGAAGCTTTGCCAGATATTGAGGCGGGTAAACCTGTGGATATGTCACGGGTTTACTTATACGCGGTGCGGCGGAAAATGGAACGGGATATTAAGAGCGATCGCACTTTTACTTCTTTGGCAGAAAAGTTATACTTTTTGTGCGAACTTTCTTGGGAAATGCTGTCTACAGACGAAATGAGCCTCAATTATCGGCTGTTCCCTGACAGAATTCGACGGTTATTTGGTTCGGTGGTGCAGGAAGAAAAAGATTTAGACCACTGGCATTACGACATGATGGGGCAAACAATGCTCATCCGCAATGCTGATGGCGACTATACTCCAGCACATCGCTCGCTGTTAGAGTTTTTTGTAGCGTATAAATTTGCAGCAGAATTGGGAGCATTATCTAGCGATTTTACTGAGTTAGCGCGAGTGCGCTTCCAGATAAATCATGATGCTGTACCTATTGATTATAATTGGTCTGCTTATTTCAGTCGTCAAGTAGACGCAGCTGGAGAGATTTTACCTGCTGCGGCACTGAAGGGATTTGTCAGTGAATCGTTGGAGAAATTGAGGGTGACTTTTGGTAAAGCACCTTTAACAAAAGCGGTGATGGATTTGCTGGTAGGGATGATTGATGTTGAGGCGAAGGAATCAGTAATTAAGATTATTGAGGAGACGCAGGGGAAAAGTGAAGATGAGGTTGGTTATGTTGGGGGAAACGCAGCAACAGTTGTGGTAAAGATTGACAAGTTTGCTTTGAATGGAAGAAATTTAAGCGGTGCTGTGCTTAAAGGTGCTGATTTTAGTGAGGCTAGCTTGCATCATGTTAATCTTGCACAAGCAAATTTGGTTGACAGTATTTTTACTAAAGTATTTGGTGCAATTTTCTCAGTTGCGTATAGTTTTGATAGTCAATTTGTAGCTACTGGTGATGGTGAAGGTATTGTTCGTATATGGAAAGTTGCTACTGGCGAAGAAATTTTGACTTGTAATGGACATACTAACGCAATACTTTCGGTTGACTTTAGTCACGATAGTAATAAAGTTGCTAGCAGTAGTCACGATAAAACTATAAGGTTATGGGATACACGCACTGGTAAATGCTTAACAATTTTACAAGGACACAATAATTCTGTAAATTCAGTTGCTTTCTGTTCTCAAGGTAAGATTCTTGCTAGTGGTAGTAATGACCAAACAGTAAGATTATGGGATATTAAAACTGGTAAATGCTTACAGATTTTGCTGGGGCATACTAATTTAGTACACTCAATTGTATTTAGTCCAGATGGTGAGATGCTTGCTAGTAGTAGTGCTGATTACACGATAAAATTATGGAATATTCAAACTAGCCAATGTTTAAAAACTTTAGAAGGACATAGAAACTCTGTAAAATCAGTTATTTTTAGTCCAGATGGTAAGATGCTTGCAAGTGGTAGTTATGATGAAACTATAAAATTATGGAATGTGAATACAGGCGAATGTAATTTAACCTTGCAAGGGCATGATATCTCATCATTAGTAGTTGCTTTTAGCCCTGATAGTAAAATAGTTGCTAGTAGCGGCGACGAAAATATCATATTTTGGGATGTAAAAACAGGTAAATGTCTAAAAACATTAAAGGGACACTTCAATTCAGTACGTTCAATTGCTTTTAGTCCAGATGGAGATACTCTTGTTAGCGGTAGCTATGACAAGACACTAAGATTTTGGAGTGTTACTACAGGTGAATGCCAAAAAGTTTTACAGGGACACAGCACTTGGATAAACTCTGTCGCTTTTAACTTAAATGGTGAGATGATTGTTAGTGCAGATGATGAGACAACAGTAAAATTATGGAATGTTGCCACTGGTAAATCTGTAAAAATTCTACAAGGTCACACCAATTGGGTGCAATCAGTTGCTCTTGATAAAGATGGTGAAATACTTGCTAGCGGTAGTGCTGATACAACAGTCAGATTATGGAATTTCCGCACAGGAGAATGCTTAAACATTTTGCGGGGACACAGTGATTGGGTGCAATCAATCGTTTTCTGCCCAAAAGCTCAGATAGTTGCTAGTGGTAGTGGTGACGGAAGTGTAAGATTATGGGATGTTAAACTGGGAGAATGCTGGAAAGTTTTTGAAGACAATCACTCAATACGCTCAGTTGCTTTCGGCCCCGATGGTGAAACATTAGCTATTAGCAATTATGGCGGAGAGATAAAGCTATGGAATATCTATACGAGTGAACTTCTTAAAACATTAGAAATTGGAAGGGGCCCTTGGACACGTTCAATAGCTTTTAGTGCAGATGGTAAACTTTTAGCTAGTGGTACTCTTAATGAAAGCGTTGGGTTATGGTGTCCATCCACGGGTAAATTATGGAAAACTTTACAAGGTCACACCAAATCAGTATCCGCAGTTGCTTTTAGTCCAGATGGTAAAACTCTAGCAAGTGGTGCAGACGACAAAACTGTAATACTTTGGGATATAAACAGTGGTAAATGCCTGAAAATTTTAGAATGTCATTCTCTTTGGATTCGTTCAGTTGCTTTTAGTCTGGATAGTAAAATGCTTGCTAGTTGTAGTTGTGATGGCACAATAATGCTTTGGAACACTAGCACAGGTAATTGTATACGAATCCTTAGACCAAAAAGACCTTACGAAGATATGAACATTACAGGCGTTACAGGTTTAACCGAATCTAAAAAAGCAACTCTCAAAGCATTAGGCGCTATGGAAGATGGAGCTTAATAATTTTAGCCTATTACACTTCTGGTAATTGTGGAATTAATAGAATTGTGAGAAATGGGGAATAAGTTTTTGGCGATACCTGACAGCAAATTCACACGATGTCTACGACGGGCTGTTCGGTATCGCGCTTGTGTAGGAAATGTGGCAGATGACGACTTAGTTGATTTACCGCAGTAACAAAACCTCAACTCCTAAAACTTCAGCACTTGTTCCTAAAGCTTCATCAGCCGTTACCAATCGGATATTATTTTGAAATGCGATCGCCAAATGTAGAGCATCCAGTGTAAGCAATGGTGTATCAAATCGACTAATCCACTCACGCGCTAAATTATAGTGAACCGCTTCCACCTTAATTTGAGTATAAAATCCACTATCTAAATCTGCTTGGAACCTCGCTACAATAGCTGTTGCATCCTGCTGAGATATTTCTCGCATTGTGACTCGACGCGATAGCGCAGAAACCAGTTCAACCTCAACCAATTGACTCAAACCAACTTCAGTTTCATTGATAAGTAACTGTTCAACTGCATCGCTTAAAGCTTCTGTCCAATATAAAGGAGCAATAATGCTTGTATCTAAATAAATCAACGACGTTTCTCTGTACGCGCATTTATGACGGTTGCACTCAAAGACTCACCCTCAATCGCCAGGGAATCTCGAAATTGTTTCATATTTGCTAACCGTTGTTCCTTTTGTAGCAGAGGAACTAAACGAGCTACAGCTTTATCTTGCTCCAGCAAAATTACTTCTTCTCCCCTAGCTACCTGTTCCAAGAAAGATTTTAAATTGATAGCTGCTTCTTCAATGCTAATTCGCAACACTTCATTACTCCTGTCGTTAAGCTTAAATATTAAATAAAATTTCCTGTTTACATTATTGTAATTGGATTTAGCCACTTTATATCTTATTCAGTAATATCTAAAAAATAGATATGGTGAAAGATAGTGAACACATTTTAGGTTCACCTCATATTTCATCTAAACTATTTGATAAAATTACAATTACTAGTAAGAAGAATCTGATGTCTACTACAGGCTACGCCTACGCAACGCTTGTCCCATACTTCTCATGATGAAATAATCAAATTTTGATAAGTTGTAAATTATGACATTATCTATTCAGCCAACCACAGGACTAAGTTTAGAAAAGTTCTTACAACTAGCAGAGACAAAACCAGCAAGCGAGTATTTCAACGGGCAAATATACCAAAAACCTATGCCACAAGGAAAACATAGCACTTTACAAATTGAATTAGCTTCTGCCATAAATCAAGTTGCAAAACCACAAAAATTAGCTTATGCCTTTACTGAACTACGCTGCACGTTTAGCGGATTTTCGATAGTACCAGATATTGCTGTGTTTGAATGGCCAAGAATTCCCCTTGATGCAAAAGGTAGTATTACCAATAAATTTGAGATTCCCCCAGATTGGATAATCGAAATTCTCTCACCAGAGCAATCAGCCAACCGAGTTATCCGCAAAATTACATTTTCTATTCAAAATGGAGCAAAGCTAGGTTGGTTGCTCGATTCTGCTGATGAGTCAATCATGATTTTTGAACCTAATAAATTACCAGAATTAAAAGAAAATCAAGATGTTTTGCCTGTTCTGAGTGTTTTGGAAAATTGGCAATTAACAGTTACAGACGTGTTTAGTTGGTTGAGTTTTGTTTGAATAAAGCATTGATTACAGAAAAATTCAGAATTCAAAAGTAAAACACGCTTTATTCCTGTCATAGAATTGGTATAACTATTAACCAATGTCAGTACCTTGATTTACCTGACATTGACTGCACAACCCAAAAAACTCTAGGGTGTGATAAAAAACTTTAAACTTATGGCTTGATTCTAATTGGTTTTCTAAGTCATGAACCGGGCATTGATTAATCGGAATTGAGACACCACATTGCAAGCAAGTAAGGTGGTGTTTATCTTGTTGTGCTAGGCTATAAAGGGCTTCACCGTTAGCCAAATTCCGCACTTGTACCATGCCTTCGAGTTTTAAGGCTTCTAGAGAACGGTAAACTGTTGCTAAACCCATACTCTGATTTGTATTACGTAGTTCTACGTAAATATCTTGGGCAGAAATGCCTTTTTTGATGGTTTTCAGCAGGTTGAAAATACGCTCTTGACTGCGGGTGCGTATGGCTCTCATAGACAATTATTTAAGTATGGCACTGTAGTTTGAAGCTGTTAAATGAGCTAATCGATCGATTAACTTTAACGGCTTCGTAATCTTATTTTCACTCAGTTGGAACAGAAAGTTATAGTATAGCGATCGCAGCATTCAGCAAAAGCCCGTGCAAACCAAGTATCTAGCCAAAATTTTCGTGACCCTTCGTCCTTCAGTCTTAGACCCCGCTGGTGTGGCTGTACAATCCGGTCTTAAGCAACTGGGATACGATAACGTTGACCAAGTGCGGATTGGCAAGTACATTGAACTCACCATCACCTCAACTGATGAGAAGAAAGCGCGTAAAGACCTTGATACCATTTGTGACCAAATGCTATCAAATCCCGTAATTGAAAATTACCGCTTTGAATTAATTGAGGTCGAAACTCAAACTGGGGTATTTTAGGGATTGGGCACAAGAGGCAGAGGGGCAGGGAGAAGGGTGCAGAGGAGAGGAATTTTTCCCCCGCTCCCTGCCCCCGCTCCCTGTCCCCCGCTCCCTGCTCCCCTGCTCCCTGCCTCCCTGCCTCCCCACTCCCCTAACTAATCATGAAATTCGGTGTTGTTGTTTTTCCCGGTTCTAATTGCGATCGCGATGTTGCTTATGTAACCAGAGATTTACTGGGGCAACCAACGCGCATGGTTTGGCATCAAGAAACAGATATTGCTGATTTGGATGTCGTTATTATACCTGGTGGCTTTAGTTACGGTGATTATCTGCGCTGTGGTGCGATCGCGCGTTTTTCACCCGTGATGCAACAGGTTGTAGAACACGCCCAAAAGGGTAAGTTTGTCCTCGGTATTTGCAACGGCTTTCAGGTATTAACTGAAGCTGGACTTTTGCCAGGGGTGTTAACCAGAAATCGGGATTTACATTTTATTTGCGATCGCGTCCCCTTGAAAGTTGAGCGTGCTAATCTATGGACGCAAGCTTATACAACTGGTGAAGTTATCACTTTGCCCATTGCCCACGGAGAGGGAAGATTCTACGCTGATGCAGCCACTCTCGCAGAAATTGAAGATAACGGGCAAGTCATATTTCGCTATGAAGGGGAGAATCCCAACGGTTCACTGAACAACATTGCCGGGATTTGCGATCGCCGGGGTAATGTATTGGGGATGATGCCGCATCCAGAAAGGGCATCAGACGCAACGCTAGGGGGTAGTGATGGCTTGAGGTTGTTTCAAGGCTTGCTAGAGAAGATAGCGGCATTAGCGTAGAGCAAATATTGGGCGATCGGTTGAGCGTTTTGCGATCGCTCAATCGATTTCTCATTTTTAAGCTAGTAGTTGTTAAAATTTAGAGCTAGCGTGTTCTAATCTTTTAGTAGACTTACAAAAGTCTGTGTACACAAAAAACTTTAAGCCAGTTTTGGCAAGTTTTTGAGAACAAAGAGAGAAACAAACTTATGGGACTTTTCGATCAAATTCTTGGTGCAGTCGCTAATCCCAATCAACAGGGCAGCTTAGGTCAAATAGGAAATATTGTTAATACTGTACAGCAGTTGAGCGATCGCACAGGCGCAGATCCTTCTACCATCCAATCAGTTTTGTCAATTGTGGGTGGTCAAGTGCGTTCTGCTTTACAAGACAAACAAGCCACAGATGGTAATGAAGCCACACAAAATTTAGTCAATCAATATGCTGGTACTTCTGCCAACCCTCAAGCCGTCAATTCCTTATTTTCTCCTCAGATACAACAGCAAGTAGCTGAAGTTGCTGCCCAGCGCACTGGGTTGGATGCTGGTATCGTTCAACAATTGCTACCTTTGGCAGTACCTTTGGTGCTAAAGTTTTTGCAATCAGGTGCCAATGCTCAAAATCCCCAAGCTGGTGGAAATCCTGTACTAAATTCCTTCTTGGATGCTGATGGTGATGGTGATGTCGATATCGCTGATGCCATCCAAATGGCTAGTAGATACATGAGACAATAACACTTTTCTCCACTCCCCTTCGAGAAGTCAGAGATTCAGTAATTATACCTTGCTAGATTTTTAGCTAAGACATAGGCTGAGAATATAAGAAATTTGCAAATATAAATCAGACAGTCTATGTCTAAATTTTTTGACTATATTACTGAAGAACTGCAAGACTTTATTGCAGCCCAACACCTTTTCTTTGTTGGCTCTGCACCTTTGAGTGCTACGGGTCATGTTAATCTGTCTCCTAAAGGTCAGGACTGCTTTCGTATCCTGTCTCCCAACCGAGTAGGTTATGTAGACCTCACAGGTAGTGGTAATGAAACATCAGCGCACTTGCAAGAAAATGGGCGGATAACCTTCATGTTTTGTGCTTTTGAAGAACCCCCGTATATCTTGCGTCTTTACGGTCAAGGAAGCACAATTTTACCGAGTTCTCCAGACTGGGAATCCCTCTATTCTCTGTTTTTGCCGATACCTGGAACTCGTCAAATTATCGTCGCTGACATTGAAAAAATCCAGACCTCCTGTGGTTTTGGCGTACCACTCTATGAATATCAAGGTCAGCGCCAGACTCTAGTAAACTGGGCTAGTAAAAAAGGTGAAGAGGGAGTTCGAGAATATCAACAGCGGAAAAATCTCGTCAGCATTGACGGTTTAGCAACACCACTGAGTAAATTACCTTAACTTTGCCCGATGGATTATCATATTCATCTATTCACCCAAAAAGATGAGCATTTGCTAAAGAAAATGCTTTACGAATAATCAAACTATGTTATGAAAGATACAATTAATTAAATTGGCTCATATTAATTCGCGTAGCGTCTCCTAGAGAAAGAAGTCCCCTCCTCGCTTGCTCTTAGGGTGTTGGGGGTGGGGAACTTGAGTACCTCACTCAACCGAGAACCGCCATAAGTAATCAACTGGATAATATTAGATAATTAATGATTAAAGTAAAGGGGTCAGCAATCGAGAGACTCTTACAGCTAACTTGAACCAAAAAGGTTTTTTATCGTACTCATTAAGATTAACAGCAACACAGACAGCTAAATCATCTTCTAACATCTTTTTCACACCTTGGACAAACCCAGGCTCGGTAACAAAACCCATAACTTCAAAATTTAGAGAAAAAGAGCGATTATCTAAATTAACAGTTCCTACCCCTGCTAGATTCTCATCAATTACTATAATTTTCTGGTGCATAAACCCATTTTTATAACGATACAACTTGATCCCAATTCTTTCCATTTCAGTGTAGTAAGAAAAGGAACATAAATAAACAAACAAGTGATCCGGTCGGTTTGGTAAGAGAATTCGCACATCTACACCTCGCATTGCTGCCAATTTTAAGGCTGACAATGTTGCTTCATCCGGCACAAAGTATGGACTAGCAATCCAAAGATGAGTTTGAGCTTGATTAATTAGTTCGATGAAAAAAAGCTTACAAGCTGGTAGTTGATCTGCGGGGCCTGTAGGAAGTATGAATACAGTTTGATTCGTTTCCTGATTAATTTTTACCTGCCAGTTAACTTCGATAAGTTTTCGAGTAGCCCAATACCAATCTCGCACAAAGGAGTTTTGTAGGCATTGTACAGTTGGGCCTTCGAGCATCATGTGGGTGTCACGCCAGGGACTCAAGCGAGGGTTTTTTCCTAAATATTCGTCACCAATATTCAGTCCACCTACAAATGCTATTTCTCCATCCACCACCAGAATTTTCCGATGATTGCGAAAATTAAATTGGAACCGATTACCCTGACCTTTGGTGGTGTTAAATGCACTCACTGCAATTCCATGCTGTTCTAGAGACTCGATATAAGAGCGAGATAGTTTCTTTGAACCAATTTCATCGTAGAGAAAGTAAATGCTTATTCCTTGCTTGGCTTTAGCAATCAAAGCTTCTTTAAACTCATTACCTGATTGGTCATCGTTAACAGTATAGAATTGGAATAAAATATAATTTTTCGCCGATGCAATCTTTTTCAGCATTGCTTCATAGGTTTGCTGACCATTAATCAGTAATTCGGCGGCATTGCCTGATGTGAAAGAAATTTCTGTAAAAGCCTCAGCTAATGGTTGCAACTCGGCTAGATTATCTGGTGGCGCAACCTGAAATTTAATAACTTCACTATAAGTTTCATGAACAAGCTTGTAGTGTTGTGCATAGACTGAGCGCAGTGTTTCAGCATATCCATGAAATTTAGTTCTTCCTAAAATCCAATACAACGGAATAGCTAGCCAGGGAAAGGTAATTAAAGAAATGCTCCAGGCAATTGCCCCTTGGGAAGAACGCACATTCATCACTGCATGGGCTGCATGTGCAACTCCCACCACATGAACAACAACTGTAGCTGTGCTAAAAATAGCTAGAACACCAGCATCTACAAGCATTTTAATTTTTTTGAGTATTGGTATAAGTAAATTCTGCCAGCAATGGCTTGTGATCGGATGAACAAATTTGATCTAGCACTTTAGCACTAGCTTTTTTCACACTGATATCTCGATAAAAGATATGATCTAAAGGGGGCGATAACAGGAAGCGTTTAATTTTCTCCTTCTCATCAGGTGCGAAAATTACAGGTGTTAATCCCAATTGAGTTGTTACTTGATTGAGAATAACTGCTCTTTTTCGACTCCAAGTATTGAAATCTCCTGAAAATATTAGCGGCCCGCGATGTATAGATAACGCTTGCTCTAATTCATTTAGTTGGATTTTAAATTTATTTATATCTACAAAATTTATCAGATGAGTATTGATTGTCATGAGAGTTATATTTTGCTCAGATAGCAGATACTCAGTAATTAAAGAAATTTTAGGAGTTTTAACAATCGGTTCATAATGTTTAGTGGTTATCACTTTTTTGGTAATTGGACTGATTGTCGATGCTGTAAATATTCCTGAATAAGTTTGATGATGAATATCTACGAAGTTAGGAGCAAAACTCCAATTCATTTTCAGCCATTTTGCCCATTCTTCTGCCTCTAACTTTAAAGAAAACTCTTGTAAAAATATAAGGTTTGGTTGATAAGTTGCAATGATTTTGGAAAAATCTTCTACCCAAGCATTATTATAGTTTTGTTTAGCAATATTCCAACTGATAACTTTAATTGATTGACTATTAATTTCTGTTTGAATTGAATGATTTTTGTCAATTGTGAGTTCTTGTAAACGAAAAAATCTATAACCCGGAACCAATTTCGTAACTAGAGTGTTTACGTGTTCTTGAATATTAGGCATTACTAATATTAAAATGGATTTAGAGACCATTATAAAGTAAATCTTTAGGTAGCTCAACTGTTCCTCTTTAGATTTATTTTATAAATGGTCTCTTATAATTGATTATAGTTTAAACAGAGATACAAAGGTTGCGATCGCTCTTTAAAAAGAATAAGCATTTCTGCCTCTTGGGCGGCAACCTTTTACCTGAATGGGTAGGACAAATTACTTTTAAGTCTCAAAAATAAGCTGACTATCTTTGAAAACATCCTTTCTTAATTTTACTAAAGATAAAAGGTCGCCCTAAATACTCTCCTAACCTAGTTTTGCAAGCAGGTAGTCCTAATTTGGCGCAAGCGTAGCATGAGTGCTTGACCAACCGGGTGCTTTTATTTGCATCTCGAATTAAAATATTTCTATCCTTTGTCTTCTCGCTATTTGCTATTTCACTAAAACTCATATTGGGGAATAACTTCTGTCTCATTTTTTGCTGCATTTATCCACTCTTGCATTGCTGTAAGTGCTAAAACTGACTCAACATAATCTCTAGAAACAGTATCTAACTGCACATCATAAGCTACAAACCGCAAAACAACCGGAGCAAAAAACGCATCAGCAATTGTGAAATTACCAAACAACAAATTGCCATCAGCCCCAAACTTTTGACGTGATTCTTGCCAGATATTAGTAATGCGGTCAATGTCTTGTTGTACGCCGGGTTTTAAACCTTTACCAGGATATTTAGTACGGCAGTTCATTGGCATATTCTGACGCAAGTTTTGAAAACCTGAGTGCATTTCCGCACTGACAGAACGGGCTAACGCCCTTGCAGCCTTATCCTCTGGCCACCATTGCAGATTCGGAAAAGTTTCTGCTATATATTCACAAATAGCGAGAGAATCCCACACTGTTTGCGTATCGTGCAATAACACAGGTACTTTTCCTGATGACGAGTATTGCCGAATTTTCGATGAACAATCTGGGTCGTTATAGAGAGGAATCCGAATTTCATTGAATTCTAAACCGAATTGCTTCATCGCTAACCAAGGACGAAGCGACCAAGATGAATAATTTTTATTGCCGATTACCAAAGTAAGTTGTGTCATATTTTTAATACCTATAAAGCTGTTCAATCCACATACAGACATCAGTTTCCGAACCAGAAGAAAAAGATTTTCCGCTTGCTGGGTCGTAAGCTTGCCAATAGATATTACCGTAGCGGTCAACCTTTTGCCAAACTTGTAATTCATTCGGATCTGCTAGGAGTTTTTTGACAAAATTTTCCAAAATCAGATGCAGAGATTTCCAGAAGTTGGAGTTGATTTTTTTCTGGAATGACGGACTACAATTTATTTCTATATCTTCTTTTTGTAAATACTTAATGTTATTGTTCATAAAATTATTCCTGAAAGTTGCTCAGTAAATAAAACAGTAACAACATCTCAGTTAGGAATCAAATCATGGCTTGCATAGGTTCTATAAATAGGATTTATAGATATGAAAAATCACTAATACAACCTTTTTGCCACAATAAAGTCAGGATGTGTATACCCTTGTTCTCATCAATTGCCTATGAAACTCTCCCAACTCCGAGCCATAGTTGCAGTCGCAGATCGTGGTAACTTTAGTGAAGCAGCCTTAGAATTGCAGCTTTCGCAGCCTGCAATTAGTCATGCGATCGCCACCCTAGAAGAAGAATTGGGTGTGCCATTATTTGCGAGAGGTCGTCACGGTGCTGTGCTGACACCTGCTGGAGAGCGCATTTTACATCATGCGCGTCAAGCAATGGAGCATCTAAAGATGATGCAACACGAAGCAAATCTGCATAAAGGTTTACATGGTGGTCATGTGCGAATTGCGGCTTTTCGGAGTGTCGCCACGCATCTGTTACCAAAAGCGATCGCACAATTTCACAATCAATTCCCAGAAATTGCTGTCACAATCATAGAGTGTGCTGCTTTTACGGATGTAGAGCAGTGTTTGCATGATGGACGTGCCGATATTGGTATTACCTGTCTCCCAACTGGTGAAGAATTTGAAACCTGGGAAATTTTTCGGGATGAGTATGTAGCTTTACTACCACCAGATACCAAAATTAGCAGTCCGCAAATAACTTGGGAAGATATCGCAGCCTATCCACCGGTTTTGCTTCCTTGTACACCTTGCGGACGCATTCTTCACAACCACCTGAAGACTTTAGCAATTCCAATCAATACTGCTACCGACATTCAAGAAGATTCCACAGTCGTTAGTATGGTGAATCAAGGATTGAGAGCAGCTATTATGCCTCGTCTAGCAGCTGTACCCATTCCCCCAAAGGTGCAGGTATACAGTTTACCTGCACCGCTCGAAAGAGTCATTGCAACTGCAACTTTATCTAATGCCCTGCAAGTACCTGCGGTATTCACCTTTTTGGAGATGTTGAGTAAATTTGATTTTTATAGTTTAGCTAAATTCACTTATTGAACACATCCGAATTACGAATTAGTAATTAGTTAAACCAATGCCTCCTTTAGCGAATTCTTCAACAGTTTTTTGTGAGAATTCATGAGTTGCGATCGCCTGCAACATTGCCAATGGTAAAGTTAAATGATCCGCTCCGGCTTGCAACGATGCGGCTGCTTCTTCAGGAGATTTGATACTAGCTGCCAAGATTTCCGTATCACTGCCTTTGAGTACGCTAGCCATATCCCGCACTAAGGCAATACCGTCACCTAACAATCGAGTAGCTCGATTTACATAAGCTATGGCAATTTTAGCTCCTGCTTCTCGTGCTACTGCTGCCTGTGCTGCACTATAAATCGCTGTCACCGAACAGGTAATCTCTGGCGATAGACTCGCCACCACTTCAAACCCTAACGGTGTTGCGGGAATCTTCAAAATTGTTTGTGAACCAATAATCTCGAAAGCTTTTCTACCTTCAGCTAGCATCCCAGGTTTATTGGATGCCATAAGTTGATAGTATAACGGGCCATTTGTCAAGGCAACTAATTTTTTGAGCGTGGTTTCTGGTGGAGTATCGCTTTGAGATAACAGCGTAGGATTTGTTGTAATACCTTTTACCCATCCCCAAAGCTTAACAACTTCAGCTTCCGATGCGATCGCTGAGTCTAGATATAGTGCCATACTTAATTCCTCACTTTTACTGTCTGCATTTCTCCTGCTACACACCCTGGATTGTCCAGAAGTTCCGCACTGATATTTCTGCTAACCCTATCAGATAAGCATTTTACCTGCTTATCTATGCCTTTTTTAAATACCTACCTTGAAAGCCACTTTACATTCCCCTTTCCCTAAGAAATGCATCAAATGTCAACCTATCGGGTAGCGAAGTTTGTGCGCCTGGTTTTGTCGCTGTCAAAGCACCTGCTGCTGCACCCCAAACAACTGCTTGATGTAAGGAAAGTCCTTCAAAAAGTGCCGCCGCTAAACCACCATTAAAAGCATCGCCTGCGGCTACTGTGTCAACTGCATGAACTGAAAACGCGGGTACAAAAAACTGTTCTTCAGCAGTGGCACAAAAAACACCCTTAGCACCCAATTTGACGATCGCACATTTCACACCCCGTTGCAATAAAACCGCAGCTGCTTTAGCTGCTTGTTCTTCTCCATTCACAGGAAAACCAACCAACTGCGCTGCTTCAACTTCATTCGGTGTAATAATATCAACCAATGGATACAATTCATCTGGTAAATTAGATTGTGCGGGTGCGGGGTCACAAATGACTTTTATGTTTGCAGCTTTTGCAGCTTTAGCAGCAGTAACCACGGCAGTAATCGGAATTTCTAGTTGTAAAAGTAGTGCTGTAGCTTCTGGTAATAAGTGGGATAATCGCTCTACATCTTCTTGATTGACGCGCCCATTTGCAGCAGGAATGACGACGATTTGATTTTCACCAGTATGACTCACGGTGATAATTGCGACTCCAGAACTAACAGTTTCATCCACAAAAATGTTATCAGTTTGCACACCAGATGCTTGCAAATTGTTAACAAGTTCCGTACCAAAATCGTCTGCGCCTACACGCCCCACTATCTGGGTAGGAATGCCCAATTTTGCCAATGCTACGGCTTGATTGGCTCCTTTACCTCCCGAAACTTTAAAAAAATCTTCTCCTAGCAACGTTTCTCCTGCAATTGGCAACCGGGGTGTTGTTGCTACCAAATCTATATTTATGCTGCCGAAGACGATAATACTCATGATGCTGATTTTTATTGATAATATTACAGAATGCGATCGCATTCTGCATAAATATTCGCACTTACTTAGGAACTTGAACAAGAACTGCGATGTCTACGACAGGCTGTTAGGTGACGCACTAGGCTAGGACATCTAAAAATATCCTATTTTGGGATTATCCGAAATTGGGTTTATTGTGTTCAACGTATACATAGTGCTAAAGCCAAGGCACAATGAAATTTGTTTTCAGCCAAGACTATGAAATATTCCGTCGCTGTATGATTGCGGCTCGTAAGGAAGCAAAACTAACTCAACAGACGCTTGCTAAATCGTTGAAAAAGCCACAATCTTTTGTAGCCAAATACGAAAATGGTGAACGGCGGTTAGATGTAATTGAGTTTCTATTAGTCACTCGCGTAATCGGTGTAAATCCTTGTGATATTCTCAGAAAAGTTGAACAAGGAATATCTGAAGCATCTTGTGAGGAAGAGGTATGAAGACACAGGATGTAATCAGGCTGGCATCTCAGTATCTAGATAATTTATCGGGCCATATTTTTGACGTTTTAGATATATCTAAGCCTGTAACTGTAGATGCAGCACTAAACTTGGCTAAAGTTATTTCAAAGCTTTCACCCTTACTCGGAAATTTAATCGAATTTAACACAGTTGAATTTTTGAATAAACAAAATGAATTTTCTGACTTTGGAAACTGGCAGAGGCAAGATCCAGGTTTTCCAGATACTATTTTTGTAGGAAAAGTTCAACCGACACCAGGATTAGAAATTAAAGCATGGTTTCCATTAGCAACAGAGATAACAGCACGCTTTAAAGACAGTCAAAATCACTTTAAGTACGATCAGACCTATGTTGCTATGCTGGCATGGTTGCCTGAGAAAATTATCTATGGCAAGCCTCGTATTCTTGATGTATGTGTTGTCTCTGGTTTGTCGGTAGCTTTAGCTAGAGATACTCATTATCATAATCCGCCAGATTATATTGTTTTGGAGCCAGAAGATACAAGTCAAAGAACAGCAAATTTACAGCAGACAAACACTAGCGGTTATAAATTTCAAGGATCTGTTGAAGAGTTATTAGAAGCTAAAAAAATAGTTGACTCATGGGGTGTTGAAGGAAAAATCTATAAACCAACTAGAGAATATCAGCACCTTCTACGTGAACTATTGATTCGGTATAAATACAGGCTGGATACTAATTTTGCAAAGATGGACAGAATTGTGCATCCAGGTATTGAAAAATTTAAGCAACGCGTCTATAATATTGAAGTTTCTAGTATTACAGTTGGTCAATGGAATAGGCTGCTATCAAGCCGTCGAGAAGACAGTATCAAGAAATCTCTACAAGATTATCTAGAGATTAGAGAAGCGAGCATTGACGAACTTCTTGATTAAATCTCTGCACTCCATAATAAAAATAATCTGGATCAATTTCGCAAGAGTAAGCTTTTCGTCTCAGTTTACGTGCTGCTAGAGATGCACTGAATAGTCCTCCAAAAGGTTCCCAGATAACATCGTTATCATCACTTGAAGCTTCAATAATAACACCCATCAAATCAAGAGGCTTTTGATTAAGATGTAGTGCTTTTCCAGAAGGAATTTTAACTCTTTCATTGCCCCGTAGAGCTTGCCGATCCCAAACATTTGTAAAACCATGAGGGCATCTGAATTTTGAGCGCATCTTACTCCATTGTTGTCCCGTTAAAGATTGGTTTTCATCTAAAGAAAAGTAAGGTCTTCCTTCTGGATTACCATGCTCATTTGCATAGTTCACTAACCTCTCAAACATCTCTGGAGGAGGGAAATACCATAAGTGTCCTTGATCGAAATACTTCCTAGTTGCAGCATTAGCTACACCACAAGCCTCGTTTGCCTGTCGTCGTCGTAATCCAGAACGTTTCCACTCTTTTAGCAACCATTCTTTCAACGTAAGTTCGTTGATTTTAACTTCTCTTACATATTGAACACACACTTCTGTAACTACAGGGAATCTACGAATCTTTTCTGTATTAACATTACCTGCTATATGACCTTTTCCTTTGTTCCAGATATTACAATTAACATAACGCCAACCGTGCTTTTCTAAAACTGGATGCACAACAGCCCAGCCAATTTCTGAATTCCAAAACCAGAGTGTTGTGCAAGATATGGCTGCTTTTGACCATGCTTCAATATGAGGTTCATACCAATTAGATAAATCAATATGATCTGAAGTGTCACCTTCAAAACCAAGAACACCGTAAGCTCCATCTGAAACGATGACTGTAGGCTGCTCCCAATTGTTGTAATGTTCGAGGCTATCACCCAGATATAGAGCAATGCTTTCATCATTCCACGCAGAAAAATTTAAGTTAGTGTTGAGGTTGACTACTTTTCCACGACCAACTGTGCTGGGAGCCTTGCGTTTTAAAGTCTTGAGAGAACTCGGTTCTGGGTTAGATAGACTCATTTATTAGTTTACTTGGGTCTGAAACTTGAGTACCTCTGATTTTATCCTGTTTTGGGATATTTACATCATAATATGGCCAGTATTCCCATAGGTATGCGATTTGTTACAGTTGTTTTAACGCTTCACTAGAGATAAATCCGGTGTTAGCCTTTGCAAAACTTGCTTCAATACTATCACCGTCCAATCTATATCAGCTTCAGTCGTCTCACGCCCCAATGTGATGCGAATTCCCCCCAAAGCCGCTTTTTCGGAATAACCCATTGCTAACAATATCGGGCTAGGACTAAGTTTTCCACTGTGACAAGCAGCACCAGCACTGATGCCAATCCCAGCAAGGTTTAGCTGTCGTACCAAGGTTTTACCGCTAAGTTTTTCGTCGTCAGCGTATTCTAAGCACATACTCACATGGTGAGGTAAACGATCGCAGCCATCCCCTGTAGCAATTAAACCAGGAATCTCAGCTAATTGGGCAAAAGCGCGATCGCGTAATTCAATTAATCGTGGTGTTTCTGTAGCTAATTCTTCGGCTGCTAATTCTGCTGCTACACCAAATCCGGCAATTATCGGTACTGCTTGCGTACCAGAACGCAGTCCCATTTCTTGTCCACCACCACCTAGTAAAGGCATCAATTCCACACCAGGACGCACATACAATGCCCCTACACCTTGCGGGCCATATATTTTATGACTGGAAAGACTAAGTAAGTCTACAGGTAATTGTTGCACATCTATCGGTAAACGTCCCGCAACTTGCACCGCATCTGTATGGAACAAAGCACCATGCGATTGCACAATTTTACCCAGTTCTGCGATCGGTTGCACTGTCCCAACTTCACTTTGACCGTAAATTATAGAAACTAAGGCTGTGTTATGTCGTAATGCCGCCTTTAAATCTAAGGGGTTGACTCTGCCTTTAACATCTACAGACAAGCGCGTAACTTCCCAACCCCACATTTCTAGCAACCGCACTGTTTCAGAAATTGCGGAATGCTCAACACTGGAGATAATTATATGTTGAGGTACAGCATACAACCGAGCCACACCCATAATCGCTAGATTATCTGCCTCAGTGCCACCAGAGGTAAAAACGATCGATTCAGGGGTAGCGGCGTTAATTAAACCAGCAACTTGGACTCTGGCTTGTTCTACAACCGTTGCCGCCCGTTGTCCCCACTCATGTAAACTGGAAGGATTGCCCCACTGCTGAGTGAGGACTGTTTGCATAACTGCGATCGCTTCTTTTCGAGTCGGAGTAGTGGCGCTGTAATCTAGATAAATTTGCATAAAACCGATAATAGTGAGAACACACGTTAGTGATAAGACTGCGGATTTGTCAGCATATACAGTTTTAGTGGACAAATCCTGAAAAAAATATCTGTAATTTTACATCTAATAGTGGATTTTTCCCTTTACTTGGAAACTTATTTCTCTACTTAATTCAGAACACAAAATTTTGGGAATGATAAATATATCCACTTCCAATCCACTTTTAACAGATTACAGTGCAACTTATCTCTAGACAAAGATATTTTTTATATATCTTTTTACTGATATTCTCTCTGGCTGGTTGTCAACGAGTCCAGTCCTACAATCAGCGTCCAGCACCCTTACCACAAGATCCGTTAATTCAAGTTTACTTTAATCATTCTGAGTCTTCAGAATACCAAGAAGCTTACCGTCAGCAAACTCGTCTGGGGGATGATTTAGAAAAACAGATTGTGGATGCTATTACGAATGCTAAATCTACAGTAGATGTAGCGGTGCAAGAATTACGTTTACCCAAAGTTGCCCAAGCACTGGTTGATAGACAAAAAGCTGGGGTAAAAGTCAGGATAATTTTAGAAAATCTCTATAGCCGACCTTGGAGTAGCCTAACATCTGCTGAAGTAGGTAAGTTAGATAAAAGAGAACAAGAACGCTACAACGAATTTCGCCAATTTATTGATATTAACCACGATAATCAACTCAGTCCAACCGAAATCAATCAAAGAGATGCTTTGATGATTTTGCAGAATGCCAAAATTCCCTGGCTAGACGATCGAGCGGATGGTTCAGCGGGTAGCAGCTTGATGCATCATAAATTTGTGATTGTGGACAATCGCCTCGTAATTATCACTTCGGCTAATTTTACATTAAGTGATACTTCGGGTGATTTTACAAATCTTAGTAGTTTAGGCAATGCCAATAACTTATTGCAGATTGACAGCCCAGAATTAGCCTCTTTATTTACAGAAGAATTTAACATTATGTGGGGTGACGGGCCGGGAGGTCAGCCGGATAGTCGATTTGGTTTGCAAAAGCCGATACGTTTACCTAAACAAATAACTTTAGGTAATACCAAAATTACTGTACACTTTTCGCCTACTTCTCCAACTCAACCTTGGAATAATAGTAGTAATGGTTTAATTGGTAAAACTTTAGGTTCAGCAACCAAGTCTATTGACATGGCGTTATTTGTCTTTTCCGAACAGCCTCTTGCCAATATTTTAGAAAAACGCCATCAACAAAGTGTCCAAATTCGCGCTTTAATTGAACCACAATTTGCCTACCGTCCTTATAGCGAAGCTTTAGATATGATGGGGGTTGCTCTTAGTAACAAATGTAAATATGAAGTTGACAATCATCCTTGGCAAAATCCAATTACTACTGTAGGTGTACCTGTATTACCCAAAGGCGATTTATTGCATCACAAATTTGGTGTTATTGATAGTCAAACAGTAATTACAGGTTCTCATAATTGGTCAGATGCGGCCAATAATGGTAACGATGAGACGCTTGTAGTGATGGAAAACCCGATAGTTGCTGCCCATTATGTGCGAGAATTCGCTCGTCTTTATACCAAAGTTAAACCCGGTTTACCACCAGCAATTCAAGAAAAAATTAAATTAGAACAAACACGTTGTCCTCATATAAAAACTTCTTCATCAACTGAGTTACAAGCAATTCCAAAAGTCAATATCAACACTGCAAGTTTAGAAGAATTAGCAACTCTCCCTGGCGTGGGTAAGAAGTTAGCACAACGGATAATTATTAGCCGTCAACAGCAAAAATTTACATCTTTACAAGACTTAGAACGAGTGCCAGGAGTGAGTGCTAGAACTTTAGAAAAATGGAGCGTAGGCGATAGCCCGTCGTAGACATCGCGTGAGTTGTTAAATATCACAGTTTTGTATTGGTGTCAACCTAACGCCAAACCCGCTGTTTTGCCCTCACTCCCAGCCCCTCTGCCATCCGTGCTACGGTGTATACACAAGTCTGAAATAGCTGATTAACCAAGGTTTTACCCCACCCTAACCCTCCCCTTATAAAGGGGAGGGAACCAAATTTATGATTTTCCCCCAATATATCGGGGGGATTAAGGGGGGTAATTTGAGTTGTGTATACACTGTAGCCCATCCGTGAGAGGGGAGCTAGACATTCAATTCCCCTTCTCCTTTGAGAGAAGGGGTTAGGGGATGAGGGCGTGAGGGATTTGCAAAACGCTTGTCCGATATAGTTTTCGGCTTCAGTTGACACCAATGACAGTTGTGCTACCCGACGATCGCGTGTATTCTACTTAGTTAAAAAGATGTAAAATTACATAAATTCGATATTTAAAAGCGATATTTAAATGCGATCGCTAGCTAGCTAGCTAAATCAACTAAACTGCGGAAATGCCCATTCTGAGAAAATCTTTCTGCTATTATTTGTTGATAAACTGCTTCATAGCCATCAGTCATGCGCTTAACGCTGAAAAGATTTTCGACATACTGACGACAAGCATAACGGTCTAATTCAATGACGCGATCGATGGCACTAATACACTCTTGAATATTATTGCAGAGGAAACCCGTCTTGCCGTGGGAAATTACCTCTTCAGTAGACCCCAATTTCATTGCAATCACTGGCGTACCCGAAGCCATTGACTCAATCATTACCAATCCAAAGGGTTCCCGCCAAGTGATAGGGAATAGAGTTGCGACTGAACCACCCATCAGGGCATTTTTTTGAGCATGGTTGGCTTCACCCAGATACTCAATTTGCTCCCCATCAATGTGCGGTTTGATTTCCTTCTCAAAGTATTCTACATCAACGGTATCTATCTTACCTGCAATTTTTAAATGCCAACCGGCAAGTTTGGCAATTTCTATAGCTAAGTGCGCTCCCTTCTCTGGAGACATCCGACCTAAAAACGCTAAGTAAGGAGGATCTTCTGGTTGGGAGTGAAACTCATAACTGCTAACATCAATTCCGTTGTAAACCGTTGCTATAGAGTTTAAACCTAACCTTGGTTCTCGTTGTGCATTGGAAATATTGACGTAAGGTTGTTTTTTACCAAAACTAAACATCTTTTCGTTGTCAGGGGTAAAAGTACCGTGCAACGTGTGAACCGTAGGAGTTTTTACTAGATTTCCATAAGGCAGTGCCCCATACCCGATATGGGAGTGAATAATATCAAACTCTTCTGCGCGTTCATACACCGCAGCTAGATTTAGCATTTCGTAAATGCCGTAATCTTTGATATTAGGATCGAGTCTGAGAGCGCGGGGATGAACTGAAGTTAGTTTTGCTAGACTAATAGAATCTCCCGATGCAAATAAAGTTACTTCATGTCCACGTCGGACTAATTCATCGGTCAGTAACCCCACTACTAACTCTACGCCACCATAAGCTGGAGGCGGAACTCTCTCCCACAATGGAGCTAATTGAGCAATTTTCATCACAAACCTCCTAAAAAATAAAACTTGAATTAGAAGTTTTTTATTTCTGTTGTTTTAGTGCTTGTAACTTGTAAATTTATCCACTTTGGCATCAGAAAGTAACTTCACATACTAAAGTTATTAACAATTTACTTTAAAGCTTACGCTGTACCTTCTATATTTTTTGTCTATCTTAGTACGGAAATTACCCACTCCTAAAGAGGTAACTGTATTCTGATTTATTAATTGGTATGTGATTTATGGCAGTTTTCAATAGAAGTTTTTTATAAATAGGAACTTTCTATAATCGTCAAAAAATGTCATCAAAAGATAGTTTTGACTGAAAAATCTCTATTTTTGACCGTCAATTATCCAACTTTAAAATGTTAATTAAAGAATAAAATCTGTAGACACTTTTTGGGCGGCTTTCCGTACTATAAAGGAGCATCTCTAGCCGATTAAAAGGTAAATTTACGTAAAGTAGGTACTTTGAAATCAGAAGTAGCAGTTTTTCTGATAACTTATATCCAAGTTCTTAAAAGTAAAATTAACATGACTTTTAACGTTGTATGGAAAAGCCTACAAAAAACCTAACCCCTAACCGTTCTGATCGTTGTGTTATGTTAAAATTTGCCTAATTTTATTGCTTGATTTTGGGGGTTATTTTTCGTCTTTTTTCGACTCCCTGAACGCTTACATAAATTTAGGGGCTTGTATCCCTTTTTGAATTTTGAATTTTGAATTCTAGCGATCGCGCCGCGTCTCGTAGAGAAGCGAGAGTCAGATTGAGATGACTCATAAAATCTCTGCGTTCTCTGTGCCTCTGCGGTTCGATAAATAAATTTTAAACCATTATTGACTTAGTGCATAAAATATGCTATTTTGTGTTGCTATCAATAATATATATAAACGTGAATATCTCTCCATCTCTCAAAAAACCGCGTGTCTCATGGCAGGCGGTTTTCTCACTGTTGATATTTGTGTTCATGTACCTGCCCATACTGGTACTTGGCTTTTATAGCTTCAATCAGTCGCCCTACAGCGCAACTTGGCAAGGATTCACTCTCGATTGGTATCGCAAGTTGTTCAGTGACGATCGCATATTATCGGCTTTGCAAAACAGTATGATAGTTGCAGGTTGTGCCGTGGCAATTTCCGCAGTGCTGGGAACCTTGATGGCGGTTGGGTTGGCGCGTTACGAATTTCCTGGTAAGAAATTGTATCGCGGTATTGCTTACCTACCATTGATTATTCCCGATATTGCGATCGCAGTGGCTACCCTAGTATGTCTAGCAGCCTTTGCAATACCTTTGAGTTTGTGGACGATAGTTGCAGCCCATGTGGTGTTTTGTCTGGCATACGTTGGGCTTGTAGTTGCTTCCCGACTGACTAATTTAGATCCTCACTTAGAAGAAGCAGCACTAGATTTAGGTGCGACACCAACCCAAGCTTTCATCAAAGTATTGTTACCTCAATTAATGCCTGGGATTGTCGCTGGTTGCCTCTTGGCTTTTGTCCTCAGCTTAGATGACTTTCTCATTGCCAGTTTTACTGCTGGTAGCGGTTCGAACACCCTGCCAATGGAAATTTTTAGCCGCATTAGAAGCGGAGTTAAACCTGATATTAATGCTCTCAGTGTAATGCTGATTTCAGTATCTGCGATCGTTGCCCTTGTAGCGGAATTAATTCGCGCTTCTGGAGAGAATAAAACTTTTAAATAATAGTCGCAATTCGCAATAAAAGTTATGGGTAAGTGATTTCGTTCTTCGTGAACTTTTTTAGATAGTAAACAACAGTTATATTAAAATTTAGGGTGCATTACGGCAAGCCCAACGCCCAAACATTATGGCAATGTGCCATACTTTCTGCTAACACAACGTCATACTATAGATAAGTAATACCAATTGTAAAAAAGAATGCGACAAATACACTATTTGTAGAGACGCGATGAATCGCGTCTTAACCCAAGTATGTGTTGCAATCATTAATTTAATTGGTATAAATAAATATAATTTATTCATTCTTATGCCCTCGTGTGAAAGATAGTTTTAAGCACATGAATAAACTTCCGTGTTCGCTTCTCTACATAACTGTTTTCAATTAGATAATATTGGGGCTAACTTTGGAGAAGATGCTATTTCCCCCTCATTATGCAAATCTGCCAAAATCCCAATTGCTCAAATCCATTCAACTCTGATAGCAATAGATTTTGCGTGAGTTGCGGACAAAGCAACTTTGGCAAACTTCTCAGAAACCGTTATCGCGTATTAAGACTCTTAGGTGAAGGTGGATTTAGTAGAACCTATGCTACAGAAGATGTAGACAGACTAAACGCCCCTTGCGTCATCAAGCAATTTTTCCCCCAGTTTCAGGGAACAGGACAACGCACTAAAGCCGCCGAATTTTTCAAAGAAGAGGCTTTTCGGTTGTATGAACTGGGAGAAAATCATACGCAAATTCCCAGATTACTAGCTTATTTTGAACAAGGTACTAGCTTGTATCTTGTACAAGAATTTATTCAAGGAAAAACTCTCTTACAAGAAGTTCAGCAACAAATTTATGGCGAACAACAAATTTGGGAACTTTTAGCTGATTTATTGCCAGTTCTGCAATTCATTCATACCCATAACGTCATTCATCGAGATATTAAACCAGAAAATATCATCCGCCGTGCAAGTGATGAAAAACCCGTATTAATTGACTTTGGTGGTGCGAAACAGGTAACACAAACCAGTATAGGAAGACAAGCTACAGTAATTTATACCCTTGGCTATGCCCCAACAGAACAAATGGCTGGATTTGCTTGTCACGGCAGTGATTTGTATGCTTTGGGTGTCACTTGTGTGCGTCTTTTAACTCAATGTTTGCCTTTGCAGGATGCTTCTGGACAGATTAATGACCCTATTTATGATGCCATGAGCGCTAAATGGTTGTGGCGCGAACGTTTACAAAAAAAAGGTATTACTATCAGCGACGAATTAGGAAAAATTTTAGATAAATTACTCAAACATCTACCGAGTGAAAGGTATCAAACAGCAGTAGAAGTCATCAATGATTTGAAGTTTGCCACATCGAACATTGAACCTGTTGCCTTAAAAATTGTTTCGATGCCTCAACCTATATTACAGCCGCTACCACAAAAAGTAATCGTCCCATTACCCCCATTAGAAACCTTTGAATTTGACGTAGTGACAGTAGACACAGGTGGTAGAGAAGTAAACCGCATGAACTGTAATGCAAATTTATTTGCTGAAAAATTAGGTAAGTCTGTCACATTAGAAATGGTATCGATTCCTGGTGGGACTTACATGATGGGTTCACCCGAATTTGAAGGCGATGCTGACGAACGTCCTCGACATCAAGTTACCGTCGAACCATTTTTTATGGGGAAATTTCCTGTAACTCAAGCACAGTGGAGAGTAGTAGCAGCTTTACCCAAAGTCAAACAAGCTTTAAATCCCCATCCATCGAAATTCAAAGGTTTAGATAGACCAGTAGAAAATGTATCTTGGTATGAGGCTGTAGAATTCTGTCTCAGGCTATCAGAAAAAACTGGACGCGACTATCGTTTACCAAGTGAAGCGGAATGGGAATATGCGTGTCGGGCTGGAACTACAACCTCATTCCACTTTGGCGAAACCATTACCTCTGAGTTAGTCAGCTGCACTATGGAACCAAAAAGCAAATTCCGTAAAGAAACAACAAACGTCGGTAGTTTTGAAGTTGCCAACGCCTTTGGATTGTACGATATGCACGGGTTAGTTTGGGAATGGTGTGCTGATTCGTGGCATAACAATTACAATGACGCACCCTTAGATGGAACAGCTTGGGAAGTTGGCGGTGACATAAATCGTCGGGTGCTACGCGGTGGTTCTTGGAGTTTCAGTGCAGAACTGTGTCGCAGCGCTAGCCGTAGCTGGAATGAGTCAGACGGTGGACTGAGGGTTTGTGGCTTTAGAGTAGTATTTTCTGTAGAGGAGATTATTTAGTAATTTAATACTAGGCTCTATAAATTATGAACAACAAAATTGAGAAAGGTGACATAGTAGTTATAAATACAAATGGAAAATATTATCAGCAAGTGGGTGAAGTTAGTGAGGTAGATTACAATATTTTCTTTGTTAAAATAGTCTTAGTAAAGTTAGGTGGTCAAGAAGAATCCTTTGAAGAGAAAGATTTACAATTACAAACTAAAAAGCCGAGTCTGCAAGAAGTTATTACATCAATAGACAAAATTTTAGAACAAGTAGATCGGATTTACCAGTTGCCGACACAAGAGCAAGTGGAGTTACCCAACCGTTTGAAATATCTGAAATTAGACATTCCTAAACTAGATAAGCAATTGATTCAAAAAAACTTCGACAGTATAGATAAAATACTTGCAGCAACAAGAGAAGTAGACTCTTCAGCCAGTTTTTGGCAGGAAATAGATCCTAATTTGGAGAAAATAAGCTGGTGGATTAGAACAAGTCTGTAAACTAAGAAGTAAATCGGCGAGAATAAATCAGCTTTCTCTAGTTCTCAGCTAGAGTCTGCGAATACCTAATTAGACTTCTTGGATGAATCAAAAGCTCTCACCCTAAATCCCTCTCCCAATCTTGGGAGAGGGATTTTGAAATTGGCTCCTAAATAATTGGCATTGGACATAATTAAACGTAACTATATTTTTTTCTCTTCTATCCTTAATGCCTTATACCTTATACTTTATGCTTTATTCTGATGATTGATTTTTATTCGTACCTATTTACTTCACTTTGTTTTTGCAACTGTCTGGCTTAAATTTTGTTATTAACTGTACGTTTACATAAACTTAACTTTTCTGAAGATTTTTTTAGAGTAAATTATGGCTTTATATATTAACAAAAGACATTTTATTATATAAAATACATTACGAAGATCATCAGAAATATATATGCGTTTTTTTCAGTTTGCAGGGATTCTTAGTTGTACTACAGCAGCTTTCATCTCAATAGCACCCATACAGGTAGAAGCTGCAACTTTTAAAGTGATATCTGGAGTCACCAGCATCGATCGCGATCACGAAGAGATTCTTAGTAGTATTGGGCTAAACTTGACAGGTACTAATCAGACAGTTGCACCAATTCCCAGCAATTATTTAGTTGGCTTCAACATCGACTCAGCCACCAACTTCACGTTCAGTGACCAGGGCGGTTTTACTCCACTCTCTGGTACAATCGAGGATACTGGTACTGTTACATTCAACAATCAAATTACTGTTGGTGACTTTTCAATCGGTTTTGCTCCAGGACGTACTGTTACAGGTGCCAGCGGACTTGTTTTAAGAGATACATTTTCTTTAAATACAATTTTGTTTGATTTGAGCGCTCCGGGACTTGTGGCATTTGATGGCCAAAATTTAACCATCCCTGATGTGAAATTGTTGATTTCTCCAGAGTTTGCTGATATATTAGGCGACTCTAAATTGACCGGTTTGTTTGCTGGAACTGCACGAATTGATGCTCAAGTTGCTGCCGTACCTGAACCTGATAGTGTACTAGCAACTTTAGTAGCAGGTGCAGCTCTTTTAGCAGCTAGGTTTTATACTCAAAAAATTAAATGCACCTGATATTTTGAAGCATAGCCAACCAAAAGTTCGCTCCACAACCAACCCTTAATCTTTTTCAAATCTCGTTCCTAGTCTCCGCTGGAACGAGACAACCCAATTATCAAAAATGCCTCGTTTGACTGTCCAGTTTATCTTTGCCTAGTATGTAGTAAGCTCTATTTGTCTGCTTTTTCCAGTAATCATTTCATTGAATGCGTGTTGCTAAAATCACTGAACTTTTTGCTGCCACGCGGATTTCTGTGGCAGCAATCCGAGGATCTTTGAGCCAAAATTCCCTGATTGGATCTGTTCGTCCGTGCCATTCTGGTGGCCAGTATTCTTCGGGTGTGAGATCGTCTAGTAAGATGAAGCCTCCAGGTTTGAGAGCAGTTATCAATGTCTGAGGTTCTGTGAGTTTTGCCTTTCCGCCATCGGCAAATAACAAATCAAATGGAGCGTAGGTGAGCAAGTCGCGCCAGTCGCCTTGAAGTGCGCGGACATTAGACTTATCTGCAAATAGCTGTTGCACAAGTTTGGCACGATCGCGATCGCTCTCGATCGTAATCAATGTACTATCTGGATGTAATGCACTCACAATCCACGCTGCACCAACCCCACACCCGCTACCAATCTCGCCAATTTGACCCTGTGTGATGTGGCTGGTAAGGACGTGCAACAGACGACCAACTTCTGGGAGTGAGGATTGGGCAAACTCAAGTTGTGTAGCTAAGGATTCGGCCTGCTGCACTAATGATGGACTAGAAGTGATGGGATCGGTTGTCATGTCTACTCCTTGAGCAAAACTTCTCGCACCATCACACTGGCAATAATGAAACATGGGCTGAAACCACCTTCCAGCCTTCGGTAAACCTATACCAAGTCTGGCTTTGTCGCCCGAAGCGCTCTACACCATTGATGATTCGGCGAAATTCTAAAGTCACGGTTGCGGCATCTTTCCCAAAGGTTACAACCTTGAGATTTAAGATTTCTCGCTCTATTTTCGGGTTTGGTCGATTCTGGCGAAAGTTACGAACTTCATCGCCGCCATAGAGGTTTTCTGTGATGCCAAAGCGCACTACTTCGGGCGCATCCCAAAACAAGCTATCCATCACATCCAAATTGTTATTACAAAGAGCTTCTTCATACTTGAGGTACAAATCAGTTACTTCAGTTACAACAGTAGGGTCATTTATATTAGTCATTATTGTTACCAATTTTTGGTGTTATGGCTGATTATGCACTCTTTCAAATAGCCAGAGCTATTTTTCTTTTAAGCTCCTTCAGTGCGTAGATTCAGACGAATCAGATTGCGGAAGGTGGAGATTTGATGACGATTCCAGCGATCGGCAATGATTCCACCCAGAGGAATCAACACAAGTGTGGGAATTTGGCTGGCAAAGCCCACTAAACCTAGTAACCAAGCGGAATCGGTGAGGCGATATACTAACCAACTAGTAGCCACTTGAGTCATTGACGTACCAATCAAAGAAATTGCCTGACCTGTGTAGTACAGGCGAAAATTTCTAGAACTAAAAGCACGGAGCATGACTTGTGATTTATTTGATGCTTCCATACATCACCTCTGAGTACTTCCCAGTTCTTAACCATGAATAAAAAAATAGGCAGTCATAGTAAAGGCAACAATCATGACAAATTTCCGAATTAAGTGCGGTTCAAGTTTACGAGCATAATGGGCGCTTAAGTAACCACCAAGAGAGCCACCGACTGCCATCAAAATAGCTTGATGCCAAGCAATTACACCTGCAAAAATAAATGGAACGATCGCAATACCATTGATACAACTCCCTAAAAATGTCTTGAAAGCATTCATTTTGTGAATACTTTTGATACCTAAAAACGTTAGAGCTGCCAGCATTAAAATCCCTATACCTGCGCCGAAGAAACCGCCATATATTGCGATCGCTAGTTGAGCCAGTACCAAATTAAACAACGGTACAGATTCCGGTGATGTATTCTGGTTTCGACGCTGCAACCATTTTTTGAACGGTTCGCCAAAGGTAAACACAACTGTTGCTAGCAGCAATAGATAGGGAATCAGCTTTTTAAAAATATCTGGCGATGTATACAACAAAGCTATGGAGCCAATCATGCCACCAACTAAACTGACGCCACATAAAAGTAAAAAATCTCGCCGCTCGATGCCCAAATCTTGACGATATGCTCCAGCACTGGCTAGAGCCGCCACCCAAATTGCAGTATTATTGGTGGCATTAGCTGCGATCGGGGGTACACCTGTAAAGATGAGAGTTGGAAACGTGATAAAGCTTCCACCACCAGCTACAGCATTTAAGCCACCTGCAATAAAAGCAGTACTAAAGAGAAGTAAGCTATGGAAAAGTGTTAAAGATGGTAGCATTATTTACGAATTATTAATTTGGGAATATCACTTGGAGAATGGGCAATCAAGTCAGCACCATGAGCTTTCAATTCCTCCTCAGTTCCATAGCCATAGGTGACACCAATTGAGGCGATTTGATGGCGCTTGGCTCCAATGATGTCATGTGAGCGATCGCCTACCATCACCACAGTAGATGGTAAAAGTTTTTCTGTTAATAAAATATGGTGAATTAAGTCACCTTTTATACTTCGAGTTCCATCAAGTTCACTACCATAAACACCGTCGAAAAGCAATGATAAGCCAAAATATTCAATAATTTGCGTAGCATAAATATATGGTTTAGAAGTCGCAACAAAAGTTTTATAACCATTAAAACGAATTGCTTTTAAAACTTCTGAAATTTGGGGATAAAGGGAGTTTTCAAATAATCCAATTGTGCCAAAGCGACGACGATACAGTGAAATCGCCTGTTCAATTATTGTGCCATCTAAAGTATTGAGTAACTGCGAAAAGCTATCTTTGAGTGGTGGGCCAATACACCAATGTAATTCATCAGCATTCGGTGGTTTGTAACCGAGTTCAGAGAGCGCATACTGAATGCAACCAGTGATGCCAGGTTTAGGATCTGTTAAAGTCCCGTCTAAATCAAAAAGGATAGCGGAGAAAGGCATATTTGATATTAATTCGTAATTCGCAATTTAGAAAGTCAATTTTTATCTATGTTGATAGGTCTGTATTTGTAGTTTTATTTGGGATAATTGGTATTACATAAAACGGTTATCGTTTGTATGCAATGCATTTTGACCTCTCTCCTACAAGGAGAGAGGCTTTGAATCTTGCTCCCCTTCCCTTGTAGGGAAGGGGCTGGGGGTTAGGTCTGTATTCGACTCAACCCAAAAGCGCTATAAAGTATTCTAAAATTACCCAATTCCCAATTCAACCCCTAATTTTGAGCGATTTCATAAAGCCTTCTGCACTAAGTAACGCGATCCCCAATGTGACAACACCAATCCCCACACTCTGAATCAGATTTAAAGTTTCGTTAATGGTTATCCATACAACTAACGCCGTCAATGCTGGACTGCTAGAGCCGATTATGGAGGCGGTAGATGCGCCAACCATCCGAATTCCCACATTGTTTAAAGTGTGTCCGAGAAAGCTGACAAGACCGGAAAATATGCTACCAATCCATAAGGGTGTCCAGTCAAGTTGAGCGCTTTTACCTGGCCAGAACACTAAGCTAATACCAGAAAGCAGTAGAGTGCAGGCAAAACTGATCCAGGTAAAGGGAATTGGATGGAATTTTTCTAAACATTTTTGAGCAATGATGCAATAAAAAGCGTAAACGATCCCAGCGCCAAAACTAGCGAAAATGCCGATCGCAATAGTATGACTGCTGTAGGTGGCAGAAGATTGGGGAATAGTGAGAGCGCTTCCTACCAGAATAATAGCCATTACTAGCCAACGGAACAATGTGGGGCGATCGCCAAAAAACCTCCAAGATAGCAGCGCTGTAAATACGGGATAGGTGAAGAAAAGGGTCAAAGCAATGCCTGTGGGAATCAAGCCAATAGCAATGTAGAGTGAGGCAATATACACAAACATCAGCACCCCACAGCCAAGAGCTTGGATTAGAACATCCCTGCGCTTGCGAGTTAACAAGTCTTGGAGTTCTGTCCAAGCAGATGGATATAGCTTAAATGATAGAGATGCCATGAGTGGAACCACCAGCAGCATTCGCATGAACATCAGCAAGAAGGAATTCTGCAAATCCGGTTTAACGTATCCACCGAGTAAAAATAAACCTAGTACGAGATGTTCTGAAAACAAAACTCGGACTGTAACGTTGTGAAACGTCAAAACAAAGGAGGATAGAAGAACCGTCAGGATGCCCAACACGATAAAAAGTTTCCTTAGAGACGACTTGATTGTATTGTTAAAACCATTGGAATAACAAACCAGATGAAGTTTGAGAAAATCAAAGCCGTCGCTTCAAAAGACGCGATAAATCGCCGTCTCTACAAGGAATTTATCTATCAATTATTACTATGCCAAGGAACCGGCGCTCACAGGTTCAGGAGCAGTTTTTGTGGTGAACTGGTTCACCGGACGGGGCAAACCAAGATTTTCGCGCAAAGTACTACCTTCATACTCAGTACGAAATATTCCTCGGCGTTGCAGTTCGGGAATTACCAAGTCTACGAATTCCTCTAAACCCCCCGGTAGCCAGGGCGGCATAATGTTAAATCCATCAGCCCCACCATTAACAAACCAATCTTCTAACTGATCGGCAATATGTTCTGGTGTTCCGAGAATCGTTCGATGTCCCCGCGCTCCTGCAATCCACAAATACAGTTGCCGGATTGTTAAATTCTCTCTGCGGGCAAGATCGGTGATGAGCTGCAAGCGGCTTTTGCCACCGTTGGTATCTGGCAGATCCGGCAGGGGCCCATCTAGGGGATATTTGGACAAATCATGGCCACCCACTAGCCCAGAAAGCAGCCCTAATCCTACCAGTGGATGGATCAACTCCTGAAGTTGCTCATATTTATCCTTAGCTTCCTGCTCAGTTTTACCAATTACCGGGAATACTCCTGGCATAATTTTGAGATGGTCAGGGGAACGTCCGTATTTAGCTAATCTCCCCTTGACGCTGGTGTAGAAGGCTTGAGCTTCTGCCAATGTCTGTTGTGCAGTGAAAATCGCCTCTGCCGTTTGGGCAGCTAAATCCTGTCCAGCCTCGGAAGATCCAGCTTGTACGATTACTGGATATCCCTGCGGTGGACGCGCCACATTGAGCGGGCCGCGTACCGAGAAATATTTGCCCTTGTGGTGCGGAACATGCAGCTTTTCTGCATCGAAGTAAATACCTGACTCCTTATTGTGGAGAAAAGCATCATCTTCCCAACTGTCCCAAAGTTTGGTGACAACATCCACAAATTCCCTCGCCCGTTCATAGCGTAGCGAGTGTTCAAGGTGGTTTTCTTGGCTGAAATTCTGCGCTGCGGCTTCAGCAGCAGAGGTTACAAGATTCCATCCGGCACGACCACCACTGAGATAATCTAGTGATGCAAACTTGCGGGCGAGATGATAAGGTTCATCATAAGTCGTTGATGATGTCGCCACCAACCCGATATTTTCTGTCACCGCAGACAGAGCCGACAATAAAGTTAAAGGTTCAAAGTGGACACTGAATTGTCCCGAACGGCTAAAAGCCTCAGCCCCTTGTCCTCTATCCCAGACAGCTAAACCATCTGCGAGGAAAAGCATATCAAATTTACCCCGTTCAGCCGTTTGTGCCAGCTGCTTATAATGTTGGAAGTTCAGACCTCCATCAGCCGGGGTGTTGGGATGCCGCCATGCTGCAACATGATGACCGCTACCGGGTAAAAATGCTCCGAGTTTAAGTTGTTTTTTTGTACTCATGTTTGTATTTGCGAGAGCGTATTTATGCTTTTTTCGTTCTCTTGTTTGGAACAAGAAAATGTTAGTTATTAAGACTCTGGTTTTGTTGCTTGGATGGAGGATGTTTAGAGAATTCATCGTACCAATTAGCAAGTTTTGGATATTTTTGCCGCCATTGCAGATCGGGAAGACGGATCTTCTAATCCAAGTGCAGAGGCGAGGGTTATATGAGCAAGTTTTGGAGTTTGGTCGAGTTTATCTGATATCTTCTCGAAGTAGTCCAAAATTCTTAATGCTCACTCACGCTCAAACTTAATTGCCCCAGGAGACTGTTTACTGTGGGGAAGCCTTAACTCCCGCACCCAGACAGCAATGTTATTGCATCGGCTAACAATGGCATTGCATCAGCTAACAATGGCATTGCATCAGCTAACAATGGCATTGCATCGGCTAACAATGGCATTGCATCGGCTAACAATGGCATTGCATCGGCTAACAATGTCATTGCATCAGCTAACAATGGCATTGCATCGGCTAACAATGGCATTGCATCGGCTAACAATGTCATTGCATCAGCTAACAATGGCATTGCATCGGCTAACAATGTCATTGCATCGGCTAACAATGTCATTGCATCAGCTAACAATGGCATTGCATCGGCTTGTAAAAATTAACCTTACGTTACCTAGCAACTCTAAAATTTACCACTGGCAGTAATGCCTGTCACCGCTACTTGCAGAACACGAGAAGGCAGAGCCTCAGCACGCTCGATTAAAGTATCCGCTATTGTTTCCAAAACAGTAGCGCGTGTATCACCCATGCATCGCTCGTCTGCCCAAGTATGGAACTTGCTTTACTACCAATGAAACTTCTACTTCACAGAGATTGTCTAGCTGGTATTTTATTTTTACGCGAGTCCCTATTACGCAGTCACCGCCTCACGTCGGTTGTACTCAGAAGCATCTCCTTTAATAGCCTCACTTTGTTTACCATCGATGCCCACTGGGAGATCACCGACAATTGTGACTCGTTGAACGTGGCGGGGCTGGTCGCCGTAATCTGCGATCGCATAATGTTGAGTAGCCCGATTATCCCAAAAGGCTACGTCACCAACTTGCCAACGCCACCGGACTGTGTTTTCAGGACGTGTGATGTATGCTTGCAGCAGCCGCAGAATGTCATCTGATTCAGTTGTTGATAAGCCACGGAACTGGCGCACAAATCCGCCGATGAATAGCCCACGCTCCCCAGATTCGGGATGGATGCGTACAACTGGGTGCAGAGTCTCGTATACAGTCGAGGTGAAGACAGCCCGGTAAGCCTTGGCATCTTCAGGTAGATCAAATGCAGTGGCATAGTCGTATTTGTTGCTATGTACGGCCCAAAGTTGGTCTGCAAGATTACGCAAATAGATAGGTAAATCTTGGTACGCAGTGACTGAGTTTGCCCAGATTGTATCGCCACCAGTTGGGGGAATGTCAAGCGCTCGTAAGATAGAACCAAGAGGAGGACGGTCTACAAATGTCACATCGGTATGCCAGCTATTGGCGCGGGAAGTGGTGCGCCCATAATTCAGGTCTAAGACTTCTGGGTTTTCTGGCAGCGATGGTACGGTTGGGTGGGCTGTAGTGACTTCACCAAAACGACGAGCGAACGCTACTTGTCCATCAGCATCAAGCTTTTGCTGACCACGGAAAAAGATCACTTTGTATTTGACTAGAGTCTTGCGAATATCACTGATAATGTCATCGCTGAGGTTAGAACTCAGATTAACACCAATGATTTCAGCACCGATACGTCCTGCAACTGGTTTGATATCAAAGTATTGAGAACCCATGTTTTTATCTCCAAGAAGTTTATGTTTTTACAAAATGTAGAGACGCGATGAATCGCGTCTGATTCGTCGCGTCTGTTAAACACCAGGGGTAGATCCGCCATCAACAATAATCTCTGTTCCTGTAATTGATGCAGCAAGATCGGACACCAAAAATAGCGCCAGCGCGGCAATTTCTTCTGGCTGGGCGATTCTTTTTAAAGGAATACTTTGGATGTTTTGTGCCTTCACTTGCTCAACGGTGATGCCTTGCGCTTGGGCATTTTGCCGCGCTAAAGTCTCAGCACGCTCGGTAGCTGTAGCACCAGGGGAGATAGCGTTAATGCGAATCTTATACTCGGCTAGCTCTTTAGAAATGCCCTTTGTGAAGTTCAGCAAAGCTGCATTGCTTGTACCACCAGCTAGGAAGTTAGGGCGAGGTGTACGTCCTGCACCGCCGACTATATTGACAATCCGCCCATCACCGCGACTTTTTTGATGGGGAACGACGGCTCTAACTAAGCGAATATAGCCCAATAATTTTAAGTTCCAAGCATCCAAAAATAAATCATCAGTGGATTCTAGGAAAGACCCAGCACGGGCTGATCCGGCATTGTTAATCAAGATATCAATCTGATTAAACTGGGCTAATGTAGTTGAGACAACTTTCTCAATATCTTCTGCTTTCGTTAAATCAGCGCTGATGGCAATAACTTTAGCGCCTGGGGTAGGTAGGGACTGGATGGCAGCTACTGCATTTTCTAGTCTTTCTTGATTGCGGGCTGCGATCGCCACATTCACACCCTCACTATAAAGTGCTTTGGCGGTAGCTAATCCAATTCCCGCACTTCCTCCAGTAACGATCGCTGTTTTACCTGATAGTTTTAGTTCTAAACTCATACAAACTTACCCTCAAAAATGTAAGTAATTTAATTGCGGACCAATAAAATTGCTGATTGAGAGCCTGTATTGTGGATATTGAAAATGGCTTGATTTTCCTCAGAAGTACAGCCCAGAAGTATTTTGATTTCTGTATCCCGTTTTTCCAAGTCAACACTACAAATGATGGCGGTAACTTTTTTGCTAGACAAACTACCTATCCAGACATCAATATCGGCTCCATCTCCAGAGCGAGTGTTTTCCAAATATCCATAGTCCAACGGATAAACAAAGGATGGATAACGTGGATGTGATGTCCCTTTTGGGCGATCTATCTTGACATTACTAGCGGTTACAAGCCGATCTAGTTTGAACCAGAATTCAGTACTATCCCTCATAGCATCTGCGATCGCTCAATTGGAAATGTGCAACACAGCTTTGCCAGGAAAACGCCTATCCAGTAGTTGTTGGGCCACGTCAGCTATTTCTGTCCAAGAAGCTTCTAAATCAATGTGAGGATGTAACTCACCTGCTTCTACTAGACTCAAAAGCCGTTTTAAACCGACTGATGCTGATTCAAATCTCAATTCATCAAACAGACGTAAACCATACAGGCTGACGCTACCAGTCCCAAAAAATTGAGCCGCGTTGAATGTCACTTCAGATCCCCCAGATACTCCATACAGCACAGTTTTTCCATCCTGCGCCAGTAAGCCAAGAGCTACCCCCAAAGTCTTGCCACCTACTGACTCTACAATTAGATCGTAGGGGCCATACTCGCTGGCGGGTGAGAGGTCTTCGCCAATCACTACCGATTGCGCCCCTGCTTCTCTAACTAGAGTTTCATAGCCAGCTTGACGAATATGTGCCACAACTTGCGCTCCTGACAGTTGCGCCAATTGGATAGCGAAGTAACCAACGCCCCCTGATGCGCCTGTAACCAGAACTGTCCGACCCAAAAGCGAACCACCTTTTAACACCGCATGGTATGCAGTTAAACCCGCTACAGGCAGTGTGGCAGCTTGAGCAAAAGATACCGATGGCGGCACTACTGCTAAGGCGTCAGTAGGAACAGACACGAGTTCTGCCCAAGCACCGGCACGACGCAAGCCAACTACACGCGCCCCTTGGGGAGGCCCCGAACCATCGGCGGCGGGGATTTCCACTACACCTGCTAAGTCCCAACCAGGCTGCCAACCAGCTTCAGCAGTGGTTGAACGTTTTATCTCTCCCCGATTCAGGGAAATTGCCGCTACCCGCACTAGAGCTTCATCTGGGGCGGGCTTTGGTGCAGTCACTTCACTCAGTGCTAAACGCCCCGGCACATTGGGATCGACAATCACAGCACGTATTTTGCTCATAAGGTTGCCCTGGCTTAGAGATTAATTTCTAGTTCGTTGGTTCGCAATGTTATACCTGCAATAAATAATCTCGATAGATTAGCTATTTATTCTTAACTTCAAATCCTTGCAACTAGGTTAACGAAAATAAAAAAACAACGGTATCTTGATAAACTTAAAGTATTTTAGGGTTTGTAAAAAGAAAACTATCACAGACAGCCAGAAGAATCAAGCACCTTGTGAATAAATTCGCCATTGATACTTCTTGCACTGTAGTCAAACCAAGTGGCTTCCGTATCGTTCGGCGAATTTCTCCATGTCAGTCCAAACAGTGCAAACACGAAGATTATTAGCAGGTCTGCGTTATGGTGTTTTCGCCTCTATTTTTGAGTTTGAACCTCTACCTTTGCAGCCGATTCATCTCCACTTTGAGAAACTTTTTCTGGGCCGCACTGTACCGGAGTTACTCCTGTACCTTGAGTGAGTCCGTGTTTCGTGGTGGCGTCGTATGAGCGTAGAATTGACATCTGGTGAAATTAATTATGTATTATTCAGAACACATAATTAATTTCACCAGGAGATGTCTAATAAATATCTAACGAACCGTTCCCCGCAGGGCTTCAGTATCAATTGGTTTGATCAGATAAATTAACAGCAGATTCCAAACAATTGCTGCAATCAAAGGTAATTTGCGAATTAGCTTTACCAATTTCGGGTTATAACCGCCTTCAATCTCTGCAATTTTCAAGTTGTAACCTGCACAGCGTTGCAGACGTGGGAAAAACTTGGGATGTTCGGTATTCAACATCACAGGAAAAGCCCGTCCTGCGGTTTCATTGGTGTTGCGGACAACTTGGATATCAAATTCTGTGGCATCAAGTCCCAATGATTTGTAGAACCCAGAACGTTCATGAACTGTCAGGGTGTGAGTCGCAAATACTGATAGCAAGAAAAAGCGACTCCACAGCCTAGATTTCCAGGTGTTCCAAAGTTGCGGTTGAGAACGCAATAATGCCTTGAATATATCTCCGTGGCGGTTTTCGTCCTGACACCAGCTCTCAAAGTAGCGGAATATCGGGTAAAACTGGTTTTCCGGGTGCTTTTCTAGATGCCTGAAAATAATAATGTAACGCCAGTAGCCGATTTTTTCTGAGAGGTAGACGGTGTAAAGTACCCATTCAATCGGGAAAAATGTATAAGTGCGGGTTTTGGTAACAGTGCCTAAATCAAGAGAGAGTTTAAAATCGGCCATGGCTTTGTTGAGAAATCCAGCATGGCGGGCTTCATCACGTGCCATCATTTGAAATATTTCCGCTAGCACTGGACTGCGATTTTTTAGCTTACGGGATAATTCCTTGAATAGCAAGAAGCCGGAAAACTCAGAAATGCAAGAACGTTCCAAATACTCTATAAACGCCTGCCTTGCTTCACCGTCAATGTGTTCCCAAGACTGCTCAAACGCTTCATCGCGAACAAAATGGTGGCGGTTGTAGTCTGTCCGCATTTCTGTCAACATCGCCTGCAACTCCGTTTCCTGGGCAGACAAATCCAGTTTGGCTGCGGTTTCAAAATCTGTAGTGTAAAACCGGGGGGTGAGTACAGTTTCTTTGCTGGGGGTTTTGATTTCTGGCTTGGGTAGGGTGTTAACCATGAGTAATGAGGCGATCGAATCAATAGTTCTATAACTATAAAGTTATGACAAATGCAATTATTTTGCTAGACCTATTTACAATCCTTCAGTAAAGTCGGAATTTCTGAATTTTTCTTCAACGGGTCGCGCCCAGGATTCCCCAATTAGCAAAGCTTGAAGGTGAGTAATGGTCGCTCTGGGACTGGATATTGGGTACTGGGGAAGAAATTTTTGAATTGGTTGGGGTCTGAATCCCGATTCCAATCTTCCCAATCCCCAGTCCCTAACTCAATCATAATTCTTTCCTCCTGCCCCCTGCCCCCTGCCTCTTTCACCGCAGTAATTCTTCAACTTGATGCTGGCTCCACAAAGTTCTGTATAAACCCTGTTGTGGTAAAAGTTCTAAATGATTTCCGACCTGAACAATTTTTCCCTTTTCCATGACAAAAATTCGGTCAGCTGCCGCTGCTGCTGATAATTGGTGCGTGATAAAAATTACTGTTTTTCGTTCAGTACCACTGGAGAGATTTTTGAGGATTTGCGTAGCTGTTTGATTATCCACGCTAGAGAGAGCGTCATCCAAAATTAACACTGGAGCATTGACCAACATTGCTCGAGCTAAAGTAGTACGTTGCCGTTGACCGCCAGAAAGATTAATACCGCGTTCGCCAACAATAGTTTCATATTGCTGGGGAAAATTCTGAATTTCTGATTCAATTTGGGCAAGTTTCGCGACAGATTCTACCTGCTGTTGTTCGCTAACTGGATCGCCGTAGCGAATATTATTTTTGATTGTAGTGCTAAATAGAAAGCTATCTTGAGGAACGTAGGCGATCGCACCTCGTAAATCTGTCAAAGCGATCTTAGTAATATCCAGCCCATCTAAAAACAATTGTCCTGATTCAATATCCAACAAACGCGGTAAAGCATTGGCCAAAGTAGATTTTCCCGAACCAATTGCCCCAACAATCGCTACAGTTTCTCCAGGAGCAATGGTAAAGTTAACATTTGCTAAAGCTGGAGTAGTGGAACCAGGGTAATTGTAGGTGAGATTTTTCGCTGTCAGTTCGCCTTTGAGTTCAGCCACAGGCAGATGTATGGCATCGGCTGCATCTTTAATTTTTGGTGTGACAGAGAGAATAGCTTCAAGCCTATCGATACTAACTTCACCGCGTTGGTAGGCAGTAATTGTAAATCCTAAAAGGGCAGTGGGGAAAACTAGACGCTCTACATAAATTAACAATGCTAAAAAATCGCCAACCTGAAGCGTCCCAGCAGACATCCGTGCTGACCCTAGCCAGATGATTACCAGCGAACTGATATTAGCTAGTCCACCAATTAGCGGAAACAGTGTATTGCGGATTTTTGCCAATTCTAGGTTAGCAGTCAATAGCTGCTGATTTTTCTTGGCAAAAGCTCGACGCTCGTTTGCTTCTTGAGCATAGATTTTAATTAAGGCAATGCCACTAATATCTTCCTGGATGAGTTCGCTGATGTCAGAGAGTTGCTCTTGGACTGCTGCTTGTTGTTTGCGTAAGCGATCGCTAAATAAACTCACCAACAAGAGCATAAAAGGATACACTGCTAGGGCGGCTAGGGTAAGATCCACACTAATCGCTAGCATTACTGGCAGTGTCAGGGCGTAGGCAAACACCGTATTTGCCAAACTCAAGACCGCAAAACCTAATAACCGCTTGATATTGTCCACATCACTAGTAGCCCGGCTAATCAAATCGCCAGCAGTATTACTAGCAAAATAACCAGGTTCCAGCTTCAATAAGTGTTCAAAAATCCGTTGTTTCAGGTCAAATTCCACCTGACGCCCCACCCCAAATAGCCAAATGCGTGATGCCATCCGCATTAGCCACATCGCCGAACTGAGCAAGACAATCACTACTACGTAATGTAGTATTTGGTTCCAGCTGAAGGTTGTCGAGAGTTTGTCAACACCAGCACGAATCAACCAAGGGATATAAACACCCAATGCATTGACAGACAACAAAGCGAGAATACCCAAGGAGGCTTCCCGCCAATGGGGTCGTAGATAAGCACTGAGTTTAGCGATTCGTCGAGATTTTGCCATTAAAGCAATTGTGCAACTTTATCATCTAGATTAACTGCTAGTCCCAGAAGGCAGCTATGCAGAGGGAATATCGCTTGTGATAAATTCAGCTTTTTTTACCTTTTTTAACTGGATAGTTATGGCCGTTTGGTACTAGTAGTCCACCACAGCAACTTTAATGAAGAAATAAGTTCGTAGTCAGGACTTTAGCCCTTAAATTAAGCGCTCAAGCGCTCACTACGAACTCAGTGAAGTTCTCTTGCCTGATTACCGCTGAACACGCATGAACCTGTAAACTTCAAGGAGATAACTTTCCCAAGTTCTTGTTGTCAATTGCAACGTTTGTGCATCCGGTACAAAGTCTTCAAGTCGTAAACCGCGTGTGCGAATATCTTGAGGATTTCCTTGTAACAGGTACGGAGGCACTCTCAAATTATAAGAAAGAATGCTATCCCCCCTTACATCTGAGATGTTCGCTGTGGTGGGTTGCCCTAATGCCACCAGTGTCCCAGATGTTGGTGTAGCAGTTGCGACAGATGTTTCACCCGTCATTGCTAGTGGCGCTCTGTAAAGGAAATAGGCGACTGCTGGTGTACTTGCCAACAGCAAAATCGTCAGTGCCCAACCGATTAAGTATCCTCCTGGTTTGTCTATTCCACCTCCTTTGATTTTCTGAGCGGCAAGAATCATCAGTAAAACAGAGGCTCCTAGTGGCTTGAGTGGAAAAGATAGCACCCTCCACAACGACGCCACAGCAGGTTCGTTGGGGTTAAGAAATGATAGGGCTACGATTATCAAGATAACGACTAAGATTAATCGCCCGACAAAAGTTCCAGAGGGATAAAATCGCTGGAACAGAGAATAAACGATAGTGCCAATCAGCAGCCACAGCAGTACCCGGCTTAACAATAGAAACATAGACTAACTCTCAAATTTTCTGGTGCAGTGAGCCAGTGTGGTGGTGTTCGCGTAGCGTCTCCGTCAGGAGAGGCAGTCCGTTTCGATTGGGGTTGCCCCCAGAAAAGACTGCCATGCCGGGAAACCATGCATGAAACAACTGGCGACTTCTTACTGATAGCGACGTTAGAAGCGTCACCCGTAAGGCTCAACCTAGAGGTTTCGGGAAATGGATTTATTTTATTGTCAAATTGTAATCGTACTGTTTGACTTAAAATTTCTCAAACCTCACACCCAATGACTACCGTCGTAGTGATTTTAGTGCAATTTTTTGACACTGCGTCTATTATTTATAATTTTCCAGAAGAGTAATCTGGTACCGGTAAACTAAATTAATTAAGTAATCGACTCAAAAGGAAAAACTATGTCGCCTGGAAAGCCTACTATTCTGGTAACAGGGGGAGCTGGATATATTGGTTCCCATACAGTGCTTGCTTTGAAGAAAGCGGGTTATGGCGTTGTCATACTTGATAATCTGGTCTATGGACATCGCGATCTAGTAGAAAAGGTTTTACAGGTAGAACTAATAATTGGGGACACAAGCGATCGCGCCTTGCTGGATCATGTATTTAAAACCCACGATATTGCTGCGGTGATGCATTTTTCTGCTTATGCCTACGTAGGAGAATCGGTAAGCGATCCGGCCAAATATTACCGCAATAACGTCCTTGGTACTTTGACCCTGTTAGAAGCGATGCTGACAGCATCTGTAAAGAAATTTGTCTTTTCTTCTACCTGTGCCACCTATGGTGTGCCAGAATTCGTGCCCATTCCAGAAACCCATCCCCAAAATCCGATTAATCCCTATGGCGCTACAAAGCTGATGGTAGAAAGGATTCTCTCTGATTTTGATGTCGCTTACGGTTTCCAATCAGTACGTTTTCGCTACTTCAATGCTGCTGGTGCTAATCCCGATGGCTTACTGGGCGAGGATCACAACCCAGAAACCCATTTGATTCCCTTAGTGCTAATGACAGCTTTAGGCAAACGAGAATCCATTTCAATTTTCGGCACTGATTACCCCACGCCCGATGGTACGTGTATTCGCGATTATATTCACGTTAACGACTTAGCAGATGCCCATATTTTGGGCTTGGAATATTTATTAAAAGGTGGCGATAGCGAAGTTTTTAATTTGAGCAATGGCAGCGGTTTCTCCGTCAGAGAAGTCATTACCGCAGTCGAAGAGGTGACAGGAATTAGCATACCAGTAGAAGAACGCGATCGCCGTCCTGGCGATCCCCCAGTTCTCATTGGCACCAGCGAGAAAGCCAGAACAATCTTAGGCTGGCAACCTCAGTATCCATCCATCAAAGATATCGTCGCTGACGCGTGGCAGTGGCATCAGAAGCGACATAAGTAAAAGTTGGGAGTTGGGAGTTAGTAAATTTTAGATTTTAGATTTTAGATTTTAGATTTTTTCTTCAATCCAAAATCCAAAATTCAAAATCTAAAATAGTTAAGTCTTGAATTCATAACTCATAACTCCTCACTCCTAACTCCTAACTACTCCCCACCCCTCCTCATACTTTGCATGACGACAACTAAGATGCCGATAAATCCGAGAATTGGCAGTGCGATCGCCCAAGTTGGTAATTGTTGAGATTGACCTTCTACTAAATCACCATTGACATTTCGTAGGTTTTGTGTATTTTGTGTAGACCCGCCTCCTGCAACAGTCACTTCAAATTTGAATTCAAAGGGTTTGAATCTTGCCCCAGAGACAGGTTTTCCATTTAGTTGTAATTCATAAAGACCTGGTTTGGGAAAGACAACTTCTGCACCTGGAATGCCTTGATAACGTTCGGCTGCCACAGGTTGTAACTGTGGTTCTAACAGCGGTGGCTCTCCGGCTGCATAAGGTTCGGCATAAACAGCCAACTGACAATTACACTGTGACAGAGGAATTACCTTTCCACCTCTGCGGGTAAGTGCAAACCAGGCTTGGCTTGCTTCTCCAGCACGGGGATTATCGTTTGGTTCAATGTGGAGAGTGCCGCCAACATCTGAGGCTACTTCTACCTTATGAGCAAAAGCAGGGTAAAGATTAGTTATTGATATAACTAAGCAACTCAGGAATAATAAATACTTTATCGTTCCTTGATTTTTCCAGAAAATGCCTTTGAGGGGATAACGTCTCTGTTTTTGACTCGTTGGAATGGAGCCAGAAAATGATGATTTACCGCGATTTGGTTGGGGGAACATAAAACTTTTCTACGGCTAACTTTGACCAGAAAAAGCGCGATCGCACTAGCAAAACACTGAGAGTAACAATTACCATCAGTACTGCCGCTAATTTATTTCCCCAAGTTGATTGCAAGGAACCCAGGTAATGGGAACCAATCAACACAGTATGAATGGCACTCAAGAGCAAGGCTGGCACACCCAATAGATGAATCTGTCGCCAACGCTTGCCCAAAGATTTTTGCAACGATTCCCAACTTGTAAAAGCGGCGGGGGACATTAATACCAATGCTACAGCACCCGCAGCCATCCCCCACTGAAATTCTGGTGGCAGAAACGAAAAGGCGGCAAAATTCCATTGCAATGAGTGTTCTATCATGTGGACGGTGTGAACCACAGAAAGCACAAAAGATCCCACACCCAAGCCGCGACGATAACGCAGTGGTGAAGCCCACAAGCCACTAATCGGACGCGCAATTAACGCCAAAATTAAGCAGATTAAGGCGGCGTGTCCGGTGTAATCTACCATTGTGTCACCAGTCCGCAGCAAGGTGATGACGCCAATGGTGAGTGTCACCCAACCGCCTAATTGAAATAACTGACTGCGCCTGTCTTTACTTACTAAAGATGTGGAAACGCCTACACCTAGCATCGTGGGTAAAGTTCCCAAGCCAAAAGCCAGCATAGTAGCTGTACTCATCCATAAATTGCCAGTTTCAGCGGCTTTAATTTGGGCAGCATACAGGAAACCACAGGGCATTAAACCCCAAGTCATCCCCAAAAGCATTGGCGTCCACCATTTGGTTTTTAAGGAAAGTTTAACCATTCCGCTGCTGAGGCGATCGTGTAAACTACCTTGCAATAACGGATGTAATACGGGAATGCGCGGTAGTAAATCGGGTTTTACTTGTCCTAAGCCAAACCAAATCAACATCACACCAGTTAGAATTGCCATCCAGCGCCGGAAGTCGCTGCCAATACCCGCTAGCTGTCCACCTTGCAGCAATACCGAACCTAGCGCCCCAATGCCAGCACCGACTAGAGCATAGCTCAACATCCGCCCCAGGTTTAGCAGGATATGAAATTTTAATTGCTGTTGCCAAGTGTCGGGCTTTTCTAAGGTTGATGTCCGTCCCAAAGAGGCTGTTTGTGGAATTTTCGGCTGATGAGACAGAGAAAATGCCACTGTTAGAGGGCCACACATCCCAAAGCAGTGTCCAAAACTCCCCAGGAACCCCAGGACTGCGATCAGCAACAAATCTACCATAAACAAAGTTCCGAGTTCTGAGTTATGAGTCCTGAGTGTCCGAATAAAGATTTTGAAGAAGTAATAAGAAATTTTTTCTTTTCTTCTTACTTAGTACTCAAAACTCCTCTAGTGCGAAACTGTAAGTGAAGTTGCGATCGCTGTCAAAAGACAAAGCGTCAAACTTGATGTTTTCTCTATTGAAGAAAAATTCTGTTCGATAAATTAATTTTACTTATAATAAACCGTAAAAAAATAATACGAAATAATCTTTTTTGAGAGGTTTTATGTTTTTCTTTCCTAAGGATTACCACTAGCGATCGCTACATTGATAATGTTGTACCGAAAGCCAATAAACAAGTTGCAAAAATTTATCCAAAAACAAAGTTATTTACATATAGAGGTTTTCTTGGCAACCCTCTTGAGCATTATATTGTTCAGTTGGGTAGCACTTTCGCAGCAACCAGTTACCCTCAATCTGTTAATGACTGCCCCTGATGCCGAACCGTGGAGGCAGGGTTTAATTAGAGACTTCGAGGCTGAGAACCCAGGTATTCGCATTAACTTAGTTGAAGGGCCGAATGCCACAAATTTGCTCGAAGACCTGTACACCTCATCTTTTATCTTGGGTGAATCCCCTTATGACCTGATCAATATGGATGTCATCTGGACATCCAAGTTTGCTGCTGCGGGATGGTTGCTACCTTTAGGCGATCGCATTTCTAAAAAAGAGTTGGCAGCATTTTCACCCCAGGATGTAGAAGGCGGACGTTATCAAAACCAGCTGTACCGCATTCCAGTGCGTTCCGATGTGGGAATGCTCTATTATCGAGAAGATTTAATCAAACAAGCGGGATTGAAACCGCCTGAAACGTTTGATGATTTGATCCGAATTTCCCAAGTCTTGCAGAAAAAAAACCAGGTGAAGTGGGGCTATGTTTGGCAGGGTCGCCAATATGAAGGACTTGTGGCGATGTTTGCGGAAATCCTTGATGGCTTTGGTGGCTTCTGGGTTAAACCCGACACCCTCGAAGTTGGACTAGATCGACCAGAAACATTACGAGCCATTGAGTTTCTGCGTAGTACTATCAGGGAAGGCGTTTCTCCTCCTGGAGTCACAACCTATCAAGAAGAAGACACCCGGCGCTTGTTCCAAAGTGGTCAAGTAGCGTTTTTACGCAGTTGGCCATACGCGTGGCCTTTAGCCCAAGCAGAAAATTCGCCAATCCGAGGCAAAATAGCGATTAAACCGATGGTTCATGCTCCTGGTAAGACGGGAGCGGCTTGTCTAGGAGGCTGGGGTTTAGGGATTGCGAAATCTTCTCAACATCCTGAAGAAGCTTGGAAAGCAATTCAGTATTTTACCAGTCGGGAAGCACAGCGCCGATTCATTTTCAGTGCAGGTTATGTGCCCAGTCGGCGGGAACTGTTTACAGACCCAGGGATTGTTGCTAAATACCCCCACTATCCGCAGTTATTGGAGGTCGTAGACAATGCAGTTTTACGTCCGCCGATCGCACAATATGCTCAGACATCAGATATTTTACAGCGTTATCTCAGCGCCGCATTATCCGGTCGAATGAGTTCGGAACGAGCAATGCAAGCTGCTGCTGCGGAAACGCGCCGATTGCTGGGGGCAGGGAGCAGGGGAAAGTAAGTCAAAAGCTAAAAGTAAAAAGAAAAGAATTAAGACTTCATCAGTTCTATGCTTGCCCTTTAACTTTTGACTTTTAACCCATGAAAGGCAATGGATTCTCCAGTTTTTCGGTGCTCCTTGTCGAAAATATTATCTTCTTTCTTAACTAACCTGCGGAATGTAGGTTCTTAGCCAATTTCATCTGTAATGCCAATTGCTAATTAAGATCAACAGTAGATACACTCATTTATCCGGGAGTAACGAACGTGGAAATTATTCAAGGCACCCCTGGAAACGACTATTTAACTGCGACTCAAGGAAACAATCAAATAAATGGCTATGAAGGCAATGACACTCTAATAGGTGGGTCGGATAACGACTACTTAGTTGGAGGAGGAGGTAATGACATTCTCACTGGTGGTACTGGTAGAGATACCTTTGTCCTGAATTACTCAGGTGGCGGTATTGATACAATTACAGACTTCTCAGTTTATGACGATTTTCTTGAAATTATTCCCCCTTCTATCCCTTCTATCTCTCCTATTTTCACCATTACTAAATTTCCTAAGCATACAACTGATGCTTTAGGAGCAACAAGAGTTTCGAGTGAGAGTATGAGACTTACTGCTTTTATAACTAAACCTAAAGATGAACCTGATGAACCTAGTGCAATAGTTGGTCGGGGTATAAGATTTCCTAATTATTTAAGTTATAACGAAAACACTGGTGCTCTATATTATCTTAGTCAGCAGTTAGCTTGGCTACCTCCTAACCTTCACTTTGCTAACGATTTAAGCTCATCGTCATTCATTTTTTCAGAATGATTCCCTTGTAGTAAGCGGCTCTATCCCTGCTTTTATGCAACTTAAATGCTCATTAGTTTAGGACTTATGCAGTGACAGAAAAGCCAAAATAGCAGGTATGGTTTTCAAAGGTTTTAATTAGATTTTTCAATTACCTTTTTGCAATGCTTGTCTTGAAAAGTTCAGTTGCCTTTGGCGTTGCCGCAGGCATCAGCAAGAACTACAGCGAAAAGTTGGAGCGGAGGTTCTTGCTAGTTAATGCAAGCAATAAATGGTGATTTGCAAAAGGCTGAAACGACCATATTTAGGTTGATATACAGGATGATTCTTTGGTAAAGTGCGTAAGTCCTAAAATTTATCCAGTCACTACTGTCACAATAGCGGATTAGTAATCAAAAACCTAACCTTCCAGCAGAGTTACCTGGAGAGGGGTAGGGACAAAGGTTCGCACAAGCATTATTAAGGTGGTGTTCTATCTTGCAATGAAGTAACTTTCAAGGGTTAGGAGACAAGTTCTGTGAGTTTAAGAAACTGGTTTGGTCACGGTTGTGACTTAGAGTTATTGGGCTTGGTGATTCTAGTGGGTGCGATTGGAATACAAGGAGGCAGCACATCCGCTCAGGTGACTCCTGATTTCTCTGTGGGAACTTATGTAAAGCGAATCGACGACACAACCTTGGATATTACAGGGGGTACAACCGTTGGCAATACAAATTTATTCCATAGTTTCAGCAACTTTAGTGTTAAACCTGATGAGGTAGTCAGTTTCCGTAACGTCGGTACTATCAACAATATTTTGGTGCGAGTTACAGGAGGAAACCCCTCTGACATCCAAGGAATACTTCAAGCTGAAGGTAAAGCTAATCTCTTTTTAATAAATCCCAACGGCATCATATTTGGAGGAAATTCCCAATTAATTATTGGCGGTTCATTTATCGCAACAACAGCCAGTGCGATCCGGTTTCCAGGTGGTGGAGAATTTTCTATGACTTCACTCGTCAATCCGCTTAACCCCTTGCTGAAAGTGAATCCTTCTGCATTTCTATTCAATCAAATTCTATCTCAGCCTATTAAGTCGATTCAAGTCAATGAAGCAACTCTATTATCCGTTCCTGAGAGTCAGAGTTTAGTGCTATTGGGAGGCGATGTGAATTTAGAAGGAGCGAGACTGGTCGCTCCAGATGGTCGAGTCGAATTAGGAGGATTGGCAGGAGTAGGAACGGTAGGGTTGAACATTGATAACAACAATTTCCGCTTAAGTTTTCCTGATAGTGTAGCGCGAGCAGATGTATCTCTTACGAATCATGCAGCAGTAGATGCTAGTGGTGAAGGCGGTGGTGCTATCCAGGTACAAGGCAGGCGCGTTACACTCACCGATGGTTCATATATTGCGGTTGATACCCTAGTCTCAAAATCGGGAGGAGCATTAGTGGTGAACGCATCGGAGTCAGTAAAACTCTTGGGAGGAAGCAGGCTGTCGACTGAGACAACAAGCTCTGGAAATGCCGGAGAATTAAGGATTGAAACTGGGCGGTTGATTGTTCAAGATGGCTCGAAGGTTTCAGCTTCCACTTCTTTACAATCTACAGGAGGGGGAGGAACTTTGTCTGTCAACGCAAGGGACTCTATCCAACTCATTGGAACCTCGCCAGATAAACTTCCCAGTGGCTTGTTTACTGTAACACAAGGTGCTGGAAATGCCGGAGAATTGAAGATTGAAACTGGGCAGTTGATTATTCAAGATGGGGCGCAGGTTTCAGCTTCCACTTATAAAGAATCTACAGGAGGGGGAGGAACTTTGTCTGTCATTGCAAGGGACTCTATCCAACTCATTGGAACTTCGCCAGAAAACAATCCCAGTGGCTTGTTTACTGTAACACAAGGCGCTGGAAACGCCGGAGAATTGAAGATTGAAACTGGGCAGTTGATTGTTCAAGATGGAGCGCTGGTTTCAGCTTCCACTTTTCCACAATCTACAGGAGGGGGAGGAAAGTTGTCTGTCAATGCAAGGGACTCTATCCAACTCATTGGAACTTCGGCAATAGGTCAACCCAGTGGCTTATTTGTTGGGACTACAGCTGCTGGAGATGCCGGAAACTTAGAGATAGAAACTGGGCAATTGATCGTTCAAAATGGAGCAAGAATTTCAGCTTCCACTTCTGGTGAGTCTACTGGAAATGGGGGAAGCATCATAGTTAAGACTGAAGAATTAAATGTCTTAAAAGGTGACATAACTGTGAGCAGTCAAGGCACAAAAAAGGCAGGTGATTTGCAAATCACTGCTCGTTCTATCAAATTGGATAATCAAGGCAAGCTCATTGGGCAAGCTAACTCCGGTGATGGTGGCAATATTACGCTGAACTTACGAGACTTATTACTACTAAGCGGCAACAGCCAGATATCTGCTACCGCAGGCACTAATCAACAGGGTGGAAATGGCGGTAATATCACCATCAATGCCCTTGACGGGTTCATAGTCGCCAAACCAAATGAAAACAGTGACATCACCGCCAATGCCTACAATGGTAAAGGGGGAACAGTCACAATCAAGGCTACTAAAATTTTTGGAATTGCGTCACTAACTAGCGAAGACCTTAAAAAGTTGCGCCCTACTGATTCAGACCCGCTTAAACTTCAGACAAATGATATTACGGCAATTTCTCAAATAAGACCTAATTTAAGCGGCATTGTAGAAATCAACACGCTTGATATTGACCCCTATCGAGGATTATTAATTAACTTACCAGCCGTACCAGTTGATACTAAAGTGTCGCAAGTCTGTCAACCGGGCACGGCACAAAATAAAAGCAGTTTTACAATCACTGGACGTGGCGGTTTACCCCGCAATCCCTATAACCTTCTTTCTCCTAATGCAGTTCTGGCAGATTGGGTAACTCTCGACCCAAGGGGTGAAAACCCCGTTAGTACAGATGTTTCTACTCAGGCAACTAACCCGACACCAGCGCCGATTGTGGAAGCGCAAGGGTGGGTGAGAAATGCAAAAGGAGAGATTGTACTAACGGCTTATGCGCCTACAACCACGCTTCATAATTCGTGGCAGAAACCAGCTAATTGCCGTAGCGATTTTTAGATCGCCTGTCAGAGATATTATTTACTATGTTGAGCTAACCTGCGGAATGTCGGTTTTAACTTCATCTTGGGAGCAAGGGGAGCAGAGGGAGAAGAATTAATAGCCAGTTCCCAGTGACAAATGACAAAGCGCAAAGTCTGAGGGGAGGAAACCTCCGATCTGAACTTTGTTAAGAGGGGATAAATGACCGATGACAAATTTACATACACTCAGAAATCGAGAACAACAGACAGCCTGGATTTTATTAACACCAGCATTGCTGCTGTTGTTGTTTGTATTTGCCTACCCGATTTTACGAGCATTTTGGTTAAGCGTATTTACTAAAAATCTGGGAACAGAGCTACAACCTGTATTCTCTGGTTTAGAAAATTATGCGCGGATGGCGGGGGATGGCCGTTTTTGGCAGAGTTTGTGGGTGACAACCGTATTCACAACAGCATCAGTAATCTCAGAACTACTGCTAGGACTAGGGATTGCTTTAGTTCTCAATCAGGCGTTTTTTGGGCGGGGTATAGTGCGTACAACTGCAATTATCCCTTGGGCTTTGCCTACTTCTCTGATTGGTCTGGCGTGGTCTTGGATTTTTAACGACCAGTTTGGGGTTGTGAATGATATTCTGCGGCGATTGGGGCTGATTGGGACTGGGATTAACTGGTTAGGAGATCCAACGCTGGCGACGATCGCAGTGGTTTTTGCTGATGTTTGGAAAACTACGCCGTTTATTAGTATCCTGTTGCTGGCTGGGTTGCAGTCGATATCAAAAGACCTCTATGAAGCTTACTCAGTTGATGGAGCAACTGCTTGGCAAAGTTTCCGCAATATTACCCTGCCATTACTGCTGCCGCAGATATTAATTGCAGTGCTATTTCGGTTTGCTCAAGCTTTCGGAATTTTTGACTTGATTGCTGTGATGACTGGGGGTGGTCCTGGTGGCGCTACGGAAGTGGTGTCATTGTACATTTACTCCACAGTGATGCGCTACTTAGATTTTGGTTATGGAGCAGCCCTGGTAGTAGTGACATTCTTAATATTAATTGCGGCGGTAGCGATCGCTAGTTTCTTACTTAACAAATATCGTGCCAAAACATCAGGAGCCATTTAACTTATGAGTGTAACTCCCCAAACAGTTCCAACGACTCCAAGACGAACAGGGGGAAGCAAGTTTTCTCTGAAAAAAATCTTGCTGTTCGTCATAGTTATATTAATAGTGCTATTTAGCCTGGCGCCAGCTCTATGGCAATTGCTGACCTCGTTTAAAGTGAATGAGGATATTGCCGCCGTTCCTACTGTCTATTTCCCCACACGATTCACTTTTAATCACTACATTGAGTTATTTACTCGTCGGCCATTTTGGCGCTACATCTTCAACAGCGCCTTTGTGTCGATTACTTCTACCGCTGTAGCTTTAGCGATCGGCGCACCTGCGGCTTATGCCCTCGCACGGTTACGCCCTTGGGGTGAAAAAGTTATCCTCGGCAGCATTTTAATTGTTACCTTATTTCCTGGAATTCTCTTGTTCTTAGGACTATTAGAAATTATCCAAGCGCTGAAATTGGGCAACAATTATCTGGCGCTGATTATACCCTATACTGCGATCAATTTGCCGCTAACAATTTTAGTACTTAAAAGCTTTTTTGAACAATTACCAAAAGACTTGGAAGATTCCGCTAGGGTCGATGGCTACAACACCTTTCAATTACTGTGGCAAATCGTGCTGCCCATGACCCTTCCCGCCTTAGTGACTACTGGAATCCTCACCTTTATTTTTGCTTGGAACGAGTTTATTTTTGCTCTCACGTTTATGACGCGTGAAGAGTTGAAGACAATTCCCGTCGCTGCGGCTCAGTTGGGTGGTGCGACAATATATGAAATTCCCTATGGCCCGATCGCTGCTGCAACTGTCATCGGAACATTACCCCTGATTTTACTAGTTTTGTTTTTCCAGCGCCGGATTGTCCAAGGTCTTACCGCTGGTGCTGTCAAGGGATAAGGGGAGGCAGGGGAGCAGGGGGAGCAGGGGAAGCAGAGGGGAGAATAATAATATTCTGACCAATGACAAATGACAAAAGAAAAATGGCTAAACTCGAACTTAAAAACTTGAATAAAACCTACAGTCCTAAAGTCGTGCCTGTCAAAGACGTTAGTTTAACTGTAGATAACCATGAGTTTCTCACTTTACTTGGCCCTTCTGGCTGTGGTAAATCCACCGTCCTACGGATGATTGCGGGTCTTGAAGAACCGACTCGCGGTCAGATCGAGATTGGGGAGGTGGATGTCACCTATAAACGAGCAAGCGATCGCAATATTGCAATGGTATTCCAAAGCTATGCACTCTATCCCCACATGACAGTGTACGAAAACCTCGCTTCTGGACTCAAGCTGAAAAAAGTCCCACCGACAGAAATTAAACAGCGAGTGGCAGAAGTGGCAGAAGTTTTAGGATTAGCAGAGTTAATGAACCGCAAGCCTGGACAAATGTCTGGAGGTCAACGGCAACGGGTTGCGGTAGGTCGTGCTTTGGTGCGTAATGCCGATGTGTACCTGTTGGATGAACCTTTAAGTAACCTGGATGCACTACTGCGGGAAAGAGTCCGAGCCGATATCAAGCAAATTTTTGCCGCCCAAAAAGTGCCAGTTGTTTACGTCACCCACGACCAAACCGAAGCGATGACGCTCTCTACGAAAGTTGCATTGCTTAACGATGGCTATGTCCAGCAACTTGACCCCCCTGACCGCATTTATAACCATCCAGCTAATCTATTTGTGGCTGGATTTGTTGGTAGTCCGCAAATGAATTTGCTGACTCTACCTTGTAAGGGAAAATACGCGCTGCTGGGTAATTTCCAAATACTTCTCCCAGATATACCAACAGTACCACCGCAGATTGTTCTGGGAATCCGCCCAGAAAATGTCCGCATTGCTCAACCGGGTGATACCCAGACTATCCAAGGGCGAGTGTTTTTAGTGGAAAATTTGGGTATGCACTATTTGGTAAGTGTCAAGGTTGAAGGTTCACAAACTGGAGCGATTACGGTACGGGCTTTGTTGCCAACAGACCAAAATTGGAGTAACGAGGATATTACACTAGCATTGCCCCCTGAAGATATTCACTGGTTTGATGTGCAATCTGGTCATGCTCTTGTTAAGAGACAAATGTTAGGTTAACGCAAGCAAGAGACGGGATGAATCGCCGTCTCTACAATAGACCTCTTGCATAAATAAAAAACAAAGAACCCCACCCCGCATTTGCTAACGCAAACGTTCTCCTCCCCGCAAGCCTACGGTGTATACACAAGTCTGAAGTTGTTCAAGAATCTGGGTTTTACTCCACCCTAACCACTGCTTGAATTCAATGAACGACCACCCGAATTCAATGAACGACCACCCGAATTCAATGAACGACCACCCGAATTCAATGAACGACCACCCGAATTCAATGAACGACCACCCGAATTCAATAAACGACCACCCGAATTCAATAAACGACCACCCGAATTCAATAAATGACCACCCGAATTCAATATATTTATTGCATAAATTCTCAAAACCTCACCTGAAAACTGATTTACTAAGGTTTTAGCTTTAGTTTTACCCCACCCTAACCATCACTGCGATTAAGTAGGTAATCTTTGGGATTTAAGAAGAAATTCGACTTGTGTGTACACGGTAGGCAAGCGGGGAGGGGTGTTAGGGACTTTTGCAAGAGGTCTAATAACCAGATTTATCGCGTCTTTGCGATCGCTAGAATTTTCATCAAAAAACCTTAACCGAAGCAATCCTGGAAAGTGATGCTTGGGGATTTGCGCTACCCTAAGTCAGGAAGCCAAGGATAAATCAGATGAGAAAATGGATTTGGCTGATGCTGTTGGTGCTGATGACGGTTGCCGTGTTGGGTAGCAGAGGTAGCACGTTTTTTGAACAACATCTCTCACCGACAATTGTTGAGCGGATTCCAGTAAAAACACCCGAACTACAGCCATCAAGGGAAGTTGACATTACTCCCCAAGTGTCTACTGACAAGCTGCTAAAGCATATCCAAAAGTTGAATTTTCAGCGCTACACCACAAAAGAGCGATCGCTAACTCGCACCTATATCACAACTGAACTCAAAAAAGCTGGCTGGAAACCTAAATTAGAAAAGTTCTCTGACGGTGTGAATATTTTTGCCGAACGTCTAGGAACGAATAAAGCCGCGAAAGCAATTCTTGTAGCAGCGCATTACGATACTGTTGCCTCCTCCCCTGGTGCTGATGATAATGCCAGTGGTGTAGCTGTAGTGCTGGAAGTAGCTCGGTTGCTCGGTTCTCGTCCTACGCCACGGACGTTACAGCTAGCTTTTTTTGACCAAGAGGAAGCAGGACTTTTGGGTAGTCAGGCTTTTGTGAGTCAGAAAGCACGCTTGCAAAATTTAGGCGGAGCGATCGTTATGGATATGGTAGGTTACGCTTGTTACACTCCTGGTTGTCAGAAATACCCTGCTGGATTGCCTGTTACGCCACCTAGCGACAAGGGCGATTTTTTGGCAGTAGTCGGTGATACAGAACATTTATCTTTACTGAATGCCTTTCAAAACTCACAGAATATCCCCTCAATCGCGCTGAATAAACAGGAATCAATGCCAGCAGTTCTAACACTACCAATTCCTTTTAAAGGTTTACTGACACCAGATACCCTACGCAGCGACCATGCACCGTTTTGGTATCAGGGTGTGGGTGCTGTGCTGGTGACAGATACCGCAAATTTACGCACTCCGCACTATCATAAACCTAGCGATGTGCCAGCGACTATCGAGCGATCGTTCTTCACAGGAGCAGCACAAATTGTAGTTAATGCGACTAGTGCCTTGTTAGAAAAAGACCAGGTTTTGGAAACTCAACCACCAAGCTAACTGATGAATTATGAATTATCTTGACTAGCTTTTGGTTCCGGGAAAGTCAACGTCCAATTATTTTTATCATTGACCTGAGAATATAAACCTTGGAGAATAAGCCGTAGAGTTTTTCGAGTTCTAATCGGCTTCTTTACCAGATAAGTTCCTGGTTCAGCAAAGATATCATCAAAGTTTTGTTTATGACCAAATTGTTTTGAACAGTAACTACCAGCACCTTGGACTGTTAACACAAAAAATGGAGCTTGTTTGTATTCATCAGGAATCATAAAGATTCCATATACATGGTGACGACCACGCCACGGCTCAACACTAACCTTAGTAGCATGTACTTGGAATTTTGTAGTTTTTGATGCTAGAAAATCCTCGAAATTGCAATCAGAATCATTCACAGGCCACCACAGTGTAATAATACTCAGAGAGAGCAGAAAAATTAAAATATATGGGAGTCTGTGACGCATAAAGCCAAGAAAAATTGTTGATGCGGCTGGTAAAATTTGATGAGTAACGATCGTGCAGCTACAGCAATCAGACTATTCACCTGCAACACCTCTGCAAAACGTTTTAAAGAGCAAAGACAAAACATTAAGCAGTCGGTTAAATTTTCCTCTCAAAAAAATTGCAGATTGTAGATGCGTAGTTTACCGCCGCAGGCATCGCTTCCCCTGTTCTAGTAGCTCCGTTACAGTATTAAACCTAGCTGAGAAACAATCGAGCTTTTGTGGCTGTTAACACTGATTTATGCTCAAATTTTTATCTGTGATGAATTCTACAATTCGTTACTTTTGTTATGCTTGTAATATGGCTCTATTTGCATCGGCAAGATGCTTTGAGGAGATTAGAGCATTAGGTGTAGCCCGTACTTCTCTACGTTCGCGCAGCGTGTCGCAGACAGGCGCTGCGCGTAACTTGCTTCCACGTTCGTGGAGCGTGCCGTAGGCAAGTGGTACGACAGAGCTACGTGACCATCGTAGACATTGCCATCAAGTTAAGAAAAAATTTACTTTTATTTCTAGACAATTATTGGGGTAGTCAAATACACAAATATCCGTTATATTCCCGTAAGTAACAATTGGTATAAAAGTTTATGGGAAAAAGTTGGAGAAGTCTTAAAACAGTTGCAGGTTTTTTTAGCGCTATCGCACTTACACAGTTCGGGGTAAATACTTCGGCCATTGCTGCTGACACAGTTGTTGTGCGTTTGGGTTTATTTACAGAATCCATCTCTCTTACTGAGTTGCAAAAAGCTGTAGAAACAGGAAAATTGCCTGGGAGTTTACAGTCTTTATCTGAAGAACAACGCCGCTTCTTCTTAGGGGCGCTGGGCATGAATATACCCATGAATGTCGTCACACTTGATAAGTTAATTAATACTCAGATTGGTACAACCATTCTCAATGATTTTGCTACAGCCTTAGCCCGAAAGGACAAAGCTGGGGTACAAGCACTGAGAGCAGGATTGGTATTAGGTTCTAATGCACCGCAAGGTCTTTCTATACTGAGTTTTATTGCTGCTTATCCCAGTAAACGCTTAGAAATTGATTTGCCAAGGGCTTTCGCTGTTGCAGGGAATTTAAATACAGCTTTTTGGCGTACCCAGCAATTTATGTTAGCGATCGCTCCCCAACTCGACCCCATAACAGCACATCCGAGAACACCGCAGATTGCTTTCCCTTTCGATCCTAGCCAACCAGGAAGCGCCCAAGTAAAAATCCTCAACTTAAGTCTGAATGACCAAAAGCGCCAACGCCAAATCCCAGTTGATATTTACTGGTCAACTGCTGCAACTCCCGACAAACCCGTAATTGTCTTTTCTCACGGTTTTGCGTCAGTCCGCACGGACTTGCGTTACCTAGCAGAACATTTAGCATCCCACGGTTATGTCGTAGCAGCTTTAGAACATCCCGGTAGTAATGAGGCAAATGTTAACCTAGCATTTCAAGGCAAAACCAGAGTCATGAAGCCTCAAGAGTTTTTGTATCGTCCTCAAGATATTAGTTTTGTCCTCGACGAATTAGAAAAACTCAACCAAACAGCTAATCATCCCCTGCAAGGGAAACTTGCAACCACAAACGCGATGGTTGTTGGCTATTCTTTTGGTGGTGCTACAGCTTTAGCACTTGCTGGGGCCGAGTTGCAACTAGAGCATCTCAAACAACGCTGCAAAAAGAACTTAACTAGCTTGAGTTTGGGAGAAAATATACAGTGCATCGCTCAAGAACTACCAGAAAATAGCTATCAACTACGAGATCCCAGAATCAAACAAGCGATCGCTCTCAATCCCACAACTTCTCTGATGTTTGGTGAAACCGGGTTAACTAAGATACAAATTCCTACCATCGTGTTAGCAGGTTCCGCTGATAAAACCACCCCAGCTTTAACTGAACAAATTGTCGGATTTGAAAAAATCCCATCCCCAAAATGGCTAGTTGGTATAATTGGGGGTACTCATCTCAGTGTAAAAGACCCCAGTAAGACTTTGGATCAGATCGGACAACCAAATACACCGATTAGTGGCGGTGAAGTTGTCGGTGAAAAAGCAGCAGATGTTCGCAAGTACGTTAAAGCTCTAACCTTGGCCTTTGCTGCACAAATGACTCCAGAAGCTAAAAACTATGCTATCTTCCTGACACCAGACTATGCTCAGTTTGCTTCAACTGCCGCATTTCCATTCCGTCTAATTACGCAGATTCCTCCTGAAGCTATGGCAGTGGTGAAAGAATTTGTTGAGAAATAAGCGACTTCCAATTAAACAAATATAGGGCTTACGTATCATACATATTGACTATACTAATTTTGGGCTTTGGAGCCATGTCTAACACCCAGAACAGTAAATATGCAACAAAATCGGGGTTGCAATCAGCACCGTAAATATAAATTTGACTCAATGCATATTATGGTTAATTGGTATAGTACTGTAAGTCCTAAAATATTTAATTTTGTGAGTAGCTTACTTAAGAATAGGGATATAAACGGTAGAAGTCGCCGCTGATTCTGCCTCCCCCTTTGATTTTTATTTTGAAACCAAATATGCTGTAGATTAATATACAGCTTATACAATTAGCCTTGTAGCAATTCTATGTAAACTTTTTATTTACTACAAGTGTATTGCCTTGATAGTAGCCCTAAAGTTGCTGTTAAATCTACACCAAATTTTCATAGTAAAAATAACTATTTACACATAAAATTTATAATGTATTCATAAAAATAACAGAAGCTTAAGAGTGTAAAAAACTAGGAGTAGATGCCGAATAATGATGATACATACGTATCCTATAGAATTCGTAAATTATTTTTGAAAAATTCTGTCAATTAATTGTAGGGTGTGTTAGCAAACTGTAGCACACCCTACACGTATTTCAAGATTCAAATATTAGTTCTGAAGCTAACATATTACAAACTAATTTCAAAACAAATGAAAACAAGTTATTTGATGCGAAATATGTTTGTGTATGTATTGAGGTAACTTACCTTAAGTCCACAAAACCAAATGGGAGATCGTTGTTATCTTCTGCAAGCCACAGATGAACCAAAAATCAACAACAAAGGGCTTGTTTTATTTACTTAAATAATTAGTTTTACAATACATATGTAGGTAAAACTAATTTGGGATTCAGAATTAAACAATTATTCCATTTCACTCAAGCTTATGCAACTCTATACAACTCGTGAAATTGAACAACTCCAGCAACACGAAGACCTTTCTGCCTTAATTGAAATTATGGAGTGGGTGAAAAATTTTTTAGGAAGGTCTCATCCTAACTTAGGTAGACCCGGCGCAGTTTGCCCTTTTGTACCTTACTCCCTCAAATCAAATAGTATTCGTTTAGCAGTTATTCACACAAAAGATTTGTATCCAGAACAATTAGAAGAAATTGTTGGACGCTATCGAGATATATTTCTGCAAATAGATGTTAAAGAGCAGGAATTAGCAATTAATAAAGCTTTTTTACTTATTTTTCCTGACATCCATATAGAAGACGCTTCTAAAGTAGTAGATAGTGTCCAACAAAAACTTAAACCTTTGTTTGTTGAGTCAGGACTGATGATAGGAGAATTTCATAAACGTAATGAAAGTCCTGGTCTGCACAACCCAAATTTTCGTCCACTTCGTAGCCCCATCCCCTTGTTGGCTATCCGGTTCATGGTTGAAGCTGACCTCCCTTTTCTTCAGAATCCGGCCGACCCACACTTACGTATTCGGTATCTGGAAGCTTATTTAAAGAATTTTGAGCATAAATTTACAGATGAAACACAGTTTAAAAATGCTCATCAAGCATTGGCTTTAGCAAAAGAACAAATTAAACAAGAAAATTTTGTGAGTTCTTATACAAATGTTTTAATTCAGGGCTAGTGATTGAGCATAGGTATGGTGGATTAAAAGTCTTTTCAATTTGCTGCACCTTGAAATAAGTGGGATAAAATGACGAATTTACTGCTAGTTGCAATCGCTTAGTGCAGATAGCATCAAATTGTCATCACAATGTAAATTATCGTACTACAGTAGAAGCGATCGCTAATTATCAAGTCAATATTAATACTTCAGCAACTTCACTCTAATTTGTAATACTTGCACACACATTGTTGTAAATAGATTTAGGATTGTTATATTATTTGTGATATAAAAAAGCAGAGAATTTGGTAAATAAAATGGCGAAAGAAATAGAGCGTAAATATTTAGTGAGAGGAGATAACTGGAGAGGATTAGCTGAAGGTAGTGTATATCGTCAAGGATACATTGCTACACAAGACAAAGCAACTGTACGTATACGTATAGTAGGTGAAAAAAGTTATTTGACCATTAAAGGCCCTAATATTAAATATTCGAGATTAGAGTTTGAATATCCTATTCCTGTTAAAGATGCTCAAGAAATACTTGAGACATTATGTCAACGTCCCTTTATAGAAAAAACCAGATATAAAATAGAGTCTGGTGGTTTGATTTGGGAAATAGATGAGTTTGATGGTGTTAATAAAGGACTGATATTAGCAGAAGTTGAACTCACTGATGAAAATCAGCAAATTGAATTACCGAACTGGATTGGACAAGAAGTTTCTGATGACTCCAGATATTTCAACAGCAATTTAGTAAAATACCCTTTTTCACAATGGTAATAGCCTGATTCTGACTCCTGTTAGCGGATAGCTAAGGTTTAGCCCATTCTGACTTCTTCTTCAACAGATATTGATTTTAACTGCTTCTTGACAACAGGATGCTTATTTCGTTGCGTAATGTGATTCCTTGGGAGTTTCATTAGGAAATACCGTATCTACCGACGTGTAATTACTTGGTTAGCAAATCAAGAAAGTATAAAAATTCTAGTATATTTTCGCCTATCAATTCAGCATTAGCCCCAATAGGATGTAGCGAAATACATATCACTCGCCAGATTAACAGGTGCGTTCTTAGCTAAATGACCATTAAGAAACCTTTGCTAATCAAGCAACCGGAAGTTGGAAAGCTCATCCGTGAATTTCGTGGCATAACTAGTCTTACCCAAGAACAGTTTGCAGCATCTTTAGGTATAACTTATTCGACGGTAAACCGTTGGGAGAAAAGACATGCCAAGCCTTCATCTCTAGCTATGCAAAAGATTGAGGGGATGTTAAAGCAGATGGGTGAGCTGGGGCAGAAAGTCTCGGTGAAGTATTTGTTGAATTAGAAAGCAGGCTCAGAGGCAAATTAATTGAAGTTACTTTTCTCCAATTAACAGGTTATCGCTACGACATAACCACAAACAACTCAATTCTAATTTTACCGATGTTTGCAGATATGCATATTTTGCGGATTACTCAACCTTTGAGTTTGAGTTTACCGTAGCCGATATTTTTTGCACTTTTGAAGACGAGTTTAGGTTAAAAACGCGCAAAAACACCCAAAATTTTTCTCTTAATTGAGCGCCAATATTTTTCAGTCCACTTTATCGGAACTGTACAATGTTTGATTATTCTACCCCCGCTTTAGCTACATATCTTAATATTTCTTCGCCAAGAGCAGCTTGCACTAACGGCAGCAAAGTTGCGGTCATCAATACTGAAGGTGTATGGGAAGTAGAAAGTAATGGGACGAAAAAACTAATCCCAAACTCTAATTACGATGCTCGTGACATTGTAGCAATTGACGGCAAAACTTATGTCTTAGCTGTTCCAACAGGACTAGTAAAAATAAAAACTGACGGAACTAGGCAAAAAATAGTTAGCAATACAGCTAATTTAAAGACACGGGTAAAATTTTTGCAAAATTGGATTATTTACCAGTCTGCAAATACCCTATCAATTTATGACAAAAACCTCAACTTTAAAGCCAAACAGAGTTATGGCGTAACTGAGGTAATGGATTTTGAGTATAAAAACGGGTATCTCTACACTAGTGGCTACCAGCAACAAAAGAGGTTAGGTATTCCCGTCCAGATAGCTTTTCTCTACCGGATGGTTTTCGACGGAGCAAAAATATTTGCTTTGGCAAATTTAGCAGGAAATAATCAAGGTAAGCTTTGGGGCTACAATTCTGCCGATCTTGCTCACGATATGGCAGACACAAGACTTAACCGATTACATATTGTTGAAGACAAGCTTTATGTCCTTGGTTCAGTTTATGGGGGTAACTCAATCTATAGGTGGAATGGCAAAGACTTATTAACAAAGACTTTGGTAACAACAGACTCCTATACCAATGCTGCACAAACCCGTGACGAAACAAAGGTATATATAGGAACTGTTAATCTGACTAATTTTACTGTGGAGGGTGGACAGCTAAGTATTCCAAGAAGGCCTACAAGTGCGGGGATGGGAGACGGCAGTAGCAATTTTCCTAAAACTATTTACTCAGATGGCAGTAAAATTTTTGTGGGTTCTTCTGCTGCTTATGCGATCGCCAATAGAGATAATCAAACCTTCATGGGTAAACCCATCTCGCCTTACCGTGGAGATGCATCTCTTTTAGTTGTCTCCAAAAACCTAATGACTCGCCACGCTTGGGTAACACCGGGAAATGGTGAAGTATTGCTATTTACTGATAAGTTTGCAGTAATCAAAACAGATAATAAAAGAAATGACTTGGCTACAAACGTAGGAACTGCCCAAACATTACCAACAAATACTTATTTCGTGAAGTTTTAATTGAGCAACTATAGGACTCCGATTTGATTTTTGAAAAAATACTGAAACTGAAAAGCCCATCTCATCAGGGTTTCATCTGAAATTCTGTTCAGAAATCAGATAGGATTCCTATATGTTGGGTTGCGCTCCGCTCCACCCAACCTACGTCTAATGCACTATTTTGCCTAGACAGTCCACTACGTGCATTTCAAAAATCAAATACTAGTTTTACATTAACTATAATATGCATAGCAAGCTTGTTAAGCTAAAAGTTTTACCCTGTCTCATTTAACTCTTATTCGATGCAGAATATATTATTTTAACCATTGAGGACAAGTATAGTTCTTGTCCTTTACTTTTTTAAGAAAGTTTTCGCCACAGGCTGCATTTTATTCAAGAGGAATATCAATAAATTTTAATAGCCTCTTGTTTTTTAGCACAATCTATGTAAATCTCATAACTATATACTACGGTAGTCCGATACACTTTTTGTATTTTATAGAGAATTAGGTGGGTTAGCCAATAAACTCAAAAATTAGTGCCAAGTAAACTTTTTAGGAGATGTAATCGTGAGTACATATCAATCTGAGTCAGGTAATAGTTCGACTTCGCAACTGAATTTAGAGACTGATGTTCTAATCAAAAGCGGTGGCCCATCAGCAACTTGGGCAACTTGGAATGCTGCTGCTCAAGGGGTAAGAATGATACTCGTAGATAAAGGCGACTGCGGTACCAGTGGAGCAACAGCACCTTCTGGTAATGGTTGCCTCGTAAATGATGAAGGGCGTCCTAATCGTCGCGCTATAAGAAGCTCATGATTATATGCGCTTGATACGTAATTTCCCCAGCTTGGGAGAGAGATTGAGGGTGAGGACATTTGATTTATGCAAGAAATCTATTCTGTAAGCTGCTAGTCAGGCAATTTTGCTGATTTCTGACCCTGGATTTGCATTTAATTTTGAGTAGACAAATTTGGTAACGATCGCGCTCATGCAATCGCCTTTTTTCAACGGATTATTGCCCTCACAGGACGCGATACCATCGATAATATCCGTAACAAAAAGTTACTTAACAATGCACAAGTTAGAGATTTTATTAACAAGCAGTATTAAGGGCGAATAGTACCTGTATTTTAAAGATAGCGAAAGAATGAAGAATGACAATTTTGTTACTTCGTCTTTCCTAAATGAGGAGTTACTAAACTTAAAACTGAACATTCATGGAGGTCAAATCATGTTTTCTGGAAAAATTGAAAAAGAATTATTTGGTGAAGATATTTGGTCAATTTCGCAAACGACTAAATTACCAGATCATCTACAGTTATTAGTGGATCAAGAACGAGGAAAACGCGATATCTGGGAATTGCAGTCTCAAAAGCCTGACGATCAGCCTATTTATCCAAATCTCTATGATGACTCTAGTCATTCAACAAATATTTAACAAAAGAGGTAGTTCTTGCGTAAGGCAGGATAGCGTAGCGGTAGCGAGTCCGCATACTTTTACAGAGAAGCAAGCTACGCGCAGTGTCTCGTAGAGAGCGTCGGCTGGAGGAATACTGCCCTACGCAAGAACTACTGCTACACCTACGGCGGTAAATTCGGCTCTGAGAGTAAGGGTTTAAGTCTCCCACCAAATTTTGAATTTGGTGGGAAATTATCAAGTGGTCGATCTAAATTCCCCACTGATTGCGTTCTGATTTTTGACTTCTCTATTTAATTAATGCAAAATAATGCGAAATCGAATTCATGCTGCAAATCCCTCCCCAATTTATTTTACGTAGCAAGAGAAGGAATTAATATCAATGGCACATCTATTTGAACCATTTAAGATTCGTGAAGTTGTTTTTCGCAACCGCATCGCCGTTTCACCGATGTGTCAATATTCCAGTACAAATGGATATGCTAATGATTGGCACGTTATTCATCTAGCTTCTCGCGCAGTTGGCGGTGCAGGTATAGTGTTCACAGAAGCGGCAGCCGTGGAGCCGCGTGGACGCATTAGCCCGCAAGATTTGGGAATTTGGTCAGATTCACATATCGAAACTTTAGCCAAGACTGTGGCATTAATTCATAACTTTGGCGCTGTTGCAGGTATTCAACTTGCTCATGCAGGTAGAAAGGCCAGCACTGCCAAACCGAGTAAAGGAGGGAAAGCATTAGATGAATCTCAGGAAGGTTGGCGTCCCTTAGTTTCGAGTAGTGCGATCGCTTTTAGCCAAGATAGCCCAGTTCCAGAAGCCCTCAGTCTTGAGGGAATTCAAGAAGTTATTAACGCCTTTGTCGAAGCTGCCAAACGTTCTCTACAAGCTGGTTTTAAGGTAGTTGAAATCCATGCTGCCCACGGTTATCTACTGCACCAATTTCTCTCACCCCTTTCTAACCACCGTCAAGATGATTATGGTGGTAGCTTTGAAAACCGGACTCGTCTGCTCAGAGAAGTAGTTCAAGCAGTCCGAGAAGTTTGGCCCCAGACACATCCACTCTGGGTACGCATCTCTGCCACCGATTGGGTAGATAATGATGGCTGGGACATTGATCAAAGTATTGCTTTAAGTGACAAACTCAAATCTTTAGGAGTCGATCTGATCGACACTTCATCAGGCGGTATCATACCGGGCGTTCATATCCCAATTAAACCTGGTTATCAGACTCAGTTTGCCGAACGCATCCGCCGCGAAGCTAATATTCATACAGGAGCCGTGGGTTTAATTACATCCCCTGAACAAGCTGACGAGATTATTCGTACAGAAGTCGCTGATATAGTCCTTTTAGGACGCGAACTACTCCGCAATCCTTACTGGCCACATCTGGCAGCCAAACAGCTTGGACACGATAAACTCTGGCCTGTTCAATACGATCGCGCTTGGCTGTAAGCGATTGGAAATCGCGGCTACACAAGCAAAGTCCGCCTGCGCGGACTAACACAAAATCAAACTCTTTAACCCACGTAGGTGGGTTTTGTATTTCGACTCCGCTCAACACAAGTCTGTGTAGCCGTGACTTCTAGTCGCTTTTCAAACACCCTCTTAGAGCAATTATTTGATGTTGGTGTAGATTAAAACAATCTCTGAATACTGAATCAATGTTCTAGTAGAGTTTCACCCCTTGTTTATAAGCATCTACAAAACTTGTGTAATCATATTCGACTTGAGTTGCATAGTCCACTGCAAAGTTAAAAATTTCGTCTTTGAATACACCTTTATTACCACTCACAATATCAGTCACTTCTTTATCAACACTGACAGGAATAATCGCAGCATCATAGTCTCGATCGGAGATTGCGTGGTTTTTTGCAACCACCTTCCCTGCGTACCCCATCGCATCCATGAATTTTGACTTACTGGTTAACAACTTATAGTCAAAGTCCACTTGGTAGGGTGATTTTTCACGCATCATAAAGGGGATTCTACTGACAGTAGTATAGCCAACCAAGGGATCGAGATTGGATAACATCGCTTTCGTAGTGATTGCCACCCTTGCCCCTTCTTGGTTTCCGTAGACTGAACTCGGCAGCAGACCTGGAGATGCGATCGCAACTGCGCTACTGCCTTCCTGCTTCATCTCTAAAATGCAATCGTCGTCGGTTGCTGAACTTGGCCCCTCAATCAGCAAGTAATATCGGTACTTCCCAAGACTACCAACACCTGAACTTAATTTAAGCCGAATGTCTTTGAGAGTATAGTAACTGTCGTTGTAGCGCTTACTGATAGGGATTGAGGCGATATAGCTGCTCATAGCCCCAACAATGTCAGAATAAGTGCTGCTGGACACAGGCTGGAGTTTTGAGGCTGTCTTGAAGAGGCGATTGTTACTGTTATTTAGCACTGTATACTTTTTTAAAAACTTAGAACGGCTCTTCTGTGATCCCTTTTGAATTAAATCTTTGACCACACCGTTCGTATTGCTGGATTCTAAACGGTATGACAGTTCATCATTGCTTCCCTTAAAGTCATTCATCTTATTGAAGTAAGCATCCAAGAAATTTCGCACAACATCCTCAGCATCAGTTGAGTTAAGACCATTCTTTTTAGCTACCAACAGAATGGAGACTGCCATCCGTCGCAAGTCCCAAACGTAAGGGCCAAGATAGCCTTCATCAAAGTCGGTGGTGTCAAAAACGTTGTTGTCTTTGCTATCTCTTATCGCTCCAAGATTTTGCAGATGCATATCTCCTTCACTCTAGTAATTTATCGTCCGATGGATTTGCGATCGCGTCCACTGGACAGAATTTTACTAATTCTCTGAACAAGAACCGCGTTGCTTTGGCTGCAACACGATTCCTAACCAGTTTCACTGGACGACCCGCCGCTTTTTCAGTATCTAACTGTTCGCCCAAAGTTTTACCAATATCATTCTTGAGGCGCGATCGCTTCGGTTCAATGCGGGTATACACCCACTGCCAGAGCGATTTCCGGCATAAGTCAGACCCACCGACAACTTTAGTTTTCTTTTTATCACCCGATTGCTCCATTGAGGGAGCCTCCCCCAATGCTTTTTGAAATCTTCTCAACGAAAGATGCCGCTTAGTGGGTTTTTTAGAGTTTCGCCCCTTGAGTATCCGTACTTCTGGCTTCCCCGAAGCATCTAAAAATCCTTCGATGGGGTAAATTTGGGAAATAATCACCGCAGAAAGCCGATCGCCAAACCCAAACTGCTTAAAAACTGTGCGGTAATGGTCAAACCGAGAATCAGTAAGCAATTCTCGTAATTCTGCCTCGATGACGTGTTCCTCACGCTGGAGGTCACAGATGCGTTTTGCGTGTTCTCGAACAGTGTCGGTAATGCCCAATCCCACAGTTTTTTTGTAAAGGCGGTCATAGCGGGTACTTTTCCGAATTCCAGCAAGCCAACCCCATAGCAAGGGAACATCACCTGATTCACCCCGCCGGGACTTTACTAGTGCAACTTCTGGAAACTGCCACGCCAAATCCTGACGCGCACGATTCACGATCGGGGACTGAACGCGGTTAAGGTGCGCCAGCCTCAGCACTAACTCGCGAATTCTGACTATTTCGCGATCGCGAATTTGAAGAAATCGGCGTTGGTCTGGGTGGTAATCAAAATAGTAGCAAGCCAATGCCAAAGCATCTGCATCATCATCCTTATCAGGCAATGCAAGCTGATTGGCTCGGTAATTTTTTAATTCTTTATGACCCACGAGCCGGACTTCTACCCCGCTTCGTGCTAAATGTGTACCCCAAATCTTGCTGTAGTTAACTCCAGTTGGCTCCATAATTGCAATGTCCGGCTTTAGCTCCAACAACTGTTTAATTCCTTGGGCATTGGCGCTAAAACAATTGAACGGACATTCATAATAAAATTGACGTGGCACTTCTGGCTTTTCAGTTAATAGGCAAGCAGAAACAGAGGACTTGCTTACATCAAGTCCTAAAATTCTAATCATTCAGTTCTCCTCTGGGTGGTTCTATTGTTTCCCTGATGCAATGCCTATGAATCACCCGAAGGCCGTTGAGCCTAATTCACTCTCAAGGCAATGCCACAGTGCGAATTGTGGCGCATAGGGAGGGAACAGCGCACTTACAGCAGCCGAGCTTGTGAAGGAGAAAAAGCCTAAAAGCTTGATTCTAACCAAAAGCCCTAAACTGCTGTGATATGTACTGTACGAGTGCTTTGGACACAACCCGCGACGGTGGCGTTATTGCCACCGTTTCGGCTACTGTGTCAGGTAGCCCGCGCTGTGGTTAGCGCGATCGCAGTTGCGATCGTCAGGCGGTTCTACATCAAATGTCCTTGTTCTGCCAAAAACCTAGAGGCACTTAATATCAGTTCTCTTGCTTCTTCATAAAGCTCTGCATTTGGGAATTCCTGCTTACTCATAATTGACAAAGCTTTATCAATCAGTGCTTTTGAATATTCGCAGGAATGCCAAGTCAGGTAAAATTTCCAATCCGGATTGGATTGTGGTTGAAGAGAAGCATCTGAATTCATGGTTTGAAATTTGCGTTATTTTGGTTACGTGTCGATCGCAACAATGGCGATTCATCAAGCGGTTATATGCTTTCGAGAGTGACGGTAATTGTGTGTAAGTCTTTCATCAGTATTTCTTGAGTGTCTT
>NZ_JBALDU010000097.1:0-18557 GCF_036917235.1 Nostoc sp.
AAACTGGGGTTTGAATAAGTCAAAGCTCATTTTACTTGCGGAAAACACCAAAATGAGTAAGCAAACTGGGGTTTGAATAAGTCAAAGCTCATTTTGAGAAAGTATTTAAGTCTTTTGAGAAAGTAAACGGGAATTTTTATAAAGAAATGGGGCTTTTTGATAAAGTAATCAGCAAATATACTTGACAATTAAAAATAGCGCCGCCACAAATAAAGTAGGCGCTCAAATCACTTAATAACTTTTCTATCTTTCAATTAGTGATTTGTTTATAGAGGAAGGAATTACCTCAGCTACTCATCTTCGATCAGAACTGTAACAGCTGCGATCGCAATCAACATTTCGTCATTTTTATCATTGAGTTCGGGAATCGCCCGCCCCTGAACGATCATCCCTCCAAATTCTACGGTGAGGGTTTTTTGCCCAAATGGTAATACAGCGAGTACTTCTTCTTCTCTAACTTGTTCTGGGTATGGCACTGCTACCTGAACCTCTATAATCATTTCATTGGGATGACTCAAACCTGCAACCTCCCAAACACCAGGTAAGGCATTGTGAGCGATCGCATTCCGTACTGCCCTAGATGCTGCTACAGTCGGTTCTTGTCCATGCTGATCAATTCCCATCCCCATCTCGATAATCAAGCGTTTACGCGCCATTGCTAACTCCGGTAAATTTTGCACCTTTCACTTTATATAAATCAGGAGTCAAAAGCCAGCATCTAGAATTCTCTGAATACTGACTTTTAACTCCCCAAGCGAGAGAATATATCTATGGCCTTCTAAAAAGGAGGCAAAATTAGTGGCAGATTCTGATTAGTTTTGGTACTTATGCCGACTGAGATGATTTAGACCATACGCTGCAAGCGACTCAAACGCTCTGAGTAACTTTTCATCACCTGTATAGCAAACATGGGTGTTTCCTGAACAGCAAAGAGAAACCCTTCGTGATTAAGGAAAGCTAGTTTGCTATCCACCTTAGCAATGGCTGTGTAAGTTCTATTTTGCACTCCTACAAGTATCCCAACACCAAAAACTTCGCCCGTTTCAATGGTTTCTACAACCTTGCCATTGACTAATATATCTACCTCTCCTTCCAGAATGCCGTAGATTTTATCACCAGACTGTCCTTCTTCAAAGATGACTTCACCTGCTGAGAATGCTTTAGGATCGGGTTGTTTTTGAAAGATACTGACTGTTATTACAGGACTTAGCATTAGAGCAACCCCAAAATTTTTGGTTTTTAGACGAAACTTGTTGATAGCTTTAGGCGAACCCAAAAAAGTATACTACTTTATGTCGATTAACTCTCAATCTCCGCAAAATTTCTGATTAATCGTCTATAAACCTCTCCCTGGTTTTACAATGCAAAACCGCCCCTTTGCGAGTTGGCTACGGTGTACGCACAAGTCTTGCCGCAGCCCCATATCCATATATTTATTAATAAATCTCACTCTGACAAAAATATGCGTAGAGGATTTGTTACTCCCAATCGGAGAGAAATTTGAACGAAAATTCAAGGTAGGGAGAGGTTTATCGAACTCACGTTCAAATAGGGAATTTTGGTTTCCATGCCATCTTCTATAATTAATAAAACCTGCACACCTAATTCTAGGCATGAGACTGTGACCGAATCAGGAAGTTACAAAGATACTGTAAACCTACCCAAGACTAACTTTGATATGCGGGCAAACGCCATCAAGCGCGAGCCTGAAATCCAAAAATTTTGGGAAGAAAATAAAATTTACGATCGCCTCTTTGAAAATAACCCCGGCGAATTATTTATACTGCACGATGGGCCCCCCTACGCTAATGGCTCACTCCATATTGGTCATGCCTTAAATAAAATTCTCAAAGATATTATTAACCGCTACCAAATGTTACAAGGGCGTAAAGTTCGCTACGTTCCTGGTTGGGATTGTCACGGATTGCCAATTGAGTTAAAAGTTTTGCAGAACATGAAGTCAGCAGAACGGCAAAATTTAACACCTTTACAACTGCGCCAAAAAGCGAAAGAATTTGGACTAGCGACGGTAAACGACCAGCGCAATAATTTTAAACGCTACGGTATTTGGGGTGATTGGGAAAACCCTTATCTAACTCTAAAGCCGGAATATGAAGCGGCTCAAATTGGCGTATTTGGTCAGATGTTCTTAAAAGGCTACATCTATCGCGGTTTGAAGCCGGTTCACTGGAGTCCCAGTTCTAAAACCGCTTTAGCTGAAGCTGAGTTGGAATATCCAGAAGGTCACGTTTCCCGCAGTATCTATGCAGCTTTTGCAATCACAAGTTTGGCGTCAGCTGTAAAACCACTGTTGGCAGAATATCAGTCAGATTTGGGTGTGGCTATTTGGACGACTACACCTTGGACTATTCCGGCAAATTTGGCTGTGGCGGTGAATGCAGATTTGAATTATGCAGTGGTGGAAGTGGAACCCCACCCCCCAACCCCCTCCCTGCTTGCAGGGAGGGGGAGTGAAGAAGTGGCTTCCCCCTCTCCGTTAACGGAGAGGGGGACTGAGGGGGTGAGGTTCCGCTATCTCATTGTTGCTGCTGATTTAGTAGAACGTTTATCTTCAACCTTGGGAGTTAAGTTAACCGTAAAAGCCACATTCAAAGGGAATGATTTAGAACATACTACTTATCGTCATCCTCTATTTGACCGCGAAAGTCCGATTGTCGTCGGCGGTGATTACATCACTACTGAATCAGGTACGGGGTTAGTACACACTGCACCCGGTCACGGTCAAGAAGATTACATTGTTGGTCAACGGTACGGTTTGCCCATCCTTGCACCAGTAGATGACAATGGCAATTTTACCGAAGAAGCGGGACAATTTGCGGGGTTGAATGTTCTGGGTGATGGGAATCAAGCGGTGATTGATGCATTAAGTGCGGCTGGTTCTTTGTTGAAAGAAGAACCATACCCCCACAAGTATCCTTATGATTGGCGGACGAAGAAGCCAACGATTTTCCGCGCCACTGAACAATGGTTTGCTTCCGTGGAAGGATTTAGAGAAGAAGCATTAAAGGCGATCGCCACTGTAAAATGGATTCCAGCCCAAGGTGAAAATCGCATCACGCCAATGGTGGCAGAACGTTCCGATTGGTGTATCTCTCGTCAACGTGCTTGGGGTGTACCCATTCCTGTTTTCTACGATGAAGCGACGGGAGAACCACTGCTGAATGAGGAAGTTATCAACCACGTTCAAGGAATTATTGCCGAAAAAGGTTCTGATGCTTGGTGGGAATTATCAATTAAGGAATTATTACCAGAATCTTATCGTAATAATGGTAAGTCGTACCGCCGGGGTACAGACACAATGGATGTATGGTTTGATTCTGGCTCATCTTGGGCTGCTGTCGTTCAACAGCGTCCAGAGTTACGCTACCCTGCTGACATATATTTAGAAGGTTCCGACCAACATCGCGGTTGGTTTCAATCCAGCTTGCTCACCAGTGTAGCGGTAAATGACATTGCACCTTACAAAACTGTGCTAACTCACGGCTTCGCTTTGGACGAACAAGGGCGAAAGATGAGTAAGTCTGAAGGAAATGTGGTTGACCCAAATACAATCATTGAAGGCGGAAAAAATCAAAAAGTAGAACCGGCTTACGGTGCAGATGTGTTGCGATTGTGGGTATCATCGGTAGACTACTCCGGCGATGTCCGCATTGGGAAAAACATCATTAAGCAGATGAATGATGTTAGGGGTAAGATTCGCAATACGGCGCGGTTTTTGCTGGGTAGCTTGTATGATTTTGACCCGGAAAAAGATGCAGTTCCCTTTGAGGAATTGCCAGAACTTGACCGTTATATGCTGCACCGCATAACTGAGGTATTTGAGGAAGTAACCGAAGCCTTTGAGAGTTTCCAATTCTTCCGTTTCTTCCAAACAGTGCAGAATTTCTGCGTGGTGGATTTATCCAACTTTTATTTAGATGTTGCCAAAGATAGATTGTACATCAGTGCAAAAGATGCTTTCCGTCGTCGCAGTTGTCAAACAGTGCTGAAAATAGCTTTAGATAACTTAGCACGAGCGATCGCACCAGTGTTATCTCACACTGCCGAAGATATCTGGCAATATCTCCCTTACAAAACACCTTACAAATCGGTGTTTGAAGCCGGTTGGGTGCAGGTTGAGGAAAAATGGCGTAATCCAGATTTAGCGGAATTTTGGTCAGAATTACGAAAAATTCGTACTGATGTTAATGGAAGTTTAGAGAATCTTCGAGTAGCGAAAGAAATTGGATCTTCTTTGGAAGCTAAGGTTTTGTTATATGTCTCAAATTTGGAACTGCGTAAACAGTTACAATCACTTAACCCCCATTCTATTGACCAAAGTAATGGGGTAGATGAGTTGCGTTATCTGTTTTTAGTATCTCAAGTTGAACTAGTAGATTTCCCTCTTAAAGAGGCAGAAGAAGAGATAAAAGTAGCTAAATTGTTAGGTGCTGAGAAAATAACAACTATTGATGTTGTAAAAGCAGACGGGCAAAAATGCGATCGCTGTTGGAACTACTCTACTCATGTGGGAGAATCAGCAGAACATCCCCTAATTTGCGAACGGTGTGTTGCAGCCTTAGCTGGAGAATTCTAAAAGCAAATCGGCGCTAGCAGACTATAAATCAATACGGTTCAGTTAAGGCTAAAACTCTTTATCAAAGTCAACTTTTTTAACTAACCGCAGAGGTGCAGAGGACACAGAGAGAAGAGAAAAAATGCTTAACCTAATGGCTAAATGCACTTAGGGACTTCCAATAAATCAATTATCCAATCTTGTGGGGCGGGCATCTTGCCCGCCTCTGTCTATAAGCGGTTAATTACGAATTACACTTCGGTTGGTTGATATTCTTGTTGTCTTTCTACAAACGACTGAACACGGGTGCGGTAGTTTCTCACAGTCTCATCTACCCATTCGCGATCGTTGCTATTTGCATACAAATGCACCAGTGGTTCGCTGGCATCTGGTAAAACTAGCAGCCAACTGTCATCGTAAGGTTGACAAATTTTCACTCCATCGATTAATTCTAGATTTTGGGCTGGGTGAGTTTCTACCAAGTAACGCATCAAAGCACCTTTAGCTGTCCACGGGCAACGGACTGTATAACTTTTGTGAATTACACGGGGCAATTCTGACCGCGCAGCAGCAAGCGATCGCTCCTGTATAGTCAACATCTCAATGATCTTCGCAATGCAGAACATGGAATCAAATCCCGGATGCAGTTGCGGGAAAATAAAACCAGTATCTCCACTACCTCCCAACACCACATTCGGATTCTTTTGGCAAGCTTCCATTAAAGCTGTAGGGTTGGCTTTAGTGCGAATCACTCTACCATCATGGCGACGGGCAACTTGTTCAATAGCACTGGAAGCATGAACTGGTACAACTACTGTCCCTCTGGGGTTAGCAGTTAATATCATGTCTACCATCAGTGCTGTTAACATTTCCCCACGAATTGGGTAGCCTGATTCATCAACTAAAATTAGCTGTTCTCCATTAGCGGATACTTGCACCCCAAAGTTAGCTTTCAATGCCTCCACTACATGACCTAACTGAGTCAGCAATCCTTCGCGATCGGTGATTGACATCGCACTTTTATTGACACTGGCATTCAGTACGACTGCATCAGCACCAAATTTATCCAACATTTGGGGTAAAACTGCCCCGGATACCGCATAAACATAATCAATCACCACTTTGGCGCGACTGTTGCGGAGTGTATGAACGTGCAACAGTTTCTCAAAAGCAGTGCAGTAGCGATCCATGACTTGGCTGGGATAAGATACATCGCCAATTTCATGAATTAGCGCCCGCCGCATATCCTCCTTAAAGTAAGCCCCTTCAATTTTCTTTTCCAGGGCTTTGGAGATATTAATGCCCTTGGCATCCATGAATTCAATCAGAATGTAGTCAGGGCGATCGGGATGTACCCGGACGTGGATACCACCAGCTACCGACATTGTGGGTATAACTGTGCGGGCAATGGGGATAGCTGTGGCATCGAGATTTTGAATATCAATACCTACAGACATTAAACCAGCAATGAGCGATCGCGTCACCATCCGAGAAACATTACGCTGGTCGCGGGAAACCGTTACTTTAGAACCAGGTTTCAAAGTTGAACCGTAAGCAGATCCCAATTTCACAGCGAATTCTGGGGTGATGTCGATATTAGCTAATCCTTGGACACCACGTTGCCCAAATAAATTTCGTTGGGCGGTGTTTCCCCAAATTAAGTTAATGTTTAAAACTGCTCCTGACTCAATCTTTTTACTGGGCCAAACACGTACACCAGGACTAATTTGGGCTTCTTCTCCCACAGTGGAAAGCGAACCCACAACAGCAGCTTCTAATACATGGGCGCGGCGGTCTACACGAGTGCCACGGGAAATTACACAGGCAGAAAGATGTGCTTCATCGCCAATAAATGCCCCATTCCACACTATGGGACGTTTGAGACTAGCATCAGCACCAATAGTGACATTATCCCCAATTACGGTTCCTGCCTCAATCTGGACTCTTGCCCCAATCCGGCAATTGTCACCAATCACTGCTGGGGTTTCAATTACAGCCGTCTGGTCAATGTAAGTATTTTGGCCTACCCATAACTCATGGGAAACTTCTTTGTAGGCAAAATCTAATTGCACTTTCCGATCCAAGGCATCATACTGAGCCTCACGATAGGCATCTAAGTGACCGACATCACACCAGTAACCTTGAGCAATGTAACCGTACATTGGCTCATCTTTTGCTAGTAGTAAAGGGAATAAGTCTTTGGAAAAGTCACATTCAACATTTGCTGGCAGATATTCCAAAACTTCTGGTTCGAGAATGTAAGTACCAGTGTTAACGGTATCAGAAAAAATTTCACTACTAGAGGGTTTTTCTAAAAATCGCCGAATCCGGGCATCCTCATCAGTAATCACGACTCCAAATTCAATCGGGTTGGGAACCCTGGTTAAAATCAAAGTAGCTTTTGACTTATTTTGTTTGTGAAATGCGATCGCAGCCGTCAGGTCAAAATCTGTTATGCTATCGCCGCTAATGACTAAAAAAGTTTCATCAAGAAGTTCGGCAATGTTTTTCACACAGCCAGCTGTACCTAAAGGCTGATCTTCTTCGACAGCATAAGTCATCTGAACGCCAAAATCGCTGCCATCTTGAAAATAGTCTCGCAAGACATCAGGTAAATAATGCAATGTTGCAATAACTTCTGTAATTTGATGTCGTTTGAGGAGATTAATAATATGTTCGGCAATTGGTCGATTTAGAATCGGCACCATCGGTTTCGGCAGATCGCAAGTTAACGGGCGAAGCCGCGTTCCCGAACCCCCTGCCATCAGTACTGCACGCATAAATCCTCCTTAACTAGTTACAGCCTTTGCTGCTTGAAAACGTATCAGATAGATTTTGTTATTCTTTCTCTAGTCTCCTATGGATATTGATATTTGAGGAACTTCCACAAGATGCATATAGATTGGGGATTGGGCACAAGAGGCAGGGGGGCAGAGGGGCGGAGGGGCAGAGGGGCAGAGGGGCAGGAAGGAAAAACTTACTGCAACTTCTCCAGGACTTACGCAAAATAATGAAAAACAAACCGCAAAGTACGCAAAGTACGCAAAGGAATAAGGGTTTCAGAGACTTATTGCGTTAGTCCTATTCTCCCCTGCTCCTCTGCTCCTCTGCTCCCCTGCTCCCAGCTATTGGCAATGATAAAGTTCATATTCGTAGCCGTCTACGGGTGGCAAAGATTGAGTATCAGACTTAACACATATTTTCACGGTTTCTGCTACGGGTGCGTGAAAGTTTACCAGCCACAAGTCAAAAGGTCGTGGTAATTTTTTTAAAGTATTTTCCAGGGCAATGGTGGAAGCATTCGGATCTCGATCTTGATGAGCCAGGAGAAACAGAGGATTTGGGAGTGAATTTGCACGTTTAATCTCCCTCGCAACTCCCATCATTTCCCCAGTGTGTACATAAGTTTTGTGGGTGGTGGCAATCAGTACTGGTGTTGGGGATGTTTGTTGAATTAGTTCCACAAACAGGTCAGGACGATAATATTTTTGATAGCCGAGATTGCAGATTACTGTAACTGCGCTGAAAAATCCCATTAACCAAATTAACATTACGGCTTTTTTCCCGTTTATTCCCCATTTACCTATACTTGTTATCCCATTTTTCCCTTGCTCTGTTTCCATCCATTCCTGGGGAGGATGCCAACAAACTGCGAGACTTGCACCTAGTAAAACCACGATCGCGGGAAAGTAAACAAAGTTATATCTAGCACCCCTGGTGAGGTCAATGCCCAAAAAGTACGTAAAGATAAAGAAGATTGCGATCGCACTGATAACTACTCCAGCAACTACCTGAATCATCATCCGGCTTTCTGGGTGCTGTAGTTGAATTTTAATCCCACGCAGCAAAATTGGTACTGCCCAAATAAAGAAAGTCAGCATCACTACCCCAGAAGGAATCACAACCAAAGCTTGAGAAGATTCAACTGGTAATAGGGAAATCATTGCAATCAATGTTCCTAAAGCTTGAAAAATTGGGCTTAACCAATCTAGTCCAACGCGCGAACCTCGAATCCACTCGGTCAAAGCACCACGATTTTCATTCTCTAACAAGGTTGGTATCCAAATTAAACCCGCCACACAAGTACCTATAGCAACGGCATAGATGCGCTGCCAGGGAGGAGAGAAGAGGAGAGAAAATTTGCTGCTGGTTTGCAATTGATGCCAAGCCAGAAAAATCAAAACTACGACTTCTGTGCAAAGGGTAAGGGTGAAAAAATAATGAGTAGCAATACCTAAAGCATTAATTCCTATCCAGAAAAGTGCTACCCATATAGGTAAAGGTGTACGGTTTTGAATATGACGTGTGGCAATTACTAAGCAGGTGAGGGAACCAATTACCCATAAGATTGCCAAAGTGTAATGACGCGCTTCTTGTGCTAAAAATACGCCATAAGGTGATACTGCCATCATGGCAGCAGTCAAGTGTCCCACTAATCGCGAACGAAACGCTACTCTACCTAACACGTAAACACACGGGATGGAGGCAGCGCCGATTATCGCTGGTAGCAATCGCGCACCAAACAGCGATACTAATCCTCCATCGCTGGGAAATAATTTCATCCACAGGTAAGCCAGCACAAAATACAGTGGTGGATGACTATCTTGTGTCGCTAAGTTATGAATGACATCACCAATAGTTGCAGCCGGGTTTAGTTGCAGTGGTTGTAATAGAATATCAGGTGCGATCGCTCGATCGAGGGGAACTGATAAAAAAGTATTCCCCAAGCTAAACACCAAGGTGGCAAACTCATCAGTCCAAGGAGGCTTTGCAGTCAAGTTGACTAGGCGCAAGCTGATGCCAATAATCAACCAGATTAAGATCGGCAAGAGATGAACCCAGGAAGGAGGAAGGCGATGCCAATTATTATGCCAATGCTTGCGTTGTGAGCCAGAGTTTTTATCTGCCAGAGGCAGGAAATGGTTAGCAGATGCAGCTAGCAACGAGATAATTTGTTTGTAAAAATAAAATGCACCTTGGAAAAGAACTCTCATTGCTGGGCCTCACATTCATGGATTTGTAGATTTGACGTTTGAGATTTAAGTTCGTTCTAAAATCTAAAAACAAAAATCTAAAGCTCAAATCTCTCGTTGTGATTATTTCACGTCTGTGACGCGCCAGCTAAGTTTCAAATTAACCCAGAAATTCCAAATTGTAGCAACTGCGATCGCTATCAACTTAGCTAAATACTGATTTATTTCCAAGACATTATAGAGAAAGTTAATTATTAGAGCTTGTAATATAACTCCTGCCAAACAGACCACGCTGAACTTCAAGAATCGCTTGAAACGTTGATGCAAAGCACGTTGACCCTGAGAAATATCACTAAAAGTCCATATATCATTCCATAGGAAATTATTTACAATTGCCACTCCGGCCGAAAGAATCGTACTGCGCGTTAAACCTAAATGAACTACAGTACGCAGCAAGTGAAACACCGTTAAATCCACAAATACACCACTAAAGCCAACAAACCCAAAACGGACAAATCGACCGACGGGGAAATTGACTTTTCTACTCAATCGTCCTACTTTGCCTGTGGAAAGCCGTAATCGCACTAAGTGGTGGATGTAATCTATATATTGCTTCCATGTCACCTTACTCTCGCCCTCTTTGCGTTCGCAAAATACATACCCAACCTCGGCAACTTGGTCTACTTTTCCCCGGCCAATTACTTCTAGGAGAATTTTATATCCAACTGGATTGAGTGTTGCACCTGCGATCGCACTCCGGCGCACCATAAAATAACCACTCATTGGGTCAGAAACTCTGCCCAATACCCCCGGTAATATCAGCAAGCCTAACAACTGGGCACCACGAGACAAGAAACGCCTAACAACACTCCAGCTACTAACACCGCCTCCTTCTACATGACGGCTAGCTACTGCCAAATCTGCTCCCTGCTCAATATTATGCAACAGTTGTATTAATACCTCTGGTGGATGCTGCAAATCTCCATCAATCACCCCCAGCACACTCCCCGTAGCTGCTTGCCACCCACGAATCACCGCTGAGGACAGCCCCCGTTCTTGTTGGCGTCGCATCACTCGCAACTGGGGGTATTCTGTCGTCAAAGATTGCGCTATCTCCCAGGTTCGGTCTGGACTATCATCATCTACTACTATTAGTTCATAGTTTCCTGCAATAGATTCATCCAGTAATTGACTCAATATGCTGACTACATTTTTGATGTTGTCACGCTCTTTATAAGTAGGAATCACTAGAGAAAGATGAATAGAATTATCATCTATACCCACGGTGTTGGGGGGCAACTCTGAAATCTTTAGTGGGCCAGTTGATACTGTTAACAGTGAGTTGGATGAGTTTGTTTTCATATTCCAAATTGCAAAACGAGGGTGTGTAAAGTCCGTGGAAAATAGAATCAAACATCTACTGACTTTATTGACTAAACCTAGTTGCTCAAAAGTTGAGGAATCCTTTTGTTACAGTTAGTTGCCCTGAAAGTTTAGTAATTCCCGTACTTCGATTCCCACTATTTTCCTAAATTCATCTAAATTTTACATCTTACCCCTTGTTTTTATGATATTATACGAAAAATTACGTATTTTTTAGCAAATCATTCTGTACTTTTAAGTAAACTAAGTCAGCAAATATACAGTTTATTCAGCATATCTTTATAATTTTTTAATGATACACGGAGAATATTATTTTAATATGGAGTATCGAAAATTTTGGTATTATACTTATACATTACTGTTTTTACAGGAAGGTAAGAAGAAAGTGCAAATTCTGATTACATAAGCTTGTTACATCCGTCAAAACTTATTTGCTGATGCAATAAATATTGAATTAATTAAACCCTACAAAACAAAGAAAAATCAAAATATTTCTTTGATAAATAGTTATAGCTATTTATTAACCATAGAAGCAGTTATAAATACCTATTTGATTTTTGAAAAAACGAACTACTGCATAAGGTAAGAGGCAGTTAATGTTTCGTTCTTACCAATTTTTAGGAGTAATTTGATGAACCAAATGAGAGTAGATATGTATAGTCTCGTTTTGGAAGATTTGTCAAGATTTAGCAATATAAAAAATCAAGCTTAACAAAAATTAATATATTACTAAATAAGTATACTATTTAGTAGATACCCGATTGAAAATATGCCAAAAGTAACATTATAAAATCCCCCGGTAGGGCATTGCAAAAAAGAGAAAAATTTTGTTTGTTATTAAAATGATGGCGTAGTTTTATTGCTTGTTTTGAGTAAATGAACCTCTAAAAATACAGGGTAGATCATGCATATTCCTGATGGATTTGTTTCTATTCCGGTGGCCGGGGCTACTGGTTTAGCGAGTGCGGCAGCGCTGTTTGTTGCCTTCGGGCGATCGCAAGAGGCTTTTGGTATTCGTCGTGCCCCGATATTGGGACTAACCACCGCCTTCATTTTTGCTGCCCAGATGATCAATTTTCCAGTAGCAGGAGGTACTAGTGGTCACTTGTTAGGGGGAACCTTAGCTGCGATCGTTTTAGGCAGTCCTTGGGCAGGAACATTGTGTATCGCCACAGTTTTAATTATTCAAGCCGTGCTATTTGCTGATGGTGGCATTACAGCCTTGGGAGCAAATATTTTTAACATGGGAGTGATTGGGGTTTGGGTTGGCTGGGTTTTAACCGAAACCTTACAACGGTTGTTTGGCGGATCTAAAGGGCGCTTACCTTTGGCAGCAGGGATCGCCGCTGGTGTGAGTGTAGTGGTAGCTGCGATCGCTTGTGCCATTGAATTAGCTCTTTCTGGAACTGCACCGGTAGGGATAGTTTTACCAGCCATGACTGGTGTCCATATTTTGATTGGCATTGGCGAAGGAATGATTACTGGGGGTGTGCTGACTTATTTGGCCAAAGCCAGACCAGATTTGTTACCAGGCGAACAGCAAGAGTTTCGCGGCTGGTCAGTGCCCATTGTCACCATTTTTTTAATTGCGGGAGTGCTGTCACTCTTTGCCTCAGCATGGCCCGATGGTCTGGAGAAAGTTGCCGAAAATACAGGCTTCATTAACTTAGCCAGTAAAGTACGGATAATTGTGCCAACTCCCTTAGCTGACTATGGAATTGAGGGTTTGGGGCCAATTGGCACTAGTATCGCTGGACTTGTGGGAGCTGCGGTTTGCTTTGCTGTTGCCTTTGGAATTGCCAAGGTAGTGAAACCGAAGAATGCTTAAACTTTCCTTACCGCTACGCTTGCAACTGTCTCTAGTGATTGTGGTGGGAGCAGCTTTATTAAAGCATCATGCCTGGTATGGACTAGGTGTATATGGTGCGATCGCACTTTTCTGGGCTTGCTTCTTGCGCGTACCAATTCGCCAATTGGGAGGATTACTTGGCACAGAATTGATTTTTTTGTCATTGCTAGCATTGCCTTTGGGATGGGAACGAGCCAGTTTTTTGCTAGTTCGTTCGCTGGTTTGTCTAGTGACGATGAATAGTTTTTTGTTAACCTTACCGCCCCACAGTTTCGGGATTGCCCTCAAAAGCTTACCTGTACCAGCACCTTTAAAGGAAAACTTGTTGTTAGCTGGGCAATATATGGAAATTTTGCTCTCAGAAGTAACGCGGATGCGGCGCAGCGCCCAACTACGCGGTCTGAATGGAACAGGCGGATGGTTGCGCTATGCTAGTGCTGCCATGATTGGAGCTTTGTATCTTCGTAGTCTAGATCGGGCAGAGCGAGTCTACGCGGCAATGGTAGCTCGTGGCTACAACGGACAATTACCCATAGATTCTACTTTCAGACCAAAAGAACGTTTTGCCCTATTACTAGCTTGGGCGATCGCTGCTAGCGTAACCCTAACTTCTTACAAAATTTAACCCACTCCCCAGTAGATACGCGATTAATCGCGTCTCAATTCCCTTACATATTGAGTTTGTAAATTTTGAAATCATTAACTTCTAATCCCCAATTATCAACCGATAATCCCCATGCAGCTGTAGTCGAGGTTGAGAACCTGGTGTATGCATATTCCCACCAGGAGCCAGTATTACAGGAAATATCTTTTACCTTGAACAAAGGCGATCGCGTTGCATTGATGGGAGCAACAGGTTCTGGAAAAAGCACCTTGTTGGAGAACTTAATCGGCTTAAAACAACCGCAAACAGGAAAAATTATCATTAATGGCATTCCCGTAGAACCGCAAACTTTACCCCAAGTACGTCGTCAAATTGGCTTTAGCTTCCAAGATGCCAACGACCAATTATTCATGCCCACCATCTTGGAAGATATTACCTTTGGACCACGTAACTATGGGATCAAAGCAGCAGAGGCTAGCGATCGCGCCCGCCAGTTATTAGCTGATTTTGGTCTAGAAGCTTACGCCAATCGTTCCGCCCACGAACTTTCTGGTGGACAAAGACGCCTAGCCGCCTTAGCCTCGATTTTAGCCCTAGAACCAACAATTCTAATTTTGGATGAGCCGACTAACGGTCTCGATCCAGCATGGCGGCGTCATTTGGCGCAAGTATTATTAAAGTTACCCGTGCAAGCGATCTTAATTGCCTCCCACGATCTACATTGGCTAGGCAGAGTTACTCAACGCGCTTTGGTGCTGTCTGGTGGTCGTATTCAAATAGACAGCGATATTCAACCACTGTTGCAAGATGGTGCTACTTTAGACCAGTTGGGTTTGCCGATAGATTGGTGATTTGGGCATGGGGCAGAGGAGCAGGGGAGCAGAGGAGAATAGGAGAATAGGACTAACGCAATAACTCTCTGAAACCCTTATTCCTTTGTGTACTTTGCGTACTTTGCGGTTCGTTTTTCATTATTTTGCCTAAGTCCTAGAGAAGTTGCAGTAAGTTTTTCCTCCCTGCCCCACTGCCCCCTGCCCCTCTGCCTCTTGTGCCCAATCCTCCCATTTCCCCGTAATATTGAATACTATATTGTGGGTTGAATTGCTGTTGGGGTGTTAATGTCTGTTTTACATAAATATACTGTTCTTGCTCCTGTTAGCCTAAGCATTGCTTTGTTAGTTACTAGTTGCAGTGATAATAAAGTTTCCCAGTGCCAGCGACTGATTCGAGTTGTGAATGCTGGAACTTCTCTAATTGATAAAAATAAAGGAACGCAAGTGATAACTAGCATACAGTTATCTAAAGATTTAGACTTTGTGACTAAATCCATTGGAGAACTGAAGTTAAAAGATCCGAAGCTGAAAGAATTTCAAAGCAGTTTTGTGAAGATTTTTCAAAATCTTAGTCAAGCGATCGCCAAAGCAGGTAAGGCGCTTGGTGCAACCAAGACAGCACAAGCTTCAGAATCTGGGAGAGCAAAAATCCAAAAGGCTAGAACCGAAATTGATTCAGCACTGACAACAGCTACAACTCTTGGCAAACAGTCAGATACATTAGTGAATCAGATGAATAAGTATTGTAGCGAGCCAGAATAATCTATCTGGGGCAGAGGTGACAGGTGATAGGGAATAATCTGTACCCTGTAACCTGTAACCTATTCCCTTCTTCACTGACACGGTGATGCCTCTCGGATAGACAGTAACTTTTATCACTTCTTTTTCAAAAACTTTCCTGATATACACCAACTTTATCTGTCAAAAGAAGTATTGGTGCAAGTCAAATGAAATACCAGGAATGATATGAGTCTACTGATGGCGAGTGTGCTGGCAACAGTGCCAATATCTGCGGTCAATTTACCAGAAAAGTCCATAATTCTCCCAGAGAATCCGGTGCAGCAGTCAACACAGGATGATTTGTCTCGAGTTGTCTCACCTGCTGAAATTACACCACCTGAATTCGTGCAACCAGATATAACTACCTCGTCAGCTATAAAAAACAAGTACGAGAATATACTGAGAAAAAGTAGAGACAAAATTCAATTTATCAGTTCACCTAACTTACCTGAATTAAAAGATACTCAACCTGTAACAGAAGTTGTACAAAACCAGGAAAGTACAGAAGAATTTTCCCAATCTCCTCATCCTCCAGACTCAGACAACCCAATGTCTCAAGTCACCTCAGTATCGCAACTCCAGGACGTGCAACCCTCCGACTGGGCTTTTGGTGCTTTGCAGTCTTTAGTAGAACGCTATGGCTGCATTGCGGGATACCCTGATGGGACTTATCTGGGGAATCGCAGCATCAGCCGTTATGAATTTGCAGCTGGTTTAAATGCTTGCTTAGAGAAGATTAACGATGCGATGCCTGCGGCGGGCTACGCCTACGCTAACAATAAAATTAATACTGTTAATAATGAAGATTTAATCTCGCTGCAAAGGTTACAGGGCGAGTTCAAATCAGAGTTGCAGCAATTACAGCAGCGCGTCGAAGCTGTGGAAAAGCAGACTAGTGAATTACAAGGAAATCGGTTTTCCACAACTACTAGATTATTTGGTCAAGCCATTTTTAGCGTTCAGGGAACCAATAGCCCCGATGTCGATTTGTTTCCTAGAGATGGAGTCCCTGAACGCCAGGGAAAAACCAATCTGACTTTTACAAGTAGCGCCCAACTAACCTTAGCAACTTCATTTACAGGGCGAGATTTGCTTTTAACTGGGCTGTCTGCGGGTAATTTGGGTTCTAATGCATCGTTGTTATCTACCAATATGGGACGGTTGGGTTTCGAGTCAAATACAGACAACAATCTAGTTATTAGTGACTTATCTTATCGATTTCTCGCCTCGAATAACTTGGGAATTGTCGTCGGTACAGCCGGAGTCAACCCGATTAACACCTTTCGCGGTATTAGCCCTTTAGAAGGTTCTAGCGATGGTGCAATTTCTCTATTTGGTCAGCGGAACCCAATTTTAAGTATTGGTAACGGTAGTGGTGGTATAGGCTTTGACTGGCAGATTAGCGATCGCATCAGTTTGCAAGGCGTTTATAGTGCCGAAATACCGAGTTTTCCTGGCGACACCAAGCAGGGCGGACTATTTGGCGGTAGATATACTGCTGGCGCTCAGTTAAGTTTAGCACCCACAAATAACATCGATATCGGCGTACATTATCTCTATTCCCACTCCCCAGATGGCTTACTGGGAGGTGGTATTGGTGATTCTCAACTGATTTCACCTTTTGCAGATCCTACAGCTTTCAATACCCAAGCTATTGGCGCTACCGTTGCTTGGCGAATTAACCCTAACTTGCATTTGGGTGGTTGGGGTGGCTTTACTTCCTCCAAGCCATCTAACCTTTCGGGAAGTGTAGAAACTACCAACTGGATGGTATTCGCGGCTTTTCCTAATTTGTTGCGTCCTGGGAATTTAGGGGGCGTTCTCGTTGGACAACCGCCCAAAATTACTTCCAGTACTTTACCCGACGGCTTCAATTTTCCCAACTTTTCTGATGGGGGGACAGCAGGCGGACGTAGTGACACATCAATTCACGTAGAAGTTTTTTACCGCGCCCAACTGAGCGACAATATCGCCTTGACTCCAGGCTTATTCGTTATTTTCAATCCCGATCACAATGCCGCTAATGATGCATTAATCGTTGGGACATTAAGAGCAAGTTTCCGGTTTTAATTTTGTACTGATGTAAATGTAATAAAATACGCTATTTAAATACTGGTTAATTCAGTGTTAGATGCTTTCACGATCCATTAGGAGCAAGGAAAAGTCATGCGTAAACATACGCGTATTTTTTTTCTATGTGATTAAAGGAGCAAATTTTTCATGAAATTAAATTCATCAGTTCAGTTGGGTTGTCTTCTTGTTAGCAGCAGCAGTTTAGCCGCAGTCTTCATCGGTTTAGGTGGAACAAGTGCTTCTGCTCAAATCACAATTCAAAGCACTGGCACATTATCGGGTACTATCCAACTTCCCAGAAATAATCCCAATTTCAATCAAAGCATTACTCGTGTTGATACAGACGATACGGGGACTTACTCGCGGAACTTAGGTACTAATAATAATCCTAATTACGTTCCTATATACAAGTCAGACTATGTGCAGGTAAAAACACGTGCTGATGGTAGTCTGCATTATTTTGTTGACTTTAAAGGCATTCCGATTGTCTCCTTTAATGGCGTTCTTACTTCGCCGATTCTCTCTGGCGGTGAGTTGACACCCTATAAATACCAGGGGCAATTGGCAGGAACCACATTTCAAGGAGTAGTTCAGGATGAATTTAATCTCACAAAAGCCTTATATACTGGTACTGTCACCGATCCAAACACTGGAAACCAGTATCAGGGCACTTTTGAAGTGAGTGGATATGGAGTCCGATATAGCGATCGCAATGGTAGCGGCACCCCCACAGTCTTTGATTTCAAATCCGATCTCCCAGGTTCGCCAAAGGTGACATCTTTGGAAATGACTAACTCACCCCTAGCAAGAATACAGATAAAAGTACCTGCAACTGCAACTCTCATAACTCCTACGCCAACTACTGGTAATGGTAGTACAACCACTCCCCCACCAGTAAGTAGCGGTGGTAGTACACCCACTCCCCCGCCAGTAATTAGCGGTGGTAGTACACCCACTCCTCCATCAGTAATTGATGGTAGTGCGATCGCTCCTGCACCTGTAGTTAGTGATGGTAGTGCGATCGCTCCTGCACCTGTAGTTAGTGGTGGAAACACATTCACTGTTACGCCAATAGTTGATGGCGGAAACACATTCACTGTTACACCAATAGTTGATGGTGGCGCTTCCTCGACACCTACAACGTACACATCTGGGTCTAATTCTCCATCAATTTCTACTACACCTAATATGGAATTGAGTAACGGTAATTTCTTAGAGGTAAATCAAGTAGTTGTCAACCCTGCAACCCTTGCTCAAGCTGCTTGTTCACAGGATTCTGCCAAGAGTTGTACAATAACTTCACTCAAACAAGCGATCGGCCCTCGTAGTCGAGTGCTGCTGCGTTAATTAGGGACTTTCTAATAAAAAATATCCAACTACTTCTTGTGGGGTGGGCGTCTCGCCATTGGTGTCAAGTTAAGAAAATTAGAGTTTTGTCAAGTGGGTAAAACTCAATGGTTAAACTGAACACAATGGTGTTGAGAAT
>NZ_JBALDU010000098.1:0-87115 GCF_036917235.1 Nostoc sp.
TATGGGCTTAGTTAAAGCTGTTCGCCAACGACATCGACGTAACGCTGCAAGGTCGCTTGACATTTGGGCTTCTGCCTTAACTTGACACCAATGGCGTCTCGCCCGCCCCACAAGATTGGATAATTTATTTCTTGGAAGTCCCTAATTATTCTAGATTCCTTATAAATTCTGATTCCTGACTAACCTCGGCTACGCTCGGCGACCACCTGCGTGCTGAATTCTTACGGTTAGGCTATCTTTCAACTCGAAAGTCTAAAATATGCTGGGCGGTGATTTGTGGTTGTTCCAAGTGTGGAAGATGACCACAATCTTGAATCCAGGTGAGAGTAGTGTGTGGAATTGCCTTTTGAAACTTTGTGGCATCCTCAGTACCCAAAATTTTATCGGAATCGCCCCATAAAATTAGCGTTGGTTGCACAATTTGTGATAGCATCTCCACTCTAAAAGCACTGTAACCACCACTTTTAGTGAAAGAAATCAGAGCTTGATTCCAACTCGGCATTTGTAGATGTAATGCGCCACAACATAACGCATCGATAGAGGCAAGAGTTTGATTTTTATATCCAATGCGAGAAACGCGATCGCGCACTTTCATATTACTCAAAAACCGAGTTGCTAAATAATCTAATGGGGGAAACATGAATTTGCTCAATGGCGAACCACCAGCTAACCCAGCACTGTCAATTAACACCAGCTTTTCTACCACTTCTGGGTAAGCCAACGTAAAATCAATCGCCGTCGCACCCCCCATTGAAGCGCCCACTAAAATTACAGGTTGGTTAATTAGGCTTTTCCAGAAATAATAAAGATGGGTTTTAATCGCAGTTGGGCTATAGGCAATTCCTGAAAGTCTATCTGTAAATCCAAAACCTAACAAATCCACTGCCCAAGTCTCATTATCTTCAGAAAGCAGTGGCAAAAGCCGCCGAAATTCTAATATAGAACTGTCAAAGCCGTGAATTAATAAAATCGGAGTTCCACCACACCCTTGCTTGACATAGGTTGTGGTAACTGCTTGATTAGTTAAAGGAGTAGCGATCGCAGTTGTTTGAATACTCCGAGCTAGTGCGATCGAAGTAGGTTCTGTGAGTTGCTCAACTGCCTTAGGAAGAAAATTCGGAAACATAAATTTCAGTTTATCGTACTAGCTTGCTTCCACCCATAACTGATTTTGTTAAACAATAAAGTTACACAACCTAAGATGCTGAAGTATTATTTGTAATTTATATATAAAACATAAGTCAGGGAATATCAAAATATTCTAACTCCCAACAGACGCGATTAATCGCTTACAGGACAGACACAATTAATCGCCTCTCCACTCTCCAAAAAAAATATGGCATCAAAGAAAGTTTTCCAAAATGTAAAAATGGGGACTAAAGCCACGTACAATTAAAATCGCTTATCCCTTAATCCAGGAGCTAATGCCATGCCAATGGCGGTTGGCGTAATTGAAACTTTAGGTTTTCCGAGTGTCTTAGCAGCAGCAGATGCAATGGTCAAAGCTGCCGCAGTCACAATTGTGTATTATGGTCAAGCGGAAAGTGCCCGCTTGTTAGTCGCCGTCCGGGGACACGTTTCTGAAGTAAATAGAGCTGTTGAAGCCGGAATCGTAGCTGGAGAGGAAGTAAAAGTTGGTACAGTAATTACCTACTACATCGTTCCTAATCCCCCAGAAAATGTGGAAACCATATTACCAATCCATTTCACTGAGGAATCAGAACCTTTCCGTATGTTCTAAGCAATTTTGCTATCAAAATCTGTAGCGAAGCTTCGTACAATTAACTTGTAGCCCCCAGTTTATTCATACAGGAGATTAATAATGTCATTACAGGCAGTTGGAGCACTTGAAACTAAAGGTTTTCCTGCGGTGCTAGCAGCAGCAGATGCTATGGTAAAAGCTGGTCGAGTTACCCTCGTTGGTTATATCAGAGTAGGTAGCGCTCGCTTTACAGTTAATATTCGTGGCGATGTTTCTGAAGTAAAAGCCGCTATGGCTGCCGGTATTGAAGCCGCAGAAAATGTTTATGGCGGTACACTTGAATCTTGGGTAATTATTGCTCGTCCCCATGAAAACGTTGAAGCTGTTCTGCCAATTGGTTACACAGAACAAGTCCAAGGGTATCGAGAGTCTGTAGAAAATCCCATTGTTAGAGCGAACAATCGATAGATTTAACCTCCTGCGGGGGAATTCAAAACAAAAAATTCCCATAGATGAATTTAAAGAGAAGTTTATTGTCAGGCTTCTGACTATTAAAACTTTAAGAAATGCATTCCTCCTGTTTTTAGATTTTGCATAAGTTGGATTTTGAAGCAGAGGAAAAGTAACAGTCAGAGTCAATAGTCAAAACCAATATTGACTGTTGACTGTTCATTTTTAGGAATATAAAAGTTTTAAGAATAACTTAACCAATATGAAAGGTGTAGTTGTGACTGAAGCTAGTTTAAAAAAGATAAATTTGCCTATCAATTCCTACTATTTAGAATAGCGTAGGCATAGCCCGCACTTCTCTAGGAGACGCTGTGCGTAGCTTGCTTCCAGGAAGTGACGTGACCATTGTAGACATCGCCACATAAGATACTGAGACTAATTCTACGCTTTAATTACTATCTCTCTCCACTCCCGCGCATTCATGAGCCAGCGCTGTAGACGGGTTTCCCGTTGCAGGCGACTGGCGTCCCCACACTCACTTTTAGGAGTGTGGGGCAACTGAAGTTTTAGCTAAATATTCTTACTACGTAAAGGTTTGTACAGAGTTGAAACTTATACTGGTGGAATAACGTCCAACTTTGAGTTAAATTAGATTCGTTCCTCGGCTCTGTTACAAAATGTCAGATTTGTGAAAGGTGTATCTTCCCCACTTTCAGCAGATTTCTATTCTCAACTAAAACACATAACTTTACAAAAAGTTTAAGTGGGCAAAATACCCCAAATGCTTGATATATATTGATTTTGGACTTTTTAAAGTAAAAGCAAAACATCAATATAGAAATTTCTGCATAATTCTAATGAATTCAGACGTAATAAAAGTAGAATCACTGAGCTATTTTCATGAAATTCATGAAATTCGTGAAATCTGCGGCAGCTGCCAGTTAAACAATTAGGTGGGACGAATGGGGGTTGTAATGCAAACTTCAAAATTGAGTTTCGAGGAATGCAATCTCACTATGACAACGGATGTGGAAAAACTGGCTCTAGATTGGCAAAAGCGCTTGGCTGTCGAATGTCCAGACCAAAATGAAGCAGCAAGGCAAAGCATTATTCTCTGGCTGTTGGGATCTGACTCAAAACGGTTCGATCTGTTTAATCCTAAAGAACTCGGTATCGCCAAGCAAGCGATGGAATATCGCTGGAGGATTTTACGTCAACGCTACTTGGGGCTGGGGCGAGAACGTGCTTATCGCAACTTGATAACCCGATTGGGGAGTTTAGTAACATTACGGAATAAGATTCAGACTTGGGTTTCCCTCAGCCGCGATCGCCAGCGCAGTGTGATGGATGTGTTACAAGAAGTACTCCAAGAATTACTTCAAAACGACAGCCAGATGCAACAGCAAATGGCTGATATTGCCAAATATACAACCGATAGAAGATTGGGAGATGCTCTGCTATTTGCCAGTTTAGAAGAATATTGTTTGCGGCCAGTAAGGAATCAACCCCTATTAGCTTACCGATTTGTGAATTATTTGCGTCGCACTCAGCGCGGTGGTTTAACCCAAGTGCCAGGGCGTGATTTGGTTCGACTAGTCTCAGAAGAAGTTCTCACAGACGACAGTGACAATCGAGTTAACTTAGTCGATAGTCAGGCGATCGCAGAATATCAAGAAGCACAACAACTAGAGGATCAACTTGGGCTGCGCCAGTCAGTACAAAAAGAATTTGAAGATTATTTACAAGAAAATCTGGGAACAGACTCAGTGGAATGGCTACAACTCTATTTGCAAGGTAAGTCCCAGGAAGACATCGCCCAGAAACTGAATAAGCAAACTAAAGAAGTATACCGACTACGAGAAAAAATTAGTTATCATGCTGTGCGTGTTTTTGCCCTCAAAGGTAAACCAGAACTCGTGGAAAGTTGGCTCTCAATTTCTTTGCAAGAACATAACTTGGGGTTAACAAAAAACCAATGGCAGCAACTTGATGAAAAATTGACTCCTCTGGGGCGGCAGATTTTAGCTTTGCGGAAAGCGGGTAACTCAATAGAAGCCATAGCCGAACAGTTAAAACTCAAAACCCATCAAGTGCTAGGCGAATGGACGAAAGTCTATCTGACAGCCCAAGCTTTAAGAACCCAGGAGTAGCTTGTGGTGGGTGAAGAGTGGGAGTGGAAGCAGGAGCAGGGGAGCAGGGGAGCAGGGGAGAATAATTAATAACCCAATACCCAATGCCCAATCCTCAGTATTATCCCCAGCCTATAATCTAAAATTCATCTTCTACTTACATTTACTTAAGTATATATAATTTAAATTTTAACAATTTAACAAAGTATCTTTATTAACTACCTATTGAATTAGAGGCAAAATATAAGTAAATACCAACGAATCAAATCTATGTTGTCTTCAAAGGGCGAACTAAATGATACCGCAGCAAATGGACAGCAAATGCTAACTGCCGCTCAAACTAGGTGGGAGCAAGGAGGCGATCGCGAACAAATGTTCCACCTAATCGATCATCTTTTGTCCTTTGAAGCTTGCCTCTACCACCAAATTTTGCCCTTTGGATTAGAAGACAAAAACCTCTTGTTAGGCATGGTTCATCCACAAGAGAGCGAAGCCCTAGATTACGTTGGTCGCATTTTGTCTTCTATCAATTGCACAATGGTGATTGAGGCGATCGCAGCTGATGCCCACCGCAGAATACTATCAGCCTACCTCAACCATAAGAATACATCTCAGCTAGATGCCCAACAAGTGCATCAGCCAACAGTGGACTTTCCCGCAACAAATAGCCCAGCTACGATTGCTGACATACCTAGTCCTTTCTTAGATGCCGACTCGGAATCAAATCAACAACCAGTATTGATGGTGTTTCAGACACAAAAGCGTCAAAATTCTGGACAGCGGGTAGACTTGCCTCCTATCCCATTAGACCAATCATCTCAAACTACGACGTTATTGACCCCTATTCCCAGAACTCAACCGGGAGAGGATTCTGAAGCCACATCATCAAACAATTTACCTATTTTTCCCACACAAGCTTCCGAACTACTGAGTCAGATTGAGTTGCTAACAACACTATCACCAAAAAAATTACTAGAAGAATTACTAGGGCGAATCTTGGCTGGGGGAATTGGTCGCCTGTACTTAGAAAGACAAGCTTACGAAGGCAGAATACTGTGGAGTGACAATGGAGTTTTGCAGTCTGTATTAGATAAACTGCCGCTCTCAGTTTTTCAAGGAGTATTGAATGAATTAAAGCGGTTTGCTTCCCTGCCTGTAACCACGATTACAGAACCAAAACAAGTAGAAAAGGAATACATATATCAAAAAAATCGCTTATTATTACGCTTGCGAATCATGCCGGGAATCTACGGTGAAGAGGCAACACTCCAAGTATTGCGGGGAGCAGCATTAAAATTCTATCAACAACAACAATTGACGCGTATAGGCCACGATGCTTTAGGAATTTCTCAGCAACTAAGCATTAAGTTACATGAACTACAAGAACGACTTTTACTGAATCCTAGCCTTGATTCTCAGCAATTAGAGGCTTTAGTTACCCTGAATCAATTAGTGAAAAATTTAGACCAACAGATCAAAATACTGGCACTAGATAGCAATTTACCAACAAAGAGTAAATCATCGGTCGGTAAGTGAAAACGCTGATTTCGTTAGCATACATAATTGTTATGTTGTAATGGAATCCTAGACTGATAAAGCTTAGAGATTCATCTCCAAATAAATGCAAATTTTGCGATCGTATTCTGAGTAAGATTACGGTTTAAACAAACTTAATAGTAGCAAAGTTAGTTTCCCCCTCTTAAATCCTATTGTTGCAAATATTTCATGTTAACTGAGGTTTTTAGTGAACTTTTCCCCTTAATGAGTACAGCCAATCCACAGACTTTGGAATGGCTACTCAACGTTGCAATTGAACATGAATACCCATCTGGGCGAGCCGTTGTGATGGAAGATGCCTGGGGTAACGCCGTTTACTTCGTGGTTTCTGGTTGGGTCAAAGTCCGGCGTACCGTCGCGGAAGATTCAGTAGCTTTGGCAATTTTTGGTCGTGGCGATTTTTTTGGAGAAATGGCAATTTTGGATGAATCTCCACGCTCAACTGATGTAATTGCCCTTTCACCCGTGAAGTTGCTTAGTATCTCCAGAGAGCGGTTTATTCAAATATTGTTTAAAGACCCGCAGTTACATCACCGGATGTTGCAACTGATGGTGCGGCGATTGCGACAAATTAACGTGCGCTTGCAAATGCGGTCTTCACCACCAGCAGTTAAACTCGCTCATACTCTAGTTACTTTAGGTGAAAGCTATGGTCATGAATCAGACTTAGGAAGAGAAATTTTTAACATTCCCTTTAAAGATTTAGCAGAGGTGACAGAAATCGGCGTTGAAGAAACCACCAAAATCATGGAAAAGTTGCATGAAAAAGGGTGGATAAAAATTGATAGCGCCAACAACATCACTTATCTTGTGAACTTCAAACAGTTGATGAACTTAGCTGGCAAAGTGTGATTGTTTTATTTATTCAGCGATACAAATTTTGGTATTAAGTAAGTCAACCGACAAGATGCTTCGGTTGACTTGCTTATTAGAGGTGTAGGTACTTCACAAATTTAGACCAATGGATGACACCACTCTACCCCTGACAAAAAACGTCACACAGGCACAATTAGTAGCAGCAGAACCTAGTACTGACCCAGAACTGTTGCGTGAATTAGCATTATCTAGCGACAAAATAATCCGTCAGTTGGTTGCAGGTAATCCTAATACTCCTGCTGATGTCCTGTTGCGTTTGGGAGCAGAATTTCCGTCCGAATTGCTAGATAATCCAGTGTTGCCATTACTGCTTTTGGAAAATCTCAATTTAGTTGCAGAAATTCCCTTAAATACTTTGCGAAGTATTCTTAGACAGGAAAATGTTCCAGTATATATTTTGGAACAAGCAGCAGAGAAGGCGGACTTGGAAGTGCAACTGGCACTAGTTAACAATGTCCAAACTCCTAAAGGTGTATTGAATCGATTAACTCAAAGCCGACATCCTCAAGTTGTGGAATCTGCTTGTTTACACATCAATCTGGCTGGAGAATTAACAGAGAAATACAAAGAAAGAATAAAAGAAGTAATTCAAGGAATCATCCCTAACGCTTACAAAGCCGATACTAGCGATCTTGTAGTTCTAGCTCAGATTTGCCCAATCCCAGAATTTATCGTTGAACATTGCGTAAAAGACTTTAGCTACAAAGACTTTTTATGTAGAAAACTGGCTAATTCTCCTGCCACATTTCCTAATTTTCTCAAACATCTAGCCAACCATAGTGATGGTTGGACAAGGGGCATAAATCAACCCCAAATTTCCCAGGAATTACTACAAGAAAAAAGCCTTTCTATCTCCTGGTTAGAACGGCTAGCCATAGCTCAAAATCCCCAAGCTACTCAACAAATCCTCATTCAACTGGCACAAGACAGCAATCAGCTAGTTCGGGCAGCAGCAAAAGATAGATTGCAGAATCTCTCCTCATCTTAAAATTCATACCATCCATTTGAGATTTTAGACCAGGAATTACCCTCTACCTTTTCTAAATCTCCTCTAACTCTCTGCGCCTCTGCGTGAAAATAAATTTGCCCTCTTAATCAGCAACGCCATTTTATCTTCACACTCAAACATTATTATGCTTCCAAAAAAACATACTTTAACATCATTCCGAGAAATTGGCGGTGCTGAGGGATTACTAGCAGCTTATCAACTTGGAGAGCGTGATTTCACTCAGGTTAACCTCGAAAATACTAACCTTAGTCAAGCCAACTTAACAGGAATTAATCTAGAAAAAGCAAACCTCAAAAATGCAAATCTCTCCAACACAAATCTGAGCAAAGCCAATTTGATAGAAGCAGACTTGCGTGGTGCAAACCTCACTCAAACCAACTTAAGATGCGCTCATCTCAATAGTAGTGATTTACGCCACGCAGTCATCAAAGAAGTTGATTGGTATCGAGCTAATCTCAGTTGGGCAAATCTCAGCGAACAAGACTTGAGAGGAGCCAATCTAGCAAGAGTTGATTTTCAAGGTGCTGATTTGAGTGCAGCTAACCTAAGTGAGGCCAATCTCAACGAAGCAAAGCTGGATGCAGCTAACTTGAAAGGTGCAGTTTTAACACGAGCTAATCTCAATTCTGCTTATATGCCTTGTGTTCAGTTAGTGCAAGCTGACCTCCGAGAAGCTGAATTAGTGCGTGCCGATTTAACAGCAGCTAATTTAGAACAATGTATTTTAGATCGGGCTAATCTAGCGCGAGTTAGACTACGAAAAGCTCAACTACAACAAGCTAGCCTGCAAAAAGTTTATTTGCAAGAAGGTCAATTACAAGCAGCAAACTTGACAAATGATAACTTGCAGAAAGCAGACTTGTCTAAAGCTGAACTAGAAGAGGCAATTTTAACACAGACTGACCTACGAGGAGCAGAAATTTCTCAGGCAAAGCAGGCTAACTTGGAATTAGCAATTTTGGGCGAACTGAATGAAGTAATTAAACAGTCTCTACATTTAGAGCTAAATCAGCTATGGGGGTCATCTTTTGCTTTCAGTCCTGATGGTGAGATGTTGGCATATACAGACTGGAATGAAAAAATTATCTTGGTTAATCCCAACACTGGTCAGCAAATTAATCAAATAGATTTGCAATCAGAACCAGTTGTCTCTGTCGTTTTCAGTGCAGATGGACAAAATCTCTGTGAGAGTTTTTATGTGAATGAGTTGAAACTATGGAATCCCATGACAGGAGAGTTAATTCAAAATATTAAAAACCACTCAGCCAATTTGACTTCTTTTGTATTTAATGCTTCTTTTGTGTTTGATGGCAATGCTAAAGGTGTAGCTATGATGGGTACAGGAGAACCCTTCGAGGTCTTTGACGTTGGTCATGAGACAAGGACATTAAAGGGTTATTCTAGCGGTATCCTCACTCAAGCACACAGCCCAGATGGAAAATTCACCGCTCGAAGTGCGCCGAATGTAGACGGTCAGATTGAACTGCTAGATAGACAAACTGGTAAACAAATTTGCCTCCTCACTGGACACAAAGCAGCAGTACAATCTCTGGCTTTTAGTCCTGATAGTCAGACCCTAGCCAGCAAAAGCGCTGAAGATTTTAAGCTGTGGAAAGTTCAGACAAGAGAGGAAACATACAGTTGTTTGCGATCGCAACGCACATACTACCCTAATATTGCTTTTACTCAGGCTAATAATCAATCAAATCCAGCGTTAATCAGCAGCGATTTCTATGGTGATTTTTTTGAACGTAGAAAGGTGGCACTAGCTAGAGACGATAGAGAGAAGTGGAACTCTAGAGGAGGAGGTTCATCTTCTGTTGCTCATGTTGCTATGAGCGCAGATGGAAAAGTACTGTTAAGACGCTATAACGAGCAACCAGTACAACTGTGGAATTTACAAACGGGCGAGGAATTGGGTGTTGTAAATTTAGGTGCTGAATATCCCAATCCATTAGCACTCAATTCTACTGGAAGTATGCTTGCGGCTGTGGAGCGGGGAAAAATTGCACTGTGGGATGTGAAAACAAACACAATGATTTATAGTTTTACACATGATTCTGAATGGATAAAGCAAATTGTCTTTAGTCCAGACGATCGCATTCTTGCCAGTGGAGGTTATGACCACACAATAAAACTGTGGAATGTGCAGACAAATTGTGAGATCAAAACTTTGGAAACATATTCTTCCATTATGGATTTAGCGTTCAGTCCATCAGAGACAATTTTAGTTAGTGTCAGTAGCGACGGTACCATCAGACTCTGGGACTTGGAGACAATGGAAGAAATCCACAGCTTCAAAAGCGATCAGCAAAAAGTGATGAATAACCTAATCAATTTAAAATTTAGTCCAGACGGAAAATTGTTAGCCAGTGCTAACAAAAACAGCCTTCGTTTGTGGAAATTGAGGCGAACATCGTAATTATAGGCATTTTTCAAACCGACAATAGCCGCACCGCTTCCCCAAAAGGAAACTTTTCTAAAGTCAAACCACCAGGAGTTACCACCCACAACACAGGTAATTCCGGTACTTTATCGGGGAAAGTACCATAACCATCTGTTAAATAAATACAAACGCCTTGAGTTTGCCCATCCCAACTTTCTGCGACTTTCTCAAAAAACGGTACAAATGACGTGCCACCACCACCTTGAGGTTTTGGCAGAGTCAGATTGAGATTGAGTTTGTATGGCCCGTAAGCTTCTGCATCAACGTAATAAAGCTCACATTTTAAATGAGGATAAGCACTCAAAATTCCCTGCACTTCCCCTAAAAACATCCACATTTGCTGATTATCAATAGAACCGCTAGTATCTACAGCTACATATACCTCGACATTTTCTGCTTGTAGAGTTTCCAAATACAGTTTCCGCCCAATAAAGCGGCGGTCAAAGCCTGCAAAGTCAGTAGGTGTCTGTACCAAATAACGCCAAAGGTAACTACGCCAATTAATTTGAGCAGTGGTTAACGCTCCCAATTCCCGTTCGATCCCTGCTGGTAGTAAACCTTGATTAACTGTACGAGCAATAACAGCAGCTTGTTGCAAAGCATTGCGCCAGTGTGTCTCTAAAGCTGCTTTTCTCGCTTCTGACAGACTATCGCTGTTTGTGGAGGAAGTTTCGGCAGTCGGACGGGCAAAGTCGTTAGGGTGTGCTGTCTTTCCTGTTTCCTGAGTCTCTCCTGCCTGATTTCTGGTGTCATTGTTAGTCACATCTGAAAAGGATGAGGCATCAAAAGGGGCTTCATTAAGTAAATCGGGATGCAGTAGTTTTACTGAATCATTAGTATTTTTTAATAGCAACTCATAAATTTCTTCTACACTCAAATGCTCCAGTTTAGGTTCTCGCAGTCTTCCTGGAGGCAGTTCAAATACACCCTGTTGGCTAATAATGCCATTGACTACAATATCTGCGGCAATATTCCACAATTCGGCTTCGCGCACACCCCGGCGCGGCACATGAAGCAGTGCAGCGTGTAAAACTTCGTGCAGTAGCAGTCCATCCTGTTGAGTGGTGGGTAAAGAAAGCAAATACTCTGGATTAAAAAAGATATCTTTGCCGTCAGTGGCAGCAGTTGGTAATTGCTGCGAAGGAACGAAGCGAGCAAACAATGCTAGGGTAGCGAAAAATGGCGACTTCATCCGCAAACGCAGCACAGAAGCACTGATAATCCAGGAGCTATTTTCATTATTCATAAACCCATTAGCTGTTGAAAATCTTTCATAAACTGCTGCAATTTTGCGTCTTTCTGGACTAATTGCGCCAAAACACCCAGATGTCCTCTACTCCGCATGACTCGAAATAAATCGACTGCAAATAACTGCACCCATTCGGCTGTTGCAACTTGACTGAGCCAAATAAAAGCGTTGTAAGCTTGGTTTGCGTCAGTAGCCCGCACTGTTAAACCAATTGCTGTAGCATACTTAGTACTTGGTTCTTGAGGCCAGGGAATGCGATCGCCTTTACCTGCCAAAATAGGTGTCAGATTCGGTAGTGTTTTGTAAAGTTGAATAAAAGCCTGAAACTCAGTTGCTGTAGCAACCCCCACCGCCGGAGTAATATCTAATTCTGCATGGTGTAGGGCACTTGCCATTTCCCAAGAACGAGGTGAAGGCCAAGCGGGTTGCTGGGGATCGATTTTATGCAACAATGTGGGGCGAAAGGAAAGAAAGGCTATTATTTGCTCGTGTACGCCTGTTTCTAAGGCATAAGCTTTGAAGCTGTCAAAATCAGCTTGTGCCTCCAGATGTAAAAACCTATTTGCTAAAGGTGCAGGCATATCAAATACAGCTGCACGGTCTTCTTTGCGGTTGCCAGCAGCCCAGACAAACCAACCTGATGGTACAACGTAGGAGCCGACTTTCCGATCTAAAATCAACTGTTGAGCGACTCCCTGCATTGCTGGCGGTGCCATATTTAGTTCATCTAGAAACAAGATGCCTTTACCGCCACGAGGGAGAAATTCTGGCGGATACCACTTGGAAATACCATCTTCGGCAACGGGTAAACCGCGCAAATCGGTGGGCGCAAGTTGACTGAGGCGGACATCCACAAAGTCGATATCATACTCTTGAGCTATCTGTGCGACGATGCTGGATTTGCCAATGCCAGGAGGCCCCCAAATCATCGTACTAATTTGCAAGTTTTTACGGATCAGGTTGTCTAAATATGCTTTTAGATCGGAAGGTGTCATGGATTTTCGATTTTTGATCAAAGCTCAGAAGATAGAACCTCGGCTTCTAGCGAGAAGTAAAGGATACGGGTATTATATTTGAGCATTTCCAGGTATAACCTAGAAACTAGATTTTAAAAGTGTTTTATTACAAATGGGTTTTCCAATCAGAGAATCTCCGCCAGTAAGGATTTTTGGTGCGTTGGCGTAGCTCATTGTAGACATCGCAGACTGCTAAATATAGCTGAAATACCCAAATGACCTGTAGTAATTATGTACAATGCATAAGTAGTATATTAGTTATACAAAAGAAATAAAGTGTAATCTTTATTTGAGATAAAGCGGATTTATCCGTGGAGTCAAAACTTACAATACTGTCTTTTCTACGAGATGCAGTGCGATCGCACTGCATCTCGTAGCCTATTAACAATTACCTAAGCAAACAAGATGACTGAAGCAACAGCAACTCGTCCCAAAACCTACGTCGAGGAAACTGGGTCAACGATTCATTACCTAGTGGCGATGTCCCAACCAGAAACCCATCTGTTTGAAGTGACTTTACGCCTTGTCAATTATTCCTCACCGATTCTCGATTTAAAATTGCCAGTGTGGACACCAGGTTCCTATCTAATCCGGGAATACGCCAAGAATTTACAAGATTTTGTGGCTTTTGCAGAAGATAAGCCTTTACCTTGGCGGAAGATCGGTAAAAATCACTGGCAGGTAGACAAAATAGGTGTTTCAGAATTAACTATACGTTACCGCATTTTTGCCAATGAGCTATCGGTACGAACAAATCACTTAGATACCACTCACGGTTATTTCAACGGTGCGGCACTATTTTTTAGAATACCGGGCTGGGAGAACCAACCCATTCGCGTCACCATCGTACCACCACACCCGGAATGGCTGGCAACAACTGCCCTACCACCCGTTGCTGAGGAAACAAATACTTTCTTAGCTAGCGATTTTGATACTCTGGTGGATACTCCGTTTGAGATTGGTAGCCACCAATTGTATCAATTTGAAGTATTAGGAAAACCTCATGAATTGGCAATCTGGGGGAAAGGTAATTACCAAGTTCAGCAGCTGATTGCTGATATCCAAAAAATTATTCAGGTAGAAGCGCAGATGTTCGGCGGTTTGCCTTATGAACGATATGTGTTTCTGCTACATTTATTTAGCCAAGCTTTTGGCGGTTTGGAGCATAAAGACTCTTGCTCCTTAATTTACCAACGTTTTGGGTTTCGCGCTCAAGAAAAGTACGATCGCTTTCTGCAATTAGTTGCACACGAATTCTTTCACTTGTGGAATGTCAAGCGAATTCGCCCAAAAGCATTAGAGGTTTTTGATTACGACCAAGAAAACTACACACCATCGTTATGGTTTTGTGAAGGCACTACTAGTTACTATGACTTGTTAATTCCTTTGCGGGCGGGAATTTATGATGTTCAGTCGTATTTAAATAACTTAGGTAAGGAAATTACCAGATATGAAATGACACCGGGGCGCAAGGTACAACCCGTTTCCGAGTCTAGTTTTGATGCCTGGATAAAACTCTATCGCCCAGATGCTAATAGCGGTAATTCCCAAATTTCTTACTATTTAAAAGGAGAAATGGTATCGTTATTGCTGGATTTGCTGATTCGCTCTACTCACAACAATCAGCGCTCCCTGGATGACGTGATGCTGAAAATGTGGCAGCAATTTGGGAAAGATGAAATTGGCTATACCCCAGAACAGTTACAGGAAGTTATAGAATCTGTTGCCGGAATCGATTTGACTGATTTCTTTAAACGCTACATTGATACTACTGAAGATTTGCCATTTAATCAGTATCTAGAACCCTTCGGCTTGCAGTTGGTAGCCGATCAACAGGAAGAACCTTACTTGGGCGTGAGAATAAATACAGAGAATGGGCGAGAGATAATTAAGTTTGTGGAGACTGGTTCACCTGCACAAGCCGGGGGAATTGATGCCGGTGATGAATTGTTAGCAATTGATGGGATTAAGATAACTGCGGGTGGCTTAAGCGATCGCCTGAAAGATTACCAACCAAACGATACCATTCAAGTCGCAATTTTCCACCAAGACGAACTGCGTACCTATTCCATTACCCTCACATCCCCACATCCCACTCGATATCAGGTAAAGCCTGTTGAGCATCCTGATTCCACACAGCAAAAAAACTTTGCTGGATGGCTTGGAGCTGCGATCGCAACTGTTTAATTAAGGGATTGGGCATTGGGCATTGGGCATTGGGTACAAGAGGCAGAGGGGCAGAGGGGATAAAACTTACTACAACTCCCCTGCTCACCTGCTCACCTGCTCACCTGCTCCTAAGCCGTTCTCACCGCCCCAGAGTAAATCAAACCCCGTTGCAGATCCAGCGTTATAATCGCCCCATCTCGAATCACCTGCGTTGCCTGCTTCACACCGACAATTACTGGTACACCAAGACGTAAGCCAATTACTGCCGCGTGACTTGTGAGACTTTCATCTTCGGTAATAATCCCGGCAGCTTTCCGAATTGCCTCAACAAAATCGGCACTAGTGCGGGGTGCAACTAATATGTCTCCGGGATTAAAGTTACTCACATCCATACCAGTATTAGCCACCCGTGCGCGACCACTCACTGAACCTTGTCCTAGTCCAATTCCGTGACCTAGTACTGCCGTTACCACCTCTACCTTAATCAAATCTGTTGAGCCAGAAATCCCCTGGAGTGTACCCGCCGTCATCACTACTAAATCTCCCTGGGACAGTAACTTCAGTTCCTGAGCCACGTTAATCGCAGCTTGAAATGTCTGACCAGTGGAAGGTAATCCTAGTACCAACAGCGGTTTTACTCCCCACACCATTTGTAGCTGCCGCGCCACATTTACATGGGGTGTCACTGCCAAAATTGGTGTATGAGGACGGAACTTAGAGACATTGCGAGCTGTTGCCCCCGTTTGCGTTAGGGTCATAATTGCCGCTGCACCTAATTGTTCGGCAATTTGACCGACAGCTTGACTAATCGCATTGGGAATGGAGCGTCGCGCATCTCTCGTAGAACGTAAGTTTAGGTGTTGGGCTTCTTCCTGCTCCATACGTTCGGCAATTCGCGCCATCGTCGCCACTGCTTCTACAGGAAAGCTACCCACAGCGGTTTCGTTGGAGAGCATCACCGCGTCTGTGCCGTCTAAAATCGCGTTTGCCACATCCGAAACTTCCGCGCGAGTGGGACGGGGATTGCTCACCATACTGTCTAACATTTGAGTAGCAGTGATGATGGGAATTCCCAAGCGATTTGCTGTCGCAATTAGCCGCTTTTGCAGTACCGGAACATCTTCCGCTGGCAATTCCACGCCTAAGTCGCCTCTGGCAACCATCACGCCATCACACAAAGCTAGAATCGCCTCCATTTGTTCAATGGCTTCGTGCTTTTCAATTTTGGCAACCACTGGCACTTGCTTGCCTGTACTAGAAATTAGTTCTTTAATTTCGATCATGTCCTGGGGATTGCGGACAAAGGAAAGTGCCACCCAATCTACACCCTGATCTAGACCAAACATTAAATCCTCTCGGTCTTTATCGGTCATTGCTTTAATTGACAAATAAACACCGGGAAAGTTTACACCTTTATTGTTAGAAAGTTTACCAGGCACGGTGATTCGACAATGCAAATCACCTTTGTCCCGGTTAATTTCCTCCACAACCATTTCTACTCGTCCATCATCAAGGAGGATTTTTGCACCAACTGGGACTTCTTCGGCTAAATAATCGTAGGTGACGCAACTAATTTCTTGCGTTCCCACAACTGGACGATTTGTCAAGGTGAAGCGATCGCCTTTTGCCAAAACTATAGACCCGTTGTCAAACTTTCCCAAGCGAATTTTTGGGCCCTGCAAGTCTTGGAGAATAGCCACTGGCTGATTTAATTCAAAAGCGGTTTGCCGAATTAAGCGAATACTACGCTGATGATCGGCATGAGTTCCGTGGGAGAAGTTTAGCCGCAGCGTCGTGGCTCCCGCTTCAATAATCGCCTTGAGCATTTCAGGACTGCTAGTGGCGGGGCCAATAGTAGCGACAATTTTTGTCCGGCGCAGAGAATCTCTTAATTGCATAGGGGCTGAAGTTAGGGAGCTATCTGGGAAGTCATCGTAACTTAAACGGCATCTCCTTTTCAGTCACTGCTATATCAATAGATATAAGCAGTTAGAGAGGGTTTATGGGAGAGTGGGGCTGTGGGATAGACTAGATATAGTACATCAATCTTGTATCCATCCTCCCCACGAAGGAGTTTATTCTATAAACTTTTTGGCGATAGTCATACCCCACTTATCAGTAAAGACTAGGCTTCGTCTGGAATCATAGCGTTATTCATCTGCTGATATGCAAAGCTGTGGATAAATCTTGCTATACAAAACTTTGCAAAACTTTATCTTTCACTAATATTTATCGTATATTCGTAATGTCTGCTCAAAAAGGAGTCAATCTTAAAGATGATCGCATCGGAGGCACAAAAGCCACTGACAATCCCACCCAAGGAATTTTTAGCGCCTCCTGGTGATTTCAATCCAACGCTGCTGCTGTTTTCTGTAGCTGTATCCATGCTGGTGTTATCCAACTTTGGTTACTGGCTTTGGGAATGGCCGCACTGGCTGTGCTTTAGCGTTAACACGATTGCCTTGCATTGTGCTGGAACGGTAATTCATGATGCCTGTCACCAATCTGCCCATCGCAACCGAGTGATAAATGCGATGTTAGGGCATGGTAGCGCTTTGATGCTAGCTTTTGCTTTTCCTGTATTTACGCGAGTGCATTTACAGCATCATGGTCATGTCAACCATCCCAAAGACGACCCAGATCATTATGTTTCGACGGGTGGGCCCCTGTGGCTGATTGCAGTGAGGTTTTTGTACCACGAGGTATTTTTCTTTCAACGGCGACTTTGGCGTAAATATGAGCTACTAGAATGGTTCATCAGCCGCTTAATTATCGGTGTAATTGTTTATATATCAGTCCAATACGACTTTTTGGGTTACATTCTGAATTTTTGGTTTATACCAGCTTTTGTAGTGGGGATAGCACTGGGATTATTTTTTGACTATTTACCCCATCGTCCTTTTGCAGAGCGCGATCGCTGGAAAAATGCTCGCGTTTATCCTAACCCAGTTCTCAATATTCTGATTATGGGACAGAATTACCACTTAATTCATCATTTGTGGCCTTCTATTCCTTGGTATAATTACCAACCTGCATACTATGTGATGAAGCCCCTGTTAGATGAAAAAGGATGTTATCAAACTTCAGGATTGTTGCAGAAAAAGGACTTTTTTGAGTTTGTTTACGACATCTTTTTAGGAATTCGATTTCATCATCAAAAAGAATAGAGTTGTTGGATAAAGCTCACGTCAAAAATCTCCGATTTCAACAACCACACCCGGAACGATTGTTGTTAAGATACTGCGAACACTGGGTATCAATGGAAGCAAATCAGGTAGGCGATTACTAGATGCCACGAGAACAACGACCGCAACTCCAGCCTATTGCAAGTTTTGCTGATATTGTAAGTTTTGGTCTGTTGTGAGGAGAATCGTGAAACTTTCCTGGATCGTTAGTTGCAACAGTTCACCATTCTTTTTGCCTGACCATCCCATTTCCACAACTGTGCGTACCTCATAATCAGTGAGTTCACGTTTTAAGGGTCGTGGAACACACTCATCAAGCAGAATTCGCATAGGCGGTCAGCATTTCCTTTGCTAATTTTTAGAGTGGCGTAGGCGTAGCCCGTCGTAGACATCGCTTGCTCACGGCTGACACTGGGAAAGTGATCTAAAAACTCATCCAGTGAGTCACCCGCTTCTAGGTAATCGAGCAAGGTTTTTATCGGCACACGAGTACCAATAAAAACAGGGGTTCCTCCCAATATATCGGGGTCGCTATGAACAACACGTGATATGGATGTCATATAGTTAGCTTGTCTGCAACAGACTACCTTCTTATCCTAGCTCTGGTTGTCTCAGAGGTTGTTTGAAAAGTGGTTTTTGACTTTTGTACTTCCGCCTTGCGGTACTAGGTTATTTAAGTAAGCCCAGAGTTTTACGGTCTTGTCATAACTAGCAGAAGGGATGGTCTATTTTTTAACCAACATTACCCGCAGACAACACTTGTTCAACTGTAAGTGCAATTTCTGGGAAAGTTACAGACACAATTTGCTGACTCCCGCTAAACTCTTTTTCCTCGTACAATCCTTCTGACAACAATAAAATCGTAATTTTTGACTCTATTGGATCTACAATCCAATATTCAGGAATTTCTAAGGCTGCATATTCAGAACGTTTATATCGATAATCGCGTTTTACTGAATCAGGACTGACAACTTCCACTACTAATATCGGCGCAGACTGACAAACAGCAGACTCATCAAGGAATTCCATTACCTGTTCAGCGGTGACAACATAAACATCAGGCAATCTTGACTTCCGCCATCCCGTTCTCACCCCCGCTTCTCTAAAGCATAGCCAAGGTAAACTCAAGCGATTGATTTCTGTGTCAAATGTCTGTTCAAGGAATTTAGCAAGTAGTAAATGTCTAAAAGTTGGTGGATTCATGCGTTCTAATTTTCCATCCACCAGTTCATAACGGCTATCAGTACCATCGTTATAAGCGAGATATTCTTTAAAAGAGTATAGACGCTCTGTAGTTGTCTGTGTCATCGCGCAACGTTTAAATAAAGGTTTTTTTTGAGTACTACCTCAAAAAATCATGAGTAATTGCACATTGGCTTGTAGTAGCGTTTAAACGTGTAGGCAAATAAAAAAGCTGTATAATTCTATCACCTACAAAGCACGATTTTATCGTTAGCTACTCAACACTTTGGAAAAAATAAAGTTGTACATACAATTTAATCAGAAAAAATAACCTCTGGAAGCGATCGCCTCCAAAACGGTAGCAATGCCCCATTCGCAATGCCCATAATTTAAAATCCTGCCAAACGATGTGAAGGTTTCAAACTCAGGGATGATGAGTAATTAGCAATTAAATTGACAAAATCACACTATAAAGAGTGATATTAAGCGATAAATAGCGCTTGTAAGGACTAACGGGCATGATTAAATCTTGGATGGTGATTGGGGGTGTGGCTTTCTTGGTTGCTTTAGCAGCAAACGTGATTACGCCTAGCGATCGCCAATGGTTCAAGCGTTTACAACGACCGAGATGGCTAACTTTTGAGGGCGCAATTCCCATTATTTGGACTGTAATATTTATTTGCGGTGCTTGGTCAGCTTATATTGTCTGGGAAAAAGACCCAGGAAGCACCTCAACCTGGTTAATCATGGGTTTATATCTGCTATTAGAAATAGTTACCATTGCCTATACGCCTGTAATGTTTAAGCTTCGCAGTCTGAAAGTGGGCACAATTCTCGGTGGTACAGGTTTGATTATTTGTGCTTTATTGATACTTGCAGTCTTAGGTTTTTCTGGTTGGGCAGCACTATTACTAGTTCCTTATTTGCTCTGGAGTCCCATTGGTACTTATACCACTTGGCAGATGATCCGTCTCAATCCTCAAGATGCCTAAGAATCGCACCAGGGAATGATTAAACATCTAGCTTAAATTGTCAAACTTGCAGTGTATGACTTGACAAAATACACAAGCAGGAGTGCATTATGATTCCATCTGGGATAATAATTGGGGCTGTAACTTTCCTCATCGCCCTTGGGAGTTTTTTGATTACGCCGCGTGATGTTAAATGGTTTGCAAACTTAAGTCGCCCTCGTTGGCTAGTTTTTGAGCCACTGATTCCAATCATCTGGACTGTGATTTTTATTTGCGGTGCAGCTTCAGCTTATATTGTCTGGGAAAAAAATCCAGGAGGCATAATTACTTGGCTACTAATGGCTTTGTACCTCTTGGTGGAAATTATCACCGTCGCCTACATACCCACAATGTTGAGGTTTCGCAGTCTCAAAGTTGGGGAAATTCTTGGGCTAATCGGTTTGATTTCAGGTGTTGTTCTCGCAATCTGCGTTTTGCCGATTTCTTTAATGGCGGCGCTGTTACTCCTTCCCTATCTAGTTTGGACTCCTATTGGTACTTACACCACCGACGAGTTAAAAGAGTTAAATCCTCAAGATGCATAACGCATTTATGCAAGACGCCCATAACGTGCTGTGACAGGATTGGCTGGATTAGATTGATTATTCAGCCAAGCCCACATTTGATCGCCAACAGAAAAATGCCACCACTCTCTAGGATTGCGTTGAAAGCCAGCTTTTAACATTACATCTTGCAATAGCTGACGGTGAGCATGATACTTTTGGGTTTCTGAGCGATCGCTATTGGCATAATAATCTGGGTGCGATCGCTCTGACATTTCATCAATTGGCGAACCCATATTTACTATTTGCCCTGCATCATCTACTAGCGTTACATCTACCGCCCCACCCGTACTGTGAGGAGGCGGAGTTTTTGCATCTAAACTCGGTGCAGCCCAAATTGCATAAACCGCTTCCCAAATCTCTTGGCGTTGGTTTGGGGATAACTCCACATTAGTCAGTCCTCTATCCCGCACTGCTTGGGTGAAGCTGTAATCTACCATAAACTGCTGGACTGCGATCGGGCGATAGGCATCAAAAATTTGGATATGCCAGTTAGGATGCAGAAGATTAAGATAATTTTGCGCTTGGAGCAAATTTTCGATAACGCTTTGACGGAGATAATAAGGAGAGCGATCGCCATCGCCATAAGGCGCACCTAATTTTTCATAAGGATGGGGAGATTCCACCGCAAACAATTCTAAAGGAATCTTGATTAGCGGTTCACCACACTCGAAAATTGGGATTTGATGATAGGGCCTCATATGAATAATTCGTAATACGTAATTATTACTCTATGCTGTGTATGAAGAATAAGTTATAAGCGATCGCACCTCAATTTAGATACAGACCCTAAAGTAAAAATTTAGGCAATTGCCAAATCATAATGTAAAACTAAAATTTCGTCCGATCTCAAAGTCGCCATTGCATATTCACAGCCTTGAGTATCAGCAAACTCGACTAAATAATTATATTCTTCTTGCTCATACACTTCTACAATTGTTCCAACTTGTCCACTGGGTAAGCTTTTGATAGAAGTATAATCTTCTTCCACTAGTTGTAATCTCTCAATGGGAATCGGCTTAAGTGTAGCAATAGTATCCAAAAGTTTAATTTTGTTCATTTAACTTCAAAAATGCAGTAATCAAACGTGGATAGGGTTTATTAGCAGTAATTTCCCAGATTGTCCGCAGCCTGATTCCGTCTGTATCAGGTACTATCCAATCTACCTTAAACTGTTGACCAAATTGTGTAGTACTTTGCTGAACAACTTCACCTGCAACTGCTGCTGTTTGAATCAATTCACGCAAAACATCAGAATTTTCTAGCGTGATTCCAAGAATTGATGCGAAAACTCTGGCTTTATGTTTCCCACTCGGATGTTCTGGGTTTAGACAATAACCTATGAGCTTTTGCACAGAAATCTCTGCTTGTTCGCCGTTGGGTAATTTCATTGTCTCTGAATATGCCCTAGCAGATTTAAGATTCTATCATTAACGGTTCGTTTTCCCAAAAATGCTCAATCAAAACCAAATACCCTTATTAGATGCCTTAAAAGCTAATGCAGCAAGACCTCATGCGCCTTTTTACACTCCAGGACATAAACTAGGTAAGGGAATTTCTCAACCTTTGGCTGACTTACTTGGTAAAGCCGTCTTTCGCGCTGATTTAACCGAATTAGCAGATTTAGATAATCTCTTTGCACCCCAAGGCGTTATTCAAGAAGCACAACAACTGGCGGCTGAGGCATTTGGTGCTTCGCAAACATGGTTTCTTGTCAATGGTTCTACCTGTGGGATTGAAGCGGCAATTCTTGCTACCTGTGGCACAGGCGATAAAATTATTCTGCCTCGCAATGTGCATTCTTCTGCGATCGCTGGTTTAATTCTCTCTGGTGCTATACCAATTTTTATCAATCCTGAATACGATCCAGTTTTAGATATTGCCCACAGCATTACACCCAATGCTGTACAATCTGCACTCCAACAACATCCAGACGCCAAAGCAGTGTTGACAGTTTACCCAACATATTACGGCGTTTGTGGAAATTTGAGTGCGATCGCCAATATTACACATCAATATAATATCCCTTTACTTGTAGATGAGGCACACGGCGCACACTTTGCTTTTCATCCAGAATTACCCACTTCAGCTTTAGCCGCAGGTGCTGATTTAACTGTACAATCCATCCACAAAGTACTCGGTGCAATGACACAGGCATCGATGCTGCATATTCAGGGTGATAGGATAAATGGCGATCGCATCAGTAAAGCTTTGCAACTCGTACAATCTACCAGTCCTAGTTATTTACTTTTAGCTTCTTTAGATGCAGCGCGTCAGCAAATGGCACTCCACGGAAAAATGCTCATGTCTCGTATTTTGCAACTTGCTCACGAAGCTAGAACAAAAATCAGTCAAATTCCTGGATTATCTGTTTTGGAAATGCCTCGGTTGGGGGAACCTCTCGGCTTTCTAGCTTTAGACAAAACACGACTAACTGTCACTGTTTCTGCTTTAGGTTTAACCGGATTTGAAGCAGATGAAATTCTAGATGAAAAATTAGGTGTCACTGCTGAATTCGCCTCACTGCAACATCTCACCTTTATCATTAGTTTGGGCAACACCCCAGCCGATATTGAACAATTAGTGCAAGGTTTCACCACCCTCGCCAAAGAATATCGCCGAAGCAACTTGACTGTTAAAAACCAGGTTTGGCTAAATCTAGACAGAACCCTAGATTATGCTTTACAACTTTCTCCCCGTGAAGCTTTTTTTGCAGTCTGTGAAATACTACCTTTGACACAAACTAATAAACGCATTTGTGCCGAAATCGTCTGTCCCTATCCCCCAGGAATTCCTGTGTTAATGCCGGGAGAAGCGATCGCTGAATCAGTCCTTGAATACCTACAACAAATCCAGGCTATGGGCGGATTTATCAGCGGTTGCAATGACATTAGTCTCAAAACTTTGAAAGTTGTGAAATAACTTTATAACTCTTGAATTATTTTTGATAAAGTCTAATTGATAAAGTCAATAGTAAATGTGCGGTTTTTCAAATGATCTAGGGAAAATATACAGTAGTTTTACTAGTGTGAAACTTCAATAAAAATAGCTAACAGACTAGTGTAATCTTTGATTTATACCCATAGGATCGTCATGATGATTCCTAAACTATAAGATGAAATCAAAAACCTATTATATTTGGGGGTTAGTAACAGTTCCGATTGTAGTCACTCTAGCGCTGGGTTTCTCAGCAAGAGCGAATGCAATTGAGTTAGGTGCTGCCTCTGATTACAATGTATTTGTTTTGGGAGATATTTCTCAAAAATATACAGATATTGAAGGAAAAGTTGCTGCTGGCGGTAACATAAATTTCGTCGGCGGACTTGGAAGCAGACTTTCTGGCAATAGCGGCAACGTAGTAGTCGCTGGACAGAATTTAACTCTGAGTAACGGTCAAATTTACCACGGTAATGCTGTCTATGGAGGCAGTGCCAATGTAGCCAGCAATGTGGGATTTCCCCAAGGAACTCTCAGCCAGGGTAATCCCATCGACTTCAATGAAGCAGGGAAACAACTGCGAGGATTATCTGAATATTTGGCAACCTTAACTCCTACTGGTAACACAACAGTTCAACCTTGGGGTGCTATTAACCTTAGTAGCAGTGGTACTGCTTTCAATGTTTTTAATCTTGCAGGCTCATCTGTCTCCAAGACCAACTATTTTGAAATTAAGGGAGACGCAAATTCAACTATCGTCGTCAATATCAGCGGTAAGGATGTGTCACTGCAAAACTTTGGGTTTAATATCATTGGCGCAGATAAACAAAAGGTAATCTACAACTTTTATGAAGCAACTAACATAACTGCTAGTGGAATTGGCATCCAAGGTAGTATTCTTGCGCCTTTAGCTAATTTCAATTTCAATAACGGTCAAGTTAACGGCAATGTGGTAGTAGCTTCTTTGACAGGAAATGGCGAGTCTCACAACTATCTATTTAATGGCGATCTGCCAGATGTCCCAATTAGGTACTACACTCCGCCTAAGCCTCCCATTCGTAAGGTTCCAGAGCCTGCAAATCTTACAGGTTTGGGATTAATTGCTGTCGTATTTGGTTTATTTCGCTACAAACGCAATCAAGCAACTTGTTTAGAATAATTAAAAATTTTTGGCAGCATAGCGCATGATGCGAACTTATTTACAGATTTTCGCTCATGCGCTATTTCCTTGCTCTCTACCTTCTACAATAAGGATAGACTTTATTGAGATTTGTATAGTTGGGGATCGGCTGTCATGGCTCCCGCCGTTTTAATTCAAAATCTGCAAAAACGTTACGGTACAGTGGTTGCCGTCCAGGATGTTTCCTTTCAGGTAGAACCAGGAGAAATTTTTGGTTTACTTGGCCCCAATGGTGCTGGGAAAACTACTACCTTGCGTGCTTTGTGTACGCTGACCACACCGGATGCTGGCAAAATCGAAGTATCTGGCATATCTGTGTTAGATAATCCAAAAGTGGCAAGACAACGACTAGGCTACGTAGCTCAGGAAGTCGCTATAGATAAGGTGTTGACTGGAAAAGAACTGCTGCAATTGCAAGCAGCACTTTATCACCTTCCAGGCGCAGTAGCCAAACAGCGTATTGAAACGGTATTAGATTTACTGGGTTTGCAAGAATACGCTAATAAAAAGACAGGAACCTACTCAGGCGGTTTACGCAAGCGCCTAGACTTGGCTGCTGGATTGCTCCATGCACCGGATGTTTTGGTGTTGGACGAGCCAAGTGTAGGACTTGACATAGAAACACGTTTTGTGGTATGGGATTTCCTCAGAAAATTACGCGCCTCTGGGACGACGGTAGTAATTACCAGCCATTACTTAGAAGAAATTGACGCTTTAGCCGATCGCGTGGCAATTATAGATCGCGGCGTTGTAATTGCAAGTGGTACACCTTCGCAATTAAAAGATCAAGTAGGAGGCGATCGCATCACCTTGCGAATCCGCGAGTTTTCCCCCATTGAGGAAGCTGAGAAAGCTAAAAACCTCTTGAAACCTTTGCCTTTTGTCCAAGAAGTCATCATCAACAGCGCTCAAGGTAATTCACTCAACTTGGTAGTGACACCTCAGAATGATGTTCTGATTAACATACAGCAATCGTTAAATACCGCTGGCTTGCCCATATTTGGCATCGCCCAATCTCGCCCCAGCCTTGATGACGTTTATCTCGCTGCCACAGGACGCACCTTATTGGATGCAGAACTCGCAGCCGTCGCCACCCGCGATCCCAAAGCTGAAAAGAAGCAGAATATGAGATAGGGAATGGGGACTGCGGAGCAGAGGAGCAGGGGAGCAGTAGCAGTAAGTCTTTCCCCTGCGCCCCTTTGCACCTCTGCCTCTTGTACCCAATCTAAAATTCAAAATCCAAAATCCAAAATTGCCATGAGTGTTACTCCTAAATCTGATATCAATTGGCAGCCGCTAGCATCGCCGCAAGCAGATGCTAATACTGCACCTAACTTTTTCGGTGAATTGGTACAAGAGACGTTGGCTTTAACCCGTCGCTTGTTTATTCAGTTGCAACGCCGTCCCTCATCTTTAATTGCTGGAATTATTCAACCAGTAATGTGGTTAGTGCTATTTGGTGCTTTGTTCCAAAATGCCCCCAAGGGTATATTTGGTAATACAACAAATTACGGACAATTTTTAGCTGCTGGCATCATTGTGTTTACAGCCTTTGCCGGGGCGCTGAATGCTGGTTTACCAGTAATGTTTGACCGCGAGTTCGGCTTTTTGAATCGTTTGCTGGTAGCACCGTTGGCATCGCGGTTTTCCATTGTTTTTGCCTCAGCCATTTTTATCATCAGTCAAAGTTTGTTGCAAGCAGCCGTAATTGTTGCAGCAGCAGCATTTTTGGGCGCAGGACTACCCAATATAGTTGGTTTAAGTGCGATCGCTCTAATTGTCTTACTGTTAGCTTTGGGTGTAACAGCCATCTCCCTCGGTTTAGCTTTTGCTTTACCCGGACACATTGAATTGATTGCAGTGATTTTCGTCACTAACCTACCATTATTGTTTGCGAGTACAGCTTTAGCACCCCTATCCTTCATGCCTCAGTGGTTACAGGTTGTAGCTACTTTAAATCCTCTCAGTTATGCGATCGAACCAATTCGCTATTTATATTTCCACAGTAATTGGGAATTAGGTAGTGTAGTGATGCAAGCTCCTTGGGGCGATGTTACCTTTGGGGGAGCATTGCTGGTATTGTTTGGCTTTGCCCTAGTCGCCTTAGTAAGTATTCAACCCCAACTGCGGCGGACTCTGGCTTAAAAAGATAAAATAGATAAATTTTAGGTAGGGTCAAAATCCCATGAAAAAACCATTTTTACAAATTACTAGACTCATTGTTGCTATGGCAGCAGGAATTAGCTTTGCTTCCTTGCTCATAGCTCAACCAAGTTCCGCTCAAGTCAGCAGCCCAACGGATGCTTTCCCCAGCAATAGTACAACAGACCAAAATACCGATCCTTTCGCCCGTTCCAACTCAGACAATTTCAATATGTTCGATCTGATTCATCGGGCAAATTTCGGGACTCTCAACTGGGATTCTAACCAACAGAACGAAGAACTAAACTCAGCAGCAGCAGCCTTTAAAGCAAGGCAACAAAAACTAATTCAAGGTCAACAACAGCAACCAACCCTCAGTTTGCCAACGGTTACACAACCATCAGTTACGCCGCCATTGGTGACACCACAATCAGGTAACTGAATCAAACAAAGAACCCCAAGCCTCTATGGCTTGGGGCTAAGACCATTTAAAAAATCCTGAATTTGAATTATCAGATCAGCCCAAGTGCAGCTAAAACATCGCTAGCATGGGTGGTGGTATTTACAGCACTGTCAACATGGGTAATTTTGCCGTTGGGGTCAATTACGTAGGTGACGCGCTTGGCATAACCGCCGCCATCCACATCGAAAGCTTTGATGAGGGATTTGTCGCTGTCAGCCAGTAGAGGAAAATTCAAATTATATTTTTGGGTGAATGCCTGATGGGAGACTTCATCATCTGCACTAACTCCCAAGATGACAATATCTTTACCTTGATATTGAGATTGGGCATCCCGAAAACTACAGGCTTGTTTGGTGCAGCCTGGCGTGTCATCTTTGGGGTAAAAATACAAAACAACCGTCTTTCCGGCAAAATCAGATAACGAGACTGTGTTGCCGTTTGTATCTTTGGCGGTAAATGCAGGTGCATCCGTACCAACTGCTAGAGGCATAATTAACCTTTCCTGTTTCAGATTGTTGATGCACTTGAAATTTTACATTAATTTATAATGTTTAAATATAATTACTAAAAAATAGGATAAATACACTTTAGGTAACTAATTTTGGTTTAATGGGGTATTTGGTACAAGAAAAAATATATTCTTAAATTAATCTTTGTTAGAAGAAAAATTTCTACCAATACATAATGGCTGCTGTTGATTCCCAAAACCCAAATATTTTTGTCTATCCTCAAAGCACAGTAGAAAGAGCCGAGCGATCGCTAGTATGTTCGCCTTTTAATGTATCTTTATTTGAAGTGATGGAACACCAGAGTGTGTCATTAACTGCGATCGCTCTGGAAAATGGACTCAAGCAGGGCTATACTAAACGCCCTTTATCAGAATTAACCTGTGATAACGCCTTGGGCTGGTTGATTCAAGTAGGTGTATTGCGCCGAGAAGTGGACGGACAGGGGATTACAGATAGTTTTCGCCTCACTCCCTTGGGACGCCAATTAGTAGAACAGTATCAGGGGAAAAATTGGCGTACCCCTTCATGGCGCGATCGTTTCTATGATGCTGTGATTCGTTGGTTGCGGATACCTTTTTAGAATAAAAAAAACCAAGAGTTAGGATTAGAGAATCAAAGGGAACAATATATACGGAAACATCACATCTATTCATGAAGTCTTTACCATAACCATCTAATTGCAATTTGTGATGATTATGGTGGGCATTGGGTACAAGAGGCAGAGGGGCAGAGGAGCGGAGGGGCAGAGGGGCAGAGGGGAAAGACTTGCTACTACTTAATCCTCTGCTCCCCTGCTTACTCATCTCCCCGGTCACTGAGCGTAGCCGAAGTGCTGCTCCCCTGTTGTTCATTCCTAAAAATTAACCCTGTATCTTGAAAAACTAAGTGATAGCAACTATGAAATCAATTATGGTGGTGGGGACAACATCCCATGCAGGGAAATCACTTTTAACTACAGCTATTTGTCGCATTCTGTCGCGGCGTGGTTGGCGAGTGGCTCCTTTTAAAGGTCAAAATATGGCTTTAAATGCTTATGTCACTGCCAGTGGTGGAGAAATTGGCTATGCCCAAGCAGTACAAGCTTGGGCGGCGGGAGTCGTACCTTGGGTAGAAATGAACCCAATTTTACTCAAACCCCAAGGGGATATGACTTCTCAAGTAATTATTAAAGGTAGGTCTGTAGGTAAAGTCAGTGCCTCAGATTACTACGAGCAATATTTTGAACTGGGGTGGCGGACAATTGAAGAATCGCTACAGCATTTAGGAACAGAATTTGACTTAGTGGTTTGTGAAGGTGCTGGCAGTCCAGCAGAAATTAACCTCAAGCACCGCGACTTAACTAATATGCGGGTGGCAAAATATTTGAATGCACCAACCATTTTAGTAGTTGATATTGATCGTGGTGGTGCTTTTGCCCATGTGGTAGGCACTCTAGAGTTATTGGAACCAGATGAACGCGCCTTAATTAAGGGTATAGTAATTAACAAGTTTCGAGGGCAGCGATCGCTCTTAGATCCGGGGATAAAATGGTTAGAAGAACGCACAGGTATCCCCGTGATCGGTGTTATACCCTACTTGCAAGAAATGTTTCCAGCAGAGGATTCTCTTGACCTGCTAGAACGTCAATCGTCCTCGAATAAAGCCCAAACTGACCTCAACATTGCCGTCATCCGCTTACCAAGAATTGCCAATTTCACCGACTTTGACCCACTGGAATCAGAAAGTACAGTTTCAGTAAAATACTTAAGTCCTAAGCAAGATTTAGGACATCCTGATGCCGTTATTATCCCAGGTACAAAAACTACAATTGCTGACTTGCTACTGCTGCAAAAAAGTGGTATGGCAGAAGCTATCCAAAACTACGCTGCTTCTGGGGGAACAGTTTTAGGTATCTGCGGTGGCTATCAAATGCTCGGTCAAATCATCGCCGATCCAGAAGGAATAGAGGGACAAGCTGGCAGATATCAAGGGTTAAATCTTTTACCAATCAGAACTGTAATTACCGGACAAAAAATTGCCCGCCAACGCCAAGTTAGCTCAAATTATCCACAACAAGGCTTGCCAGTAAATGGCTTTGAAATCCACCAAGGGCGATCGCGCATTGAACAGCAAGGTATAGACCCCCAATCGTACCATGCCCTATTTGACGATATTAATTTAGGGTTAGTGGATAGTTGTCAATCGGTGTGGGGAAGTTACCTCCACGGACTTTTTGACAATGGCCCTTGGCGACGCGCTTGGTTAAATCGCCTCCGTCAACAGCGCGGTTTAAAATCTTTGCCTACTGGTGTTGCTAACTACCGAGAACAGCGAGAGCAAATTTTGGACTCTCTAGCCATTGAAGTTGAAAGCCATTTAGACTTAAGTCTGTTTTTGTCTTAAGCTAAAATTCCTTGAAATGTCATTAGTCATTGGTCATTTGCAAAGGACAAAGGACAACTGACAAATGACAACTCTATTAAATGCGTAATATTGATGATTGTTCGTGTCCGCTTTTTACCAGATGATGTCACAGTAGATGCCGAAGTGGGAGAAGCCCTCTTAGATGTAGCAGACCGGGCTGGGGTTTTTATTCCCACCGGTTGTCTCATGGGATCTTGTCACGCTTGCACCGTCGAATTAGAGGATGGAGAGATCGTTCGCGCTTGTATCAGCGCAGTACCGCCACGCGAGGAATTGACGATTAATTTGTTTAGCGATCCTACTTGGTAATGTCGCCCTGTTATTGAGAAGGACTGATATGCTATGCGGATATTAAATGTGCTATCGTTAATATATTAAATTATGAGTTACGTAACGCATAACATCTACCATTAGTAATTTATGTCTCCGTCAGACAAATATCCTAAGTTTAAAGATAAAAGGACGGAGCGGTTTGCTTTAGGTGAGAGGGTAAAAGAGTTTCAGGCTTTCACAGATCAAGCATATAAACGACTTGATATATTAGAAGCCGCTACTAGCAAAGAATCTCTTATGAAACTACCAAGCAACCATTTTGAGTCTTTAGAAGGCGATCGAAAAGATCAATATAGCATTCGGATAAATAAGCAATGGCGAATTTGTTTCAATTGGGCAGATGAAGAATCTAAACCTTTCAACATAGAAATTACAGACTATCATTCTTAAAGGAGAGAAAAATGGCACGGCCACCTATCCATCCTGGAAAAATTCTTGCTGATGAGCTTCACGAATTGCAAATGAGCGCAAGTGAGTTAGCACGTATTCTTCATGTACCAACAAACCGGATTACTGAAATAATTAATGGTGAACGGGCAATTACTGCTGATACGGCATTACGATTAGGGCAATGGTTTGGTACTGGTGCTGAGTTATGGATGAATTTACAAAAGAATTATGAGCTTAGACTAGCTGAAGAAAAAATGGGTGAAGAAATTCAGGCTACTATTTCTCCCCGGATATTACCTGAGTTCAAACAAGTCAAGGCATAAAAAAAATCGAATATTCGATTTTTTGGGATAGATAGCAAGAAACTTTGACACATTGTTTTTACTGTGCAGCTCGCAGGTTTTTCAGCAAGCCCTAAATAGTATTTTTATGTATTATTACTGGTTGTTTTTCCTTAGATAATTTATATATTCAGTTATCAGTGCGTGCCTGAGTTATAAAATCGGGCATCACATTTGGTAATAGTTAATGGTAAAAGTCTGTGAGTATGACTGAAGTAACACGCGAAAAACTTATTGAATTATGTAAACGTGCCACTCAAGATAGGTTGGTATATTCTTGTGGAGACGCTCAAACTTATGAAACTTATGATTTTATAACAGAATCTATCAAACCAGTTCCCCCAAAACCTTGGTATGTCAAAATGACTTCAAATGAGTCAGAACAGTATTTTACAAGCGGAGAATTGTATGAATATTTGAGCAAACTAATTAGTCAGGGGGGATAAATCTTATGTCAGAGTACATAACAGTGCAAAACGGTAACGAGATTATCAAGATTCATAAGGATAAATTTAGCGGTTTGGCCGATAGAGATTTCAATGAGAATATAATTTCTCTTGCTTTTGAGGATGATAATAGTATTCCCAAGGTAGTTACAATTTATAAAGATAAAGATCCTGCTGCCTTTGCAGAAGCCTTGGATTTTTTACAAAGTCTAAAATAAGTAGTAACTGTCTTGAAAATTATTTTATATAGGCATTTTAAAGGTTAATGCTACTCAATTTGTGCGAATAATTGCTTAGACAGCAAGAAACTCTTACACATTGTTTCTTACTGTCTATTTTTGTTTCCTATATCAATTAGCTTTAACATTCAGCGCGTATTCTTTAAATCTTTCCAAATCAGCTTGAATCGTTGATTCAACGACCCGCCCCAAAAATAAGTTATCCATAATTTTGCCAAGAACGCCAGGAATAGCGTAGGAAATGGTCATTTTAACAATACTACTATTGTGGCGATCGTAAAAGCGAATTGCTCCCTGATTCGGCAAACCATCAATCGATTCCCATTGGATAATTTGGTTTGGGATAACTTTGAGAATTCGGGATTTCCAAGTAAATTCCAGACCACCACCAGCGCGAAGTTTCCAAAGAGATATATCTGGATTATCTGGCGGAATTTTCACCGAATCAATCCACTTCATCCACCGGGGCATTTGCTCTAAATCAGACCAGAGGCTCCATACTAAATCTATGGGAGCCTCTACTTCTACCTGCACAGTATGCTCTAACCAGTCTGGCATTTCTCTTTTTCCTTCTCTACGAGATGCTTTGCGATCGCGTTCTTTGCACTCTTTGGAGTTCGTTATTTCTTTAAACTCTCCAAAATCACTTTTGCCGCACGTCGTCCAGAAATAGTAGCACCTTCCATGCTGTCGATGTAGTCCTGCTGAGTATAACTCCCGGCAAGGAAGAAATTATCTACTGGTGTTTTTTGGTTAGGACGGTACGCATCCATCCCTGGCGCTTCTCGGTAGAGAGACTGAGCAAGCTTTACAACACTGTACCAAGTCATATTTAGCTCCCGCGACGAAGGAAACAGTTCATGGACTTGCTTAAGAACATGTTGTGCGATCGCTTCATTACTTTGGGCAATAAACGGATCTCCCGGTGTCAGCACTAGCTGTAACAAAGATCCCTGTCCTGGGCGATAGTAATCAGCAGGGCTAGTCAACGCTAAATCGGCAAAACAAGAAAAGTCAGCATCGGCTGTGTAAAGTAAATTATCGATTCCAGCCGCATGGTTTAGCTGTTTACGTTGCTCTCCATCGTTCAGTTCTGTTACCCAACCATCAAAGCGTAACTGCACTGTAGCCACTGGCACTGCATCCAGTTTGTAAATATTGTCAAATTCTGACCACTTACGCCACTCGTGGGGTAGGATGCGTTGAATTCCTGGAACATCACAGGCAAAAACGTAAGCATCAGCAGCGATCGTTTCTACTGCATCACCTTGGGCAACTACTATACCAGTGACACGGGTTTGTTCAGCTGACTCAGCAAACTGAATTTCCCGAACTTGTCGGCGCGTGTAAATTTTGGTGCCTCTAGCTTCCAGATATTCCAGAATCGGCTTGTGTAAATATTCAGATGGAGAACCTTCTAGCATTCGCAAAACTGAAGCTTCAGTTCTAACTGCAAATAACTGGAATATGGTTAACATACAACGGGCAGACATATTTTCGCAATCAATAAATCCCAATGCGTAAGCAATTGGGTTCCACATCCGCTTGATGCTGCCATTACTCCCACCATGACTGCGGAACCAATCGGCAAAGCTAACTTTATCTAAATTGCGGATAGTTTTCATCGCCCCATTAAAGTCTACCAATCCGCGAACTATCGGACTAGTACCCAAAGCGATCGCATTTTGCAATTTATCCTGCAACGATAGTTGGGAAGTAGTGAAAAATGCCTTTAACCCATTGAAAGGCGCACCTGTAATAAAACGAAAATCTAAAGCACCAGTGCGCCCCCCTTTATTAATAAAAGTGTGGGTATGTTCCTTGAGGCGTAAGTTTTCTAACACCCCCACTTTCTTCATCAAATCAAATAGTTGGTAGTAGCACCCGAAAAATACATGCAACCCCATTTCTAGATGGTTGCCATCTCCATCAACCCAACTGCCAACTTTACCACCGACAAACGGACGAGACTCAAAAATCTCTATTTCACAACCAGCATCAGCTAAATCTACTGCGGTTGCTAGCCCAGCCAGTCCCGCACCTACGATTGCAACACGCATTCCGTCGTTCCTTTTCAGTTTCTTTACAGATTGTAACTGGGTTGGTGTCGGAATTTGCTACTTAATATCAACTCCAGCAGCATATTAAGGCTTGCCAATATCGATACTAAAACCTCTTTGATTACTTCTTTTAGTCCCGGTAAATGACCAGACGCGATAAAAACGCGTCTGTATCATCTAGACAAACTTTTGTCCATAGCGACGGACTCTCAAAAGTATCAGAGATATTTTTTTGTTGGCAAAGGTGTTTTCTGGATAATGTTGTGAAATTAACTTCTTAGTTGTTTGCATCTTTGTTGTCGTCCGAAACAGGCAAACTTCTAATCAGTTCACGAATTACGTCAGTTGCAGGTCTACCTGTTTGTTGGCAATATTTTTCTAGTTTTTCCGCTTCCTGCGTTGCGAGATTAACTGTTATACGTTTAACTGCCCATTTTTTATTTGTCATTATCATGCTATCTGCTGTATATTTAGATGGTCGAAAGAGTCTAAATTAAAGAGGGAACCGATAAGGTTATCAGAGTTTGTCTCAGGAAACAAGTAATACCATTAATATTAAAAATGTTTGTTTTGTCAAAGGCTTCATCATTTTCTAAAAAAAACAAAACACTACACTTTATTTGTTACTATTGTGACCGCCTAAAAAGCGCATAGTTGCTTTTGAAGATAATAACCCTACTAACAACATGAGTAAAGCCTGACAACGAAATTTTATCAATGAATTCAAGACAACTATTGTTGACTCAATGAAGATTTCCAAAGTTATTATCCATTGAAAGCATTTGACCTTCTCTCTTAACTAAGTTCCTCAAACCCGCTTCAAGAGAGTATCCGTTAGAACCCAAAAAAATAAAGCTTCAGAATCATTATCATGCTGAAACCCTGGCTTACAGGCGGGTTAGAGTGGTGTGTATAGAGCGTGAATAATCACTCTTGTTAGTAGACAAATAAGCGACAAACACTTATCTGTAACCATACTGTAACCAAGAAGTTAAGAGCTACTTGAACAGTTATGAATTTTGGCTTACCTCGATCAAGCTGATTGCTTTTCAGTGCCAATATAGTAGCCAGAAAAAGGGGACAACACTCAGTCTACTGAGTGTAAATTGCCAAGCATCTTGGTAATTTTTGACAACAATACCTGTAATTTCACACAGAGAAATTAATCCAGAATTTATGTGATGTTACTTGACTGTTGTTGATAATAATATTTTAGTTTTGCTTCATACTTTTACAATAAATTATCGTCAAAATGCAATGAAATTTTGCATATTTTTTATCTTAATTCTAGCGATTTAGCTAGCCTTAAAATCAGCAATTTTTTGCGATTTTTCGTCTTCATCTATCTGGAGGTTATATAAATCATTTTTAGCCAAGCAGGGCGCTAGAAGTTTGACATAAAATCTTTTCCTCATATCTAAGCCAAGAGATAAATTACTGCCAATAAAATTTTTATTACAACTATTTTTTATTTGGTAAGTATACCTATAAAAAGAATCGTATATTTTAATTTTTTCGGCAGTGTGTTTATTATAGCTATTATTTACGCGCTTTAAATAATCTTCATTTAGACACTAACTAAGGTATTTTTCATCCTTTATAAAAAAATTACAAAGAAAAATATATGCATTTGACTTTTGCTTAATGATATTGATACATAACAGGATGCTAAACTCAAAAACTTGTTAAAAAAAAGATTCCAATATCTAAGTACATCAGTTAGGTTCGATTCAAGCAGTCTTTGTAGATAAAATTTTAGCTTATTGTAGTTATTTATACTGAGTAATATTTATATAAAATGACTAGAAAACGATGAAAATACAGGTACTTCATGAAATTTAGGTAAAGTTAGCTTCTCATGATTGGTCGCTTATTAGTATTGACACATACATGAATATTCATTAGAAAGTGCCGCGCCCTGATAGGTAGGCGGATGACGAAGACTGAGTGGAACCGGAAACGCTCTGCCTCAGACTAAAAGACTGCCTATAAGGTATGGGGTATATATAATGAAAATCCTGAGTACTTTTTACTTCACTGAAACAGTCAAATAATGCGCCCTTACTTCAATCTTCCCGTTTCGCTATGGGGTAAGACAGTACTCAGCACCGCAGAATTAACACTCCGTTGGTAAAGAGAAGAGGGGTAAACGTTATAAAGGCAAAGCCTTCCCCCTTTTCCCCTATCAAATTACAGTTTCAGTCAATATGCCAATCAAATACACATCAACTGAATTACTCATACTGAATAATTTGAGATTCAGGATTGCGGCAATTCATGCAATTACTCAAATTTAAGTTGGGGCATAAGTTGGAGAGTGCCAATACCTAAATCTTTAGGTGAAAGCGATCGCCCTTCAAACAAAGCCATCATATCTCGTAACTGTGGATTGCCACGGGATGCTCCCGTTAGTCCTTTGGCAATGATTAAGCCACAGTAGCCTTTAGTATTTTTACACCGTTGATTCCATTTTTTTCGGGCTTCGACATGAATCGGATCTTCATCTAAAAATTCACCGAATAGGAACAATTCGCTATTTTGAGTTTGCAATAAACCCAGGTCGTAGCGATCGCCATCAAAAGGATCGGCACCTGGATTAAAGCAAATTGCTCTCAGTCCGCCTGCTGCTTCAATTCTTTCAATTACAGTCTTCGCCTTGGGTCGAGAGGTTTGAATCAAAATCACCGGCAAACCTTCACCCACTGGTTTGATTTCACTAGCCTGGTGGTAGCTGACCCCCTTTCGCAGAGAATCCAACATTTCCCAGGACACTACACCTAAGCTGAGGAAGGAATCTTCTGGTATCAAGTCATCTCGCAATGATTGAAAATCAACGTTGTCAATCACCTCGTCATCAATATCAAAGCCTGCCATTTCTTCTAATTCTGCTGCTAACTGCGGCATGGTAGAGACTGTCACAGGCACTGATTTAGTTGATTCTTCCGACTGCGGTAGAGAAATGCGATAGCGACGGCCCAGAGTAGGGAAGATATCCTCATGAAGTTGGCGACGGTGATCGCGAATAAAGCGGCTCAGGCTTTCGATCGCAACCAAGATTACCAATGCTTCTTCGTCATACAAAACAGACCGTAGTCCTTCTAAGGGGTGGATATTACCAAAAGTAGGGTCAATTTCTGATAATGGCAGATCCGCCAAATCATCTTCTTCATCCTCATCTTCATCGGTTTCGTCAACGCTCTCAAAAGTAAGAAACAGGCAATCTTGCTTGAGGAACGCTTCTTCTAGATGCTCTGTTGATTCTTCATCCGTTAAAACTGCGGCGCGAAACTGTTTTAAAGACTCTTCTGAGCGATAAAACAAAATCCCATACTCCATTCCCAGCATTCCCATAACTGAGGCGTAGAGTGTGCCAACATCCCACTTATTAATCTCGATTGACAAAATTTGCTGTTCTTCTAAAAATTCCCAAGGTGCTGCTTGCCAAATTGCAAATGCTTTCTCTCGCAAGATTTGTGCATACTGTGGAGGTAAGTCGGGGGTTTGGCTATCGAGGATGTCGGCGAATCCACGAAATAGTTCGTCAATTAAAGGCAGTTCTGGTGCGTAATCAATGGCGATATCCAAATCTTGCAGCACTCCCCGCAGGTAAAATTGGATCTCGCGGTCTTTGACTACAATTCTTTGAGGTCTAGCAGGTCTTGCCGGACTTTGAGGATGCTCCATTGCTTGCATTAAGGTGCGAACTATTGCTTCTGGTCCAATATCTGAAGCTACCACGTCCATTCCTCGGACAACACCTTGGGAGAAATCTACCCAAAGAATGCATTCTCCCTTTGCCTCTGAGTCTGAGTGCTGGTTTGGTGATGACAACGGACGGCGATCGCCCTCCCATACAGAAGGAATTTGAGTTAATTTCTTCAACCGACGACTGGTAGAGCGATTAAAACTTGTCATAGAGATCAAAAGAAGCAATTTGGAAGTAAACTTTGGGGGCTAGGGCTAGCTAGCCTCGGATTAATTTTTATGGCTGCACCTGAAGGGTGGTTGCTTCTGTTGCTGCCGTAAGGCTTGAATTTTAAGAATACCGAATGTATAAACACATTAAGTCTCTCAATTCTAGAATAAAAATCTTTGGCTACTTTTGACGGAGTGTTTACAATTTGGCATCTAGCAACATCTAAGCCGCTAGAATGAATACAAAAACACTAAGAGCAACCCAGAAGCATTAACAAGCCGATACAGGGTAACGCTTATACTAATTAAGGAGTTGAAAAGCAGATGACACAAGCAATTCCGGCTCAACAACGCGGAATTCTGTTGAGCGAAGCCGCATTGCACCAGGTAAAATCCCTCCGGGACAAGCAAGGCACAGACTTCTGCTTACGGGTAGGAGTGCGTCAGGGTGGCTGTTCTGGGATGTCTTACATGATGGATTTTGAAGATACCAGCAAAATCGCTCCTGATGATGAAGTTTTTGACTATGATGGCTTCAAAATTGTCAGCGATCGCAAGAGTCTGTTATATCTCTACGGTTTAATGCTCGATTACAGCGATGCCATGATTGGCGGTGGTTTCCAATTCACTAACCCCAATGCTAATCAAACTTGTGGTTGCGGTAAGTCATTTGGGGTGTAATATTGTCAGTTGTCATTTGTCCTTTGTCATTTGTCTTTTGCAAATGACCAATGGCCAATGACTAATGACTAATGACCAATGACTAATGACCAATGACTAATGACTAATACAGTTGAATCCCTGTTTGATACAGGTTTAGAACGCTATAAAGCAGGAGAATCAGCAGAATCTTTAATCCCTGTATTTAAAGAAGTGTGCGATCGCGCTCCTAAAACTAGTGCTGCTTGGGTTTGTTTAACGTGGTTGTATCTACTCGATAACAAACCCAATTTGGCTTACAAAGCTGGACAGAAGGCAGTCAAGTTAAATCCACAAGATCCCCAGGCTAGAATCAATCTTGCCTTAGCAATGCTGGAAACAAAGCAAAAAGGTTTGCGCGAACATATTGATATAGCACAGCAGTTGATTTTTGTCAACGAAGAATGGAGTGATGAAATAAAAAATAGTATTGAGGACGGTTTAAGTAGAAAACCAGATTGGCAGAGTTTAACAAAAGTCAAAAATTGGCTGTTTGAAAAGTAGAGGACGGGGACTGAGGATCAGGAGGACAAGAGGGACAAGGGGGAATTTATTGAAGTAAGTCTCTAAGTTGTCTCTTCCCAATCCCCATTACCCCTTATCCCCAGAGGGGGCCCCACCATCCCCAATCCCCAGTACCCAATCCCTAATCCCCAATCCCCAATCCCCATTACCCCTTATCCCCAGAGGGGGCCCCACCATCCCCAATCCAATCATGAAAGATAAATTGTTAAATTGGCTAAACATGGTTTTAGTCGCCGATGTTTTTTTGGTTTTGTTTGGCTTTGGCTGGTTAGCGATCGCTGCGATCGGTGATGCTGCCGGAGTAAACTTGGGTTTGGATTTATGGCATCAACTGTGGCAACCCTTGTTTAACCCCGCAATTGGCATTCTCATGGGCGGTGCCATTCTCAGCGGTATTATCAGTTGGGTTTCCAAAAAATTTCTTTCTAGTCAATAATCAAAAAATTGGGTATGGGGCAATTCAATTTTGGATTTTTGATTTGAGATTTTGGATTAAATTTCAATCTAAAATCCAAAATCTAAAATCTAAAATTTTTACTCCCCACTCCCTTTGAATCTATGTAAGAATTTGTGTTAATGCCGGTTGCAAATTAGGATATTTGTACTCAAAACCTGTTTGCACAGTGCGTTTTGGGATAACTTGCTGACCTTCTAGAACTACTATCGCCCCGTCTCCTAAAAGAGCTTCGATCGCAAAAGCAGGAACAGGCAACCAAGAAGGTCGATTCATCACTTGTCCCAAAGTTTGGCTTAAATCTGCCATCCGAACTGGATTAGGGGCAGTGGCATTATATACACCTTCTATTTGTGGTTTAGTTAAAGCTTGCAAAATCAGGTTAACTAAATCATCTACGTGAATCCATGAGAACCACTGCCGACCACTGCCAATAGGCCCGCCAGCAAAGAGTTTGAAAGGCGGAATCATTTTACCTAAAGCACCACCATTGCCCAGAACAATTCCAAAACGCAGAATTACCAGTCGCACACCAACGTCTTTTACTTTTCTCGCTTCAGCTTCCCAGGCTTGGCAGACTTGGGCAAGAAAATCGTTACCAGATAGACTGGTTTCATCAAAGGTAGCCGTTTCACTGGTGCCGTAGTAGCCAATAGCTGAAGCGTTAATTAACACAGATGGGAGGCAGCGCGTTGCGGGGGTTCCCCCACTTGTAGCGACTGCCGTTTTAGGATTAGCGTTGGCTATTGCTTCAACTATTTTTTGTGTACCTAACTTCCGGCTATTGAGGATTTCTTGTTTCCGTTCTGGTGTCCAGCGTCCTTCACCAATAGGTTCTCCTGCCAAATTAACTACGCCATCACAACTAGCAATGACACTTTGCCAAGAGCCAGATGCATTTGGTGTATAGGCAACAATTTCTACATTAGGGAAAGCCTCAGAGGGAAAAACCTTTTGAGCAAAAGTGGTATTCCGAGTTAATACTACTGTTTTATGACCTTCCCGCTGTAATCGTTGTACCAAAAGACTACCGACAAATCCTGTTGCCCCAGTAATTGCGACTTTCATTTTCTACCTCAGCCAAACCTTTATTGTAAAGTTTTTGATCAAACTTTCAGCTTACCAAAGAAGGCAGAGGGCAGGAGGCAGGAGGCAGGGGGCAGGAGGTAGGAGGAAGAAAATATATTTTTTGCCCTCTGCCACTTTCTTTTAGATCAAGTAAATTTATTTATGTTCGCGGAGTGTCTCGTAGACAAGAAAGAATTGAATATGTATTTCGAGCGGAAAGTGCCACAAAAAATACTGCGTCCTTATTGAAACCCGATTCAGCTGACGCTCACAGAACGCCTAAATTTATTTATGGGGTTTACCCCCTGCTTGGTTGTTGAGCGTAGTCGAAACACTGCCTCCTGCCTTCTGCCTCTTCGTTGACTGTATATCTCTGTACCTGCTCTGAAAAACTTTGATTTTTTAATGACTTTATATTTAGATACTTCGGTATTATAGGATGGACGGAGTGTTGCAAGGCTTGGGGCTATTATGGCTCGCTATACCTGTTCATTTATTGTTTCTGTTCCTAGTGACCATCTGTTGCCGTTACTTGTAGAACTTCTACAGGACTGTCAGTTGGATATTCAATATCACACAGCCGAATATATTATCGGTCGTGAAGTTCCTGGAAATGTTCCTTTTCCTAAATTGATCACAGTAGAAGTACTGATTGATAAATCAAAATCTACTGAAACGGAAACTCGCATGAGTATTGTGATTAAAAATGAAGAACTACCAATTCACCTAGATAATTACTGCCGACAAATGTTTGAGTTAATCAAGCAATCTATTGAAAGTAGCCGTCATTGGCATTTGATTGAAAGTATTGCAGGATAAACTTTGGTGATTGAATTGATACTCCCACGACTTGAAGCTGTGGAAGTGTCAGACTGTAATTGGTAGTTATAATTCACTCGCTTACTCCTCTAAATCCTCGGCCATACCGGGGTTTATTAGTGTAATATCATACTCACTCGAATCCGTTTGTCCTAAACGCTGAGTGTTTCTTAAAAGGTAATAAATGGCACGTACTTGAGGACCAAAAACGATCTCGTCTTCATTTCTGAGATCGTGGGCTGGTATCTTGCGTCCATTAATCATCAAACCATTGGAACTAGGCTTACCTTTGGCATCGCCATCTACAATCCGGTAATAATAGCTATGACTATTATGCTCTCGTGGCAATCTCACTAATGTGGCATGGCGGCGGGAGACAAACTGCGACATTAAACGGATATTACATTCGCGGTCTCTACCAATAGAGTAGACGGGGTGCTCCAGAGAAAATTCTTTGCGACCTTGATCGTCTTCAATAATCAGTAGATGGTTTTCATTAGTTTCTGCTGCCATTGACAAATCGGTGGAACTGTAATTGATTAAGATTTGTTTAGTATCGTATCTTGCCATTTTCGGGCACCATCAGTCTGTGGTGCTAATCTAAATAAGCTTTAAAATTGCATAATACCTTGAAAGAGTAGAACATGGCCGTTCTACTCCAGTGGCTATGATAGCTTTGGTAAGTGTCTTAAATCTGACAACTAACTCCTGAATTCTGTTTTGATAACCAATATTTGTGGTGGCAAATTGGACGTGTAAAGGAGTATTCTACACGCGATGAGCGAATCGCCGTAATAATATTGAGTTGGTAACGACGCTAACAGAGCTAAAAGCCATTAATGCAGCAGCACCAGATGGGTTAAGCACAAAACCTAGACTAGGGAATAAAACACCTGCTGCTAAAGGAATGCCAAGTGTATTATATGCAAAAGCCCAGAATAAATTTTGGCGGATTTTGTTGAATGTGGCGCGACTAAGCTGAATAGATTCGACGACATCGTTTAGGCGATCGCGCATTAAAATAATTTCAGCAGTTTCCATCGCGACATCTGTCCCGGAGTGTAAAGCAATTCCTACATCAGCTTGGGATAAAGCTGGAGCATCGTTGATTCCATCTCCTACCATTGCCACAACTGAGTGGGGAGTTTTCTTTGTCCCTTTATCTCCTTGTCCCCTTGTCCCTTCTAACTGGAGAGACTCTATTGCCGCCGCTTTTTTAGCTGGGGGAACACCTGCTATTACATCAGCACTATCTAATCCTAGTTGTTTGGCTATGGCGCTAGCTGCTTCTTTGCGATCGCCACTGAGCAACATTACCCGTAAGCCCATCTGACGTAACTTATCTACGGTGGATTGAGCATCCGATCTGAGGGTATCAGAAACACCAATTAGTCCGGCTAAAGTTCCGCCAATTGCTACACAAACGACTGTTTTACCATCTGTTGCTAAATCCTGTGCTACCTGTTGTGCGGTTTCGTTAATTGCAATGCCGTGCCAACTCAACCATTCCCAGTTACCCAACAATACAACTGTGCCTTCTACCACAGCAGATACCCCTAGTCCTGGTTCCGTGTGAAAGTCTACAGCCTCTGGAATAGATAACTGCTGACGCTGTGCCTCTTGCTGAATTGCTTTGGCTAGGGGATGGTGAGTACCGCTTTCTACGGCTGCTGCTAGTTGGATTAGGGAGTAGGGTTGACTACTCCCTATTCCCCACTCGCCATTCCCCATTTCCTTAATTAACAGGCAATCTGTGACTATGGGATTACCTGTGGTCAGAGTACCAGTTTTATCAAATACTACGGTGTTTAACTGGTGTACTCTTTCTAAAACATCGCCACCTTTGATTAACAAACCTCGTTCTGCACCCATAGCAGTTCCAACAAGAATGGCTGTTGGTGTGGCAAGTCCCAAAGCACAGGGACAGGCGACTACCATAACTGCGATCGCTAGTTTTAAACTAATTAATAAAGGGGAATGGGGAGTCGAGAGTGGGGAGTGCTGGGCTTCATGTGTAGCGTGGCTCATCATTTCCATGCCACCAGACATGGTGATATCAGTCCAGATGTGAGTACCGAAAAAGTACCAAAATCCAAATGTTAAGACAGATGCTGTCAGCACCCCGTAGGTAAAGTAACCAGCTACTGTATCTGCTAATTTCTGTACTGGGGCTTTCCGAGTTTGGGCGGCTTCTACTAGGGCGACAATTTGAGCTAGAGTTGTATCACTTCCAATCCGGGTTGCTTGAATTGCGATCGCTCCTGACTGGTTTAGTGTCCCCCCTGTCACCATATCTCCTGGTTTTTTGATTACTGGCACTGCTTCCCCGGTTAGCATGGATTCATCAACCGTTGTTTGACCAACTACCACTTCACCATCAACGGGGATTTTATCGCCTGGCAGCACTTGTAAACATTCACCGACACGCACCTGTTCAGCGGGAATCTCAACACTAGAAGAACCCATTCCGGCTTTCTCTGGGTTGGCAATCAATCGCGCTAAGAGTGGCTGGAGTGCTAGTAATTTCCTAAATGCGGCAGCCGCGCGACCTCTAGCTTGTTGCTCTAATGTCCTTCCTAAGAGAATAAAGCCCAGCATCATTACTGGTTCGTCAAAGAAGCACTCCCAACCCAATTGGGGAAAAAGCAGCGCTACTAAACTAGCAATGTAGGCTGTCAGCGTTCCCAATCCCACCAAGGTATTCATGTTAGGCGCATTTCGCCGCCAGCCCAACCAGCCATCTACTAAAATCGGGCGACCGGGAATTAACAGCGCTATTGTCGCCAGTCCACAGTGAAACCAGATGTTATTTAGCACAGGCAGCACTGAGCTACCAAGATTACCAAAATGTCCACTTCCCGACAATATCAGCAACACGGCTGCGATCGCTAACTGCCATAGAGAAGAACGCATTTCTCGGCGTTGTCGTTCTGCTGGATCTGGTAAAGTCGATATTTCGCCTGCTACTGTGCCATTAGCTTTTCGGGGTTGAGTCGGGAATCCAACGGCTGTTAATCGCTGTGCCAGTGCATCTGCATCTATTGCACCAACTTCTGACTCTACAACTGCTACCTCTGTGGCCAGGTTCACACAGGCACTCTTGACTCCTGGATGTTGGGTCAGCTGTCGCTCTACTGCGTTCACACACCCAGCACACTTCATACCCCCAACATCTAGAATAATCTTCTCTAGGATTGGGTCAAGTTCTAGGGCTGGCTTAGTTTTCGGGACAAGTTGCATGGCTTGTGTTTAGATTCGCTACAGAAATTCAACGCCTGACTAAAAGCGTCTCTAATTCGAGCGTAGGCTAAATATGGAACTATGACTCAATGTCAACCATATTAAAATTATTAATTTATCGTACTTTATTGAGCATGAACGACTATCGCTGTACTTAATTCAAGGTTCCAAGTTCCCAGATTTATCTGTAGAGTTTTTAATTTTTAATTTTTAATTCCCCTACAGGGGGTTGACAGTTCCAACGTCGATAAGTGACATAAATAATCGCTGCCACCTGTATTGGCGCGATCGCAATCAGGTTTTTTAAGAAATAGTTGATTTCTAAATGAGACATAACACTGAAATATCCTAAGCCTAACAAGAAGAAGATTGCCCAGTTAAGCTGTTTAGTTTTGAAAATAAGCATATCAATAAAAATAAATATAGGAGGTAGAAGTGCTATATAACTTCTGCTAAGGGTGAAGCGGAAGGGAAAAAGGATCTTTCTTTGGCTTGCTGCCCTTTATCCCTGCGCTTTTGCTGCAATCATAAGCTTGGAAGCGGCTATCATTCTCTGCTTCCAGCAAAAAAGCTATTCTTGCACTAGAACCAGCCTTGCTTCTTCACAAAATAGGTATTTACAAATCCTTCAGGGGATTGATTTAAGTAAATCATGCCTTCAATTAGACCTACAAGTTGCATAACTAACAAAGCAACGCCGTAGGTAAAAGAACCCCCAACTACAGAAATCACTAACATGATAAAGCCTTCCGAAGCATATCCTAGAATAAACTTATGAACCCCAAACGCTCCCAGGATAATGCCACAGTAACCAGCTAGAAGTTGTTTGGTAGGGTGACTGGGGTTGAGATTTGCCATATAAGTGCTGCTCCTTGATAAGTGAGTATAAAAATAAAGTCTTTATTGTAATGGAAGCAAATACATTTACTTGCTTAATAAATAGATTTTTAATTTTTTCAGTCTGAGTAAGTCTCAAGATGAATAATTAAAATCAGCGTGCTTTTATTCCACACGAGACGCCAAGATGTCTTGCAATTTAGGCCGAACTGGCGCTCCTTGATGACTTTTGCTGGATTTGACGATCGCAAACCCTGGTGCAGCAGTTTTGCAGATTTTTAGCTCAGACATTTATCTTGAGCAGAATAAATCTTAAATAATCAGCAAAAGCTGCTACATACACCACTTTTTACAAGTCCATCAGTATTATTTCCGGATTCTTTTGCGATGCTTCCAGCGAATGTGAAACGCCATCGCACCAATGGCAAGACAATTACGTGGCTAGTGGGAATCTAGAAGCGCAAAAGGCATCTTCCATATTCTTTCTAACCGCTTTTTAGTTACCGATCCCCACTTGCATGAGCGCAAACCGGAATTGTATTCCAATTTATTACAGCTAAAAATGGTTCAAGAAGACAATTAACATCTCGAAAAATGGCTAAAATTTACCCGAATGAGAATGTTAATAGCATTCTTTAATTTACTTTTGCCATTATCGTAATTGGGTTTTCAGCTAGTATTTATGCTTATAACCAATTATCACTAGTAAATTGTCTCTACCTATGGTGATAAAATCAGATATTTTTGTTTTTGGCAACAGTATTTAATTGTATTAAGTACTACCTAAAATAAATAAACTTAATAGTGTGCCACTGTTCCAAAGGCTGTGGAGGAGCATAGGAGCGAGGAGATTGCGCGATCGCGTGTAAACTACTCCTAATACAATGCCCAATGCGGTCAGGGGGAGAATTTCCGATAAGCTGAGGTGAGCGATCGCAAACAACAAACTACTGATCAGAATCGCTCCCCACACGGGTAAGTAACGAGTTAGAGAGGGTAACAAAAAACCGCGAAATAGGATTTCTTCAAAAAATGGAGCTGCGATCGCAGCTGTGGAGAAAAATATACCAAGTGCGATACCATCTTGGCTTTCTAAGGCTAGTTGCAACAGAGGATTACTCCCACCTTGTCCTTGCCATAGCTGCTGATTAATCAAAGATACCACCACAACTACAGGTAAAGCTGTGCAATAGCCTCCCAGCCCCCACAAAAACCAATTATCTTGAAAACGGAAGCGAAACCAGAATTCTGGTAGCGGAAAAAAGCGCTTGAGAGAGAAATACAGCACTAACAACGCACCTAATGCTACCAAGAAGTAACTAACTAACACAGAAAATGCCTGAAGTCGCACATCCACAATGGGACGCGGGATGGGTAGCAGCGATATTACCAAAGGCACAAAAATTTGCCCCATGAAGAAAAAGCCGATGATAAAAACCTGTAAAACTGTTTCACCACCCCAAGGCGTTGACCAAGGGATATCAGCATTTTGAGCTAATAACGAGGCTTTTCCTTTCAACAACCGTTGAGCAAATAATAAAATCAGCAGTATGAGACCAATTAAAGCTGCCAAGGTGGGAATAGTCCCAATGACTGCTAATTTGATCGTTGCTTGAGCAGAAGATTCTTGTTGTGCAGCTATTACTGCTGATAAAGCGTCTTGTCGTTGCTGGAGTTGGTATAACTTAACCAAAGCGGTAGAGCGAAACCAACCTTCTAAATTTTTTTGAATTAGTTCTTGAGGATTTTGGAGGATACGGGGAGGATTGCTCCACAGTCCACTCAATACAGCAGCGGTTTCCTGAAACTCTGGATTGATATCTGAGCGTTGTTGTAATTCGCTCCAAGTCTTGAAGGCTGTATCCGTCTGTCCTTGCTGTGCTTGTAAGATTCCCAAGCGCAGGTCTAATTCAGCCAGTAATTTTTGTAATTGCTTAAAAGACTGCTGTAACTGTTGCTGCCCCTGTTTAGAGGTTTTAATAGTGGGAGGAGCGTCCGGTAGAGGTTTCGGAGGCGTGGGAGTTATTTCAGCTTGAGAGCGTAATTGTGCAAGTTTGTTGTTAACTTTGTCTAAATTAACTTGAACTGATTGACGCGCCTCCTGATACTGCTTTGTAGCGCTTTCTAGGGGTTGCTCACCAAGTATTGCTTCCCGAATCGTCTGGAGTTTGTCATCACCGCTATCTTCTGATTGCCAAGCTTGAGCTTGTAAAGCAATATTTGTTTGGTATAGTTCCAAACGACTTTGAAATTGAGGTTCTTGCCAACTGCCGAATAAAGCCGAAACTGCTAACAGAACTGCTATCGGCGTCATCACAAAAAATAAAACCAACCGCTTGAGTGTCATTTATCCCCCTTTGACTAACCAGTGGAGAGCGTGTCCCCCTTGGGAATTATCGCAATAAAAAGTCAGAGGTGGATAGATACCATCAATATTATAAGTTTGCAATGCCTGTGGTTTTTGCTAGCCTATGCACCCACGATGTTAAATTACAATCCATTCTGCTTATCCTCAACTGAGGATCTGCTCAACTCGGACTATACATACGAAGAGTAAAGGATTAAAATCTTGATTCTTCACTAGACCTCTTGCAAAAGTCCCTAACACCTCACCCCCAACCCCTCCCCGCAAGGAGGAGGGGAGATAAGGCGTAGATTTGGCGGGGTGGGGTTCTTATTTTAGATTTATCAAGAGGTCTACTCTTGATACCTCATTGTATGTATATTTCTAAGATTCTCTCCCCGATGCCCAAGTGTCACGCCATTTGACAGTACCTTCTTTGGCAATCACCCAGCGGCGATTTACGAGATTTTCGCGTAGAGGCGATCGCCCTTCCCGCCACATGGCATATTTATAAGCAATCAGCTTACCAGCACTTTCATCAAAGGGAATTTCGGCAAACCAAGTATTGGTGTTGATGTACTCTAAAGGATAGGCTTTGTTGATATCCCAGTTACCTAACTCTGGGCAATCTCCTGTCACCACAATGATTTCACCAGGTTTGGTCTCTACGCCATTGAGTTGGACGCGGACAATTGTTTGTGCTTTTAAACGTTCGCCAACGCGGCTGAAAACAAGCACTCCCCGTTCTTCTAGTACTAGGTCATAAATCTTGCCATCTTTCACCTCATACTTATTGCGAGTCACTACGCAAGTATGTTCCCCATCTGGCAATTCTGTTTCTACTTCTGGTAAAGTAACTTCTCCTCCCCGGTTTAAAGCTACAAAACACAGGGAGTCACGATAACGGCGTACATAGCAGTAAACATCCGGTGTTAAGTATTTTTGCCAGTGGCTACCCATTGACACGGCTGGATTCAGTCGCCGTAAGCCAGACAGCAGCCTGACACAACGATAAATCTCACTCTCAGTATCCCAACTTTCCATCATTGGGCGGTTATACGGGTCGTTACCGCCATCAGTATCGTTATGCAGATATTGTTCTGTACCGTAGTAAATGCAGGGAATACCGCGACAGGTCATAATTAAGGCGATCGCAACCTTCAGCATCGCTGGATCGGGATTCAGCGATTGGAAACGGGACATATCATGGTTATCAATGAAGGTAATTAGCTCTGTTGCCCCTTTATAGCGATAATCCTGATCGAAAATGTATTGAATTGTTTCAAATCCCATTTCTGAACCTTGCCCTAGTGCGGCGCGAATTGCCACACACAAGCCAAAGTCTAGAAGTGTCATGCCTGAGTGATTGGCAAATTCCACCGAGCGATCGTCACTGGGATTACTGTAAATCCATTCACCAAAAATAAATACATCTGGTTTGTGATTCGTCATCTCGCCAGTGAATTCTTGCCAAAACCAAATCGGCATATGCTTGACAGTATCCACCCGCAGTGCATCCACACCCCGGTCTAGCCATTGTTTAATTGCTGACTTAATATACTCCCGATATTCAGTATTATTCTCATTGAAAGTTGCTAGACCAGATAATTCACAGTTCTGTACTTGCCAATCGTCTTCCCAGTTTTGCACTTCGCCATAGTGGTGATACCAATTATTAGCATCATCATTGAAGTCAGCAATTTTGACACCATCATCATACAATTCACCTTTGCTACCGCTAGTATCAGGTGTGCTATGGTTGCAGACAATATCCAGCACTAGCTTCATATTGCGCTTGTGCATTTCTGTAATTAACCGATCGAAGGTTGTATTTTTTTCTTCTTGAGTAGCGTTTAAAGAAGGGTTTTCTCCGTCAGCAATGTATCGAGGATTAAGCCGTTTAAAGTCTTTTGTCCAATAGCCATGTATTGCTGCATTGCCAACAAATAACTCTTCAACCTGCTCGAACAGTGGAGTTAGCCAAAGAGCGGTAACTCCCATATTTTTGAGATAATCTAATTTATCGATGACACCTTGCAAGTCGCCACCCCAGTACTTACCCCAATCTTGTCTAGTTGGATCGTACAGTTCCGAGTTTGCACCTTCGCTGTTTTCTGGATCGCCATCATAAAAGCGATCGACTACGAGAAAATAAATTGTTTCCTGGCGAAATTCAATATCTCTGGTGTAAAGGAACTCTAGAGCAATCTCAATATCTAACTGCGGTTCTTGTATAAGAGCTTCTACATTTTCCTTTGCAGGATCTACTTTATATTGATCTGGTGAAAACTGGGATGGTGGGGTTTGTACCATAAAAAACTCAAAATTTCATCTAATTCACATTTGCAGAACCAACAGTACAACCTTTCGAGTATTGTGTGTCACTACAAACTTCGGTATTGTGACATCCTGCCTACGGTGTAGGTATCTATCGCTAGCTAGTTTATAATTCTATCGATAGATATAATTCATTTGCTAGAGGATAAAAATCAAGGAATATAGCAGTCATTAACGATAATTGCTGGGTTACAAAAATTTACAATATTTAATTAAATTAACCTGTAGTAAATACTGAGTTTGTCTCGTACTTAAGTGTATATTCGAGAAAAGATTTGAGAACACCTCAATTCCTTGAGGATTAGTTGTCAATAAGGTTTTGTTACACCTGAGCAATACTGAGTAAACCACGTATCAGCCAACTTTTTCTCTAGAAGATTCGCTCCATTGGTAAACTGACCATTGTCACTTTCAATCTGTTATTACTATCAAGGAATTAATTTAGGTAGCAATTATGACCAAATATGACAAGGTTTTTAACTCACCAAAGACATCAGAGGAATCACTAAGTCCAGAGGAAGCAGTGGCGGCGATCGCAACTGTGACTGCGATCGCAGATTCATTTATTGAAGAGGTAGATGCAGAAAGTTTAGCGGGTATCCTTTGGGAATTCGAGGTTTTCGAGGAATACTCAGAAGATGAAATTGCAGAAATAGTTGATAGACTCATCTCCATTGCCGAAGAAGAGGGAATTGGGCCCCTGTTTAATGCCGCCAAAGTATCTCTCTCAGATGAATTAGTGCTAGATGGTTTTGCCGCTGGGGTAATAGTGCTTTTAGACGATGACCTCGCCATCCCCAAACCAAAACAAGCCTACCTGAAAAAGCTACAAGCAGCTTTAGAACTTGAGGATGAAGAAGCAGAGGAAATCATCAAGGAGGTAATTGCAGCTTTTAAAGAAGCAGAAGATGAAGAATATGCAGACGACGATGATGATGAGACAGTGGTCATCGAAGATTTTAGCGAACAGACATATCAATCTCCTTTAGGTAATTTTACCGTACCGATTCCGGTTGATCCGCAGCAGGGCGGTAGAATTCAAAGCCAGGAAGGAGTAGTTGGCTTTTCTGATGACATCGGTACTTTACTAAGAATCGATTATTATCCTTTCCCCCTAGAACAGTTAGAGGAATTGGAGTCTGTTGGACAAGAAGAATATTTACAAACAATTTTAGTAGATAAGTATGTACCTCAAGCAATTTTCGCTAATGTACCAGATGCTTCTGTGGAATATACTGAATATCTGGAAAATACTTTGCGAGGCGCTTACTACGTATTAATTGATATGCCCAAAGGTTCCACAATTTCTAAGCAAGAAAATAATGGAACTGCAATCAGATTAGATGCTTACCGGGGTTTGCTCACGTTTATCAGTGGTGAATTTTTGTATATAGTTAGTAGTCAGCACAGTTTTATTAACGGTGAAACTCCCGATTCTGTTGAAGAAGAGGCTGAAGACATCAAAGAAAGCATTTTAGAGTTTGTTGAGACTATAGAGTTCGCTTAGTACAGTATTTCATTCATTCGTAGCGAAGTAAATTTGGGAAGATTCTGCGATACCAATGCATCGGCTTGCATTAGATACAGCAGAATTCAGAATTCAGAATTAAAACAGGCTTTGTACCTGGCTTTGAGACTTACTTTGTGTACTTCACTAACTTGAAATCCGCTGTATGTGCTGAAAAAGATTGGAGAGACGTAGCACTGCTACGTCTCTACAAGGGTTCTGGATAACGCATATTTAATTTCACCAGAGTATATTCGCCCTGGCTTCGCTTATGTGATGTACATTTGGAAAGGGCGAAGTCTGACGACAAGTTCGGAGAAGACAAGAAATCTCCGGCTCCGCACTGGGTGTCTACGCTTATAATTTTTCATGACAATAACCCTGCTAAACAATCGCTATCAAGTTATCCAGGTAATCGGCGCTGGTGGGTTTGGCGAAACCTTTCTAGCAGAAGATGTCCATATGCCTTCTCGCCGTCGCTGTGTAATCAAGCAACTAAAACCAATAACCAATAATGACCCGCAAACCTACCAACTTATCCAACAACGGTTTGAACGGGAAGCCGCAACCTTGGAGTATTTGGGTGAAAGTAGTCACCAAATTCCCAAACTCTACGCCTACTTTTCTGAAAACGGGCAGTTTTACCTCGTCCAAGAATGGATTCACGGCCAAACCCTGACAAAAATTGTCGAAGCCAAAGGATTTGAGAGTGAAACTGCTGTTCGGCAAATTCTCTTGAGTCTGCTTTCAGTTTTAGATTATGTCCATAGCAAAGGCATTATTCACCGGGATATCAAACCAGATAACATTATTCTGCGTTCTGTTGATAACGAGCCAGTTTTGATTGATTTTGGTGCAGTCAAAGAAACAATTCGTTCAGTGGTGAATTCTCCAGGATACCCCACGCGATCGCTTGTTATTGGTACGCCCGGATATATGCCTAGCGAACAAGCCGTTGGCCGCCCAGTTTACGCCACTGATATCTACAGTTTAGGTTTAACGGCAATTTATCTGCTGACTGGCAAACACCCGCAAGAACTAGTAACCGATCTAAAAACTGGGGAAATACTTTGGCAGCAGCACGCCCCTAACGTGTCTTCTCAATTGGCGGCGGTACTCAATCAGGCAATTAAGCCTCATGCTGGCGATCGCTACAGTACTGCCAGTAAAATGCTATATGCCTTGCAGTCTGCTAGTAATATACCTACTGAGTTAACTGCAAATACTCCTACAGTTAGTTTTTCTCCCAATGCATCGACTCGACAAACTCAGCCATTATATTCTCCGCAAAACAATTCTGCGATTCCAGGGTCTTCCAATCCTAGAAACTGGCAAAAATCTGCTGTGATTATTGGTAGTTTACTCATAGGTGGGTTGATTGGTGCAGTAGCAATTCCTAGCATCATTCGTCAGAAACAACCAGAAACAAACATTGCCACAACTTCCACGCCATCGCCAGAATCTTTTCCGACTTCTGAATCAACTGAACCGCCCGTTTCCTCCCAAACTTCTCCAGTTCCAATTATCCCTAGTTCTTCACCACGACAGCGACCAATCTCTAATCCCCCAGTTGTACCTGTACCACAGCCAGAAAAAGAGCCTATAACTTCAGAGACTCCATCGCCCGTAGCAACATCCACGCCACAGCCAGAAACAGAGAATGAGGCAAGTGCAGTTCCCACACCAGAAGCGCGTTCTACACCACAAAACAAGCCGCGCAGTAAATTAGCTGCCACTGCCAGCAGACAAAGTGTTCCCGCATTCCCTACAGGTACAACAAGAAATATCGTAGAAGCTACCCTCGGCAAACCAAATCAAGATTTAAGAGGCGCATGGGGCAAGACTCGTGCTGTCGTTTACAAACTTGTGCCAAACAAAATTGACCTTGGCTACTTATTCGATCGTAATTCTAAAACGCTGCGTCAAACTGAAGTATCTTTTGCTCAATCGGTAGATCCAGAAGTAATGGAGACTACCTTGAATGGAATGTTAGCAGGGCAAGCCACTGAAGAAATTAAGCAGGGACTCAAACAGGTACAACAGCGCCAATCGGATAATTTTAGTTTTAAAAATGGCTCAGTCAAGGGTCAAATTATCCGCCAAGAATGTGATTTTATTTACATTAGCATTTGGGATGCAGATTTACATGATTTTGTTAGTCCATCGACAGCAAAACAGTGCTAATCTCCTAAGAAGATTGGCAAAACTGAAAAATTGCATCAGTACATCAAGTTATGAGCCTTATGATAAATGCATTAAGTCATGATACTTCCGTACCTGATGTATTAAACATCATTCAAACAGCACCGGATAGTACACCCATCCTAGTAGATTTAGATGAAACTCTTTTCCTACGCAATTCAACGCAAGAGTACCTCAATACTATACAACCCCGCTTACTTGGGTACTTATTGCTCACCTTGTTGAATTTTCTCAAACCGTGGAATTGGTTACCAAGTAAAATTAAAGGAGAGGTGTCACGAGATTGGATGAGGGTTTTAGTCGCAACCTTACTTTTTCCTTGGACTGTAATTTTGTGGCAATGGCGGGCTAAACAGCTAGCTCAAGATTATGCCAATACTACCCTGATCCAGGCACTTACTAAGAATCCAAATTCACGTGTAATACTGACCACCCAAGGGTTTGATTTCATTGTTCGTTCGCTGTCCAAACACTTTCCCATAAATTTTGATGACATCATAGCTTGTCGATTTTGGCAAGGAGCGATAGATAGACAGCGAGGAAAATACTTTTTGGTGACAGCATCATTGGGTGAGAATGAAGTTACCCGTGCGATTGCAATCACAGACTCAAAAGATGATAACCCATTACTTGCATGTGTAGCGACTCCATGCTTAGTTATTTGGCCAGAAGCAAAGTATGTTTCGGCTATGGCTGATCTTTATATTCCGTTTTTGTATCTAGAGCGAGCGAAGCGACCAGGTAAGAAATATTTTCTCAAAGTGATATTATTAGACGATCTTGTGGTTTTGATAGTAGCTTTGAGTTTGGTGAATAGCCAACCAATCCTTCATGCCATCAGTATGCTTTTTTTAGTACTTTCTTTCTGGTGCATCTATGAACTAGGCTATGTAGAAAATGACATAATTGCTGAAAGGTTTGAGAAAAAACCAACGCTTTCAGAAACGTACCAAAAATATAAGAACCGAATCAGTGTATGGCAGGCTTGGCTTTGGTCTGTAATTTTCGCAGTTCCCGGACTAATTGTTTTGGAATTGGCTAAAGTTGTTTCAAGTGATAAGAGTTTTGCTTTTGAAGTTAGGGCTATTGACTTAGTAACACTTTTAACTAATACGGCATTCTGGATCGGTATGCTCCTGGTCGTAAGAGTAACTTTTTATGCTTACAACCATGTTGATAAGCAGACACGAATTTGGCTTTACTTTTTATTGCAAGCTTATAAGTACTTTGCCTTTCTGGTAGTGACAAAAACCAATATCATCGGGGCGATATTATTCATGGCAGAAGTGATTAGTCGCTGGATACGCTATTTTGTTTATCGTTTTGTGAATGGTGAGTGGTTAAAAGATTTACCCCATAAGATGGTTACTCTCGTTCTTTTTGGATTTATAGTTATCGCCGTCGTTCTAGGGACTCAAAATAGTTCTATCTTAATGAATTGGCAGACTTTGGTAATTTTAATTTTGTGTGCCTACCGGGCAAGAAATCAGTTTTTGAAAATAGTCCGTGAATATTATCCGATTTCCAAAGATAAAACAATAGTATAATAAGTTTTAATGAATTGCGTATACTAAGAGGCTGTTTATAAAAGTGCTGAAAGGTATAATTTTGCCCTTTTGATTTGGATCAACTGCAAAGACAAATTAAGGTTCTAGCCATGTACCGAAATTCTTTGCTGCGATCGTCATGAAAGCAAAATACCCTTTTAAAACATCCTCTAAGTCTTGACAATCTGTCTTCGCAGTTGACCCAATGCTCAAAGACAGATTGTCAAACTGAGTTTCCAATTCTTAATCTTCATAAACTTATAAATACCATTATTAAGTTTTTAATAATACTTGTCTCAGCTTCTACATTCATGTCGTAAAGTTCGATTGGAATTGTGTAATCTGAAGACAGCAAAGCTAAATTATTCAATTGAGGTCTGATGACTCCTACAATCATGCGTCAGCTTTGGTCAGTGGTTGAAACTGCTCAAGCCAAACTCCTTTTACAACTGGATGATGCTAGCTTGGTGCAGTGGTTAGTGAAACAAACCGAAACGCAAGTGTTTTTAGATTCTAACGAAACTGATTTTCTTAGCCACTACATTCAATCTCGACTAGCTCTTATACGGGATCTTGCCCATGAACGCCAGTGTTCATGATGCCTACGGCGGGCTACGCCAACGCAAAATCAAGATAAATAGATTGATCCTCAAGCGTTATTACTGTTAACTATTAGCTTTTTGGGACAAATAACCTTCCACTAAGCAGTCAGAGCCTACTACACGCCAACGAACACGTTCTAAAGACAACGCCTCACTCATGGTAGTAAAACCTAAATCGCCCACTGGTGTGGGAGCAATACTACCACCAATAATTTTTGGGGCAATAAATGCTAAAACTTTTTGCACTGCTCCTTGAGCGATCGCACTAGCAGCTAAAGTACCACCACACTCCCACAGCACGCTACAAAAACCTCGTTCATATAAATACGCCATTGCCTTATCCGGTGTAAGTGATGCTAATTCCACTACTTCCACACCCTGCTTGAGCAACAGTTCTTGAAAGTTGGGGTTAGCACCCTTCTGTGTCAACACCAAAGTTGGAGCATCCGCAGTTTGCCACAGATGGGCACTTGCCGGTAAGTTGAGATGGCGACTCATCACCACCCGCAGGGGATTATGTGCCCCCACCTGATGGCTGGTTAAGTAAGGATTATCTTGTCGGACTGTATTACCGCCGACAATTATGGCATCACAAGCCGCCCGCACTAGATGTACTTCACTGCGGGCTTCTTGACTTGTCACCCAAGCGCTATGACCAGAGGTAGTAGCAATTTTGCCATCTAAAGTCATGGCATATTTTAAAATTCCCAAAGGTCGCTTATAGAGAATCCGATGCACAAAAGCTTCATTTAGCTGACGGCAAGCTTCCTCTTCTACTCCTACCAACACTTCAATCCCCGCTGCCCGTAAACGGGCAATACCACCTCCAGCTACCAGTGGATTGGGATCAACCATACCCACCACTACTTTTGCCACCCCTGCTTCGATCAATCCTTCCGAACAAGGGGGAGTACGCCCATAGTGATTACAAGGTTCGAGGCTGACATAGATTGTTGCACCACGAGAGCCATCCCCTGCTGCCCTCAAGGCAAACACTTCTGCATGAGGCTCACCTGCGCGAGGATGAAATCCTTCGCCGACAATCTTGCCATCCTTGACAATCACCGCTCCCACTAACGGATTTGGCGAAGTCCGCCCTAAAGCGCGGCGAGCCAGTTCTAAACACCGCAGCATCATACGAGAGTCAAAGTCAGTTCCTACCTTTTGCTTCGGTGGTGAATTCGAGCCGGCTGCTGACTCCACTATTGGTGTATTTTCCTGAGTGTAATTTGGTAAGGATGCATCTGCTTGAGCGACCACTGGGAAATTATCCATAATTTTAGGCAACACTGTAAATATTCTGCACGCGATCGCGCAGCCTCTCCACAAGAGAATCGCGCTTTGCTCCTGATAATTAAACAGTAATATCTAGGCGCTATTATTAGCTGTCTCAACTTACATGAGTCTGTAATATTCACACATACAGTTCACTGTAGCTTGAATCCATATTGCCAGAGGTTGCCCAAATTCCATAAAAATTTAGGTTACAGGGTACAAAAGATAATTTTCTTTGTCACCTGTAACCTATTTCCTTCCAAACTCCTAACTCTTGTACAGACGCGATTAATCCCATCTCTAACTTTATTATTGCTCCAACAATTTCATCCGTTGCCACCAAAGATTCAGTGGATAATAGACCACAGGTGCCCACAGACTACTCAGAATGGCAGAGGCAAGAGCGACACGCTGATAATATGTCCAAATATCTGTCACCTTGCGCTCATTGCCCAGCAAAGTTAATTGCAACCCAAAGATAGTTTCTGCCAAAACTGCCAAAACAAAAACAATTACAGCAATCGAAATAAAATCTTCTTCGATAAAACGCTGTTTCTGGAGCAGACCAGTTAAAGCCCCCACTATACCTAAACTGATGGCATGAGTCGGGCTAGGTGATGTCATCGAATCTTGAAGTAGCCCCAGAACTATACCTGCCAATGCTCCGGCAAACACCGTGCGCTTCACACTCCAAGCTACCACCCAAATTAACAGCCAGTTAGGGCCAATTCCTAACAATTCCATACCTGGGAATCGGGTTGGTAATAATAGTAAACATAACAATATAGATCCAAGCGTCACTATCCAACCCAACAAATGACGTATACCGGGATGCCAACGAGCCAGCGGCTGGATTCGGAATTTCGATTTTCGATCTGACGATTTTGGCTTTTTCTGCCTGCTACCACCAAATGCAGGAATCTTCATTTTTCTATGGATTTTTTCAAAGAATTTACTTAGACTTTTGCGGCACTTGATTTGCCGACTCTTGGTTTTCTGGCTTGGGATAAACAGCTACCCAATCGAGAGAGCGGATTGGCGGAAAAAGCTCAATTTTTGCTACTGATGCCGGGAGTTTCTTTAAATCCAGTGACTTAATTCGTCCTACTGCCAAACCGGAGGGAAATTTCTGACTGTAAGTAGATGTGGAAACTAAATCTCCTACTTTCACATTTGGAACTTTTTCATAAAATTCCAATACAGCTTCAGCAGAAGAATCTCCTCGCAAAACGCCTTTAGCTGCTGTGCGGCTAACTGATACACCCACTTGACTCTTGAGGTCACTGATTAACAACACGCGGCTAGTATTGGGAGTTACACTCTCCACCAGACCCACCAATCCGCCTTCTGCCTTGACTATGAAGCCTTCCTGAATCCCTGCATTCGCACCGCGATTCAGCGTAACTTGTTGCCACCACTGGTCAGCACTACGTCCTACCACCCGTGCTGGAATTGGTCGTGATGCCAGCGGCTCTTTTTCCACATAGCCTAATAAATCTTGTAACTTTGTCTTTTGACTTTCCAAATCTAATATACGGGTTTGCAATTCCATCATCCGGGCATCTCTGAGACGTTCTTCTGGAGTTGGCCCTGACTGCAACATCTCTAATGGACGGGTAATTGCTTGGTATGTCTCAAGTACTAGTTCACCTTGAGTCTGTCGCAATATCCAAGCACTACCAACTACTAAAGCTAACAACCCAATTTGCAACCCTTTACGATCCCACCAACGCCGTATTGTCACCATATATACCTGTATATACTTATATAAATTAAGTTCTACTTGGATTCTATTTATATAAAACCCAAATAGAACTCAAATAGAACTCAATTCTGATATTTTTTTTGTTACATATTGCGAGAGCTTTCGGTAACAACTCGTTCCAACTGTTTAAAGTTTTCTAACACACGACCAGTTCCCAGCACAACGCAGCTCAAAGGATCGGCAGCAATATGGGTAATAATCCCTGTTTCATGGCTAATGAGGGTATCTATGCCTTTGAGCAAAGCACCGCCACCAGCTAACATAATACCTCTGTCAATAATGTCTGCTGCCAGTTCTGGCGGTGTGCGTTCTAGTGTCCGCTTCACAGCTTCGATAATTACTGATAGCGGTTCCAACATACTTTCACGGATTTCTGGTCCTTTGATTGTTACAGTTCGTGGTAAACCAGAAAGCAGGTGTAAACCTCGGACTTCCATCATGGCGTCATTATCATCATTAGTCGGATAAGCAGAACCCATCCGAATCTTGATTTCCTCGGCAGTACGTTCACCAATGACTAAGTTATGAACTTTCTTAATATACTGAACGATCGCATCAGTTAGTTCATCTCCAGCAATGCGTACTGATTCGCTGATTACCGTACCTTGAAGACTCAGCACTGCAACTTCTGTTGTCCCACCACCAATATCGATGATCATGTTGCCTGTAGCTTCGGCAACAGGTAGTCCTGCACCAATGGCCGCAGCTACAGGCTCATCGATTAAATAAACTTTTCTAGCTCCTGCTTGGTGAGCCGCATCCATCACCGCTCGTCTTTCTACTCCTGTAACACCACTGGGTATGCCAATGACAATCCGGGGTAAAATCAAAGATTTACCTTCATTTACACGCTGAATAAAGCTTTTCAGCATCAGTTCGGCGATCTCAAAGTCAGCGATTACACCATCCCGCAAAGGACGGAGAGCAATCACATTTCCTGGTGTGCGACCGAGCATTTTTTTGGCTTCTTCTCCTACTGCTAGTGCAACCTTTTCGTTGACATCGATAGCAACTACAGAAGGTTCTTGTAGTACAATACCTTTACCAGATACATAAACTAGGGTGTTTGCGGTACCGAGGTCGATACCCATATCCCATGAAGTGCGAAAGTTCCTAAAAAGACCCACGCGTGTCTAAGCCCCCTATGTGCGATACTTTTTGACTACAACGGTAATAGTTAATTGTGCCGGATTCGATTACGAATGTATCCTGAGTTGAGTAAACTAGACTATATTTTTATATGATTCCCAGGAATATTTAATATGTCTCAAGCTCCGTACCTTTTGATATTCTCTGGTTAGATTAATATATCCGTATATTTTTATGTGTTTCTCCAAATAGTGTGTATAAATTTTCAAGTCAATTATATTGTTAACTGTTTAACACATTATTTTCAAGTCTTTCACAATTCGCTATGATGAAAGTCGAAATTGTTAAGTACGTTTGTACTGAAAGGTAACGCGATGAGTATTAATGTTGTCACCCTCATTGGTCGTGTAGGCGGCGACCCAGAGATTAAGTATTTTGAGTCTGGTAGTGTGAAGTGTCGATTGACACTAGCTGTTAATCGTCGCACAAAAGAAGGTGAACATACCGACTGGTTTAATTTGGAACTATGGGGAAAAACGGCGGAGGTGGCAGGTAATTATGTACGTAAAGGCAGGCAAATTGCTGTCAAAGGTTCTTTGAAATTTGACACATGGAGCGATCGCCAAACAGGAGCAAACCGCTCATCGCCAGTTATCCAAGTAGATCAGCTGGATTTATTAGGCTCTAAGCGAGATGCAGAAGGTGGTACAGGAGATATGTCTTCAGAACATTTTTAATTGGGCATTCCTTCTCTGCGAGACGCTACGCGTAGCTTGCTTCCCCGGAGGGGTACGGCTCCGCTCAGGGCAAGTGGGCATTGATTATTAGTCCTTTGCCTTTACAAATGACAAAGGACAAATGACCAATGACTAATAACTAATTTGCAGCGTCACCGATGCTTCTACTTGCTGTTCACCACCAACAATAGGGGTGGAAGCATCAGCTGATTTTGCAGCCTCAGCCCGTAAAAACATTGGTGGTGGTGGAGGCGCACTGGCATTATTAACTTGAATGCTGACTATTTCTTTGGATTTAAAACCCAAGGCACTGAAAACTGCATCAGCTTGCTGCCGTGCATCTTGAGTAGCTTCTTTTAATGCTAGTTTTTGAGCTGCTGCGATCGCTTCATCATTCGCAACAAAAGTAATGCCGTTAATTTGTGTTGCACCGGCTTTGACTGCATCATCTAATAATGTCCCAGCTTGTTCAACAGGAATACTAAAACTCACAGTGTTAGTGGCAGCATAGCCTGTAATCCGCTGTACATTATTGGTGTAGCTGTAAACCGGATTGAGACGAATACCGGTAGTTTGTAATTTTTCAACATTTTTGCTCTTGAGAAACGCAACCACCGCCGATGACCTCTGAGCGGCTTCTTGCTGTACCTCCTGGGCTGTTTTCCCCTGAATCTCTACTCCTAAACTGACTTGTGCCAGAGTTGTCGGAATTGTTTCCACTCCGCGACCACTGACACTAAGGGTTCGCCACAATTTATCTTTTTCTTGTGCGAATGCAGGTAGTACAAAAGTTGCACATACAAGCATTGCTAAAGGCAGTATTTTCCACAAGTTTCCAGATGGAAACTGAGAACCGGATAAAGTGGCTCTAGTCATAATATTTGCACTCCTCAAAGTATCCACAGATGTTTTGAATAAATGTATGTAGCAATCTTCTGGTGGTCGTTGAGAGTCAACAGCCACCATTAGTTTTTCACAACTCAAGTGCGATCGCTAGATACGATTTGTATGTTCTTACTTTGACACTGCGATCGTCAAAAACTGAAATGGTTACATTTTTTGAAACTAAAAAAATTACACTAGTACTGCACAGCGTAAATGAAACGTTTACGCCGTATTCATTTTGAATTCGGACTGCTTCACCATAGGATGTTTTTCAGAAACGCGTCAGAATCAAAGAGAAGGATTTTCAGAGAACCTAATGCATTTGTTAGATCCAATCAACTTCTCTTTTCCTCTGCTGGCCAGCGCAACACAAGCCGCAGACAGTTCAATGGTAGTCGAAGCAGTGCTACTAAGCTTAGTAGTCGTTTATCTCGCCAGTAAAGTTGGTGGAGAGTTATCAAACCAAGTGGGTTTGCCGCCTGTTTTAGGCGAACTCGTTGGCGGTGTGGTAGTTGGCATCTCTGTTTTCCATCTTTTAGTGTTTCCAGAAGGCGGCACAGACAGTTCTAACTCTTTGATCGTGTCCTTCCTTCAAACCACTGCTGGTTTAACGCCTGAAGCTGCTCCAGCAGTGTTTGCAGCCCAGTCCGAGGTCATTTCCGTTTTGGCAGAATTGGGTGTGATTATTCTGCTGTTTGAAATCGGCTTGGAGTCGAATTTAAAAGATTTAATGGCAGTTGGTATCCAAGCCACTGTCGTCGCAATAGTCGGGGTAGTAGTACCCTTTGCCGCCGGTACTGTGGGACTGATGACTTTGTTTGGTATTAGCGCTATACCTGCAATTTTTGCCGGGGCGGCTTTGACTGCCACTAGTATTGGTATTACATCCAAAGTGCTGTCAGAACTGGGGCGACTCAATTCTAAAGAAGGGCAGATTATTTTGGGTGCTGCTGTAATTGATGACGTATTAGGAATCATCGTTTTAGCGGTAGTTGCCAGTTTAGCTAAAGACGGCGTGGTGGATGTCAGCAAAGTCATTTATTTGATTATCAGCGCCACTGGTTTTATTTTGGGAGCAATCCTACTAGGCAATGTTTTCAATAAGTCCTTTGTAGCGATCGCTGATAAACTCAAAACACGCGGTGGACTGGTAATCCCAGCATTCATCTTCGCCTTTGCTATGGCATACCTTGCCGCCGTCATCCACTTAGAAGCAATTTTGGGAGCTTTTGCGGCGGGTTTAGTCCTAGAAGAGACAGATAAGCGCAAAGAACTGCAAACGCAAGTCTGTCCCATTGCCGATATGTTAGTGCCAATTTTCTTTGTGACTGTTGGGGCAAAAACTGATTTGGGAGTATTAAACCCAGCAATTCCCGACAATCGTGAAGGTCTAATTATGGCAACTTTCCTGATTACAGTAGCCATTCTCGGTAAAGTAATCACAGGTTTAAGCGTGTTTGGTCAACCAGAAATCAACCGTTTAGCGATCGGTGTGGGGATGATTCCTAGAGGCGAGGTTGGGTTAGTGTTTGCTGGTGTCGGCGCTGCCAGTGGCGCTCTCTCGAAACCATTAGGAGCAGCAATTATCATGATGGTTATCTTGACAACCTTTTTAGCTCCTCCGTTGTTACGATTTGTGTTTCCAGATCCAAAAACTGTGGACGGAAGCTCAGAGCAACTAATTTTAGACGGTTCTTCTGGGACTTCGTTGGTAATTGAACCACCTCAGTCGAGGGTGCCAGCATCAAATGACAGCAGCAATTTGGGAGTAACTCCAGATTCTGGCGATCGTTAATTATTAAGAATGGGGAATGGGGCATTGGGCATTGGGCATTGGGAAGAGAGAAAGAAACTTGTTCAATATAATCTCCCCTGCTCCCCTGCCCCTCTGCTCCCCTGCCCCTCTGCCCCAATTGTGCAGTGGAAACTTCTATCCTCAAATCTCCGTCCCGTGTGATTGTAGAATAATCATTTGTCTATAATTTCTACCAGCATTCAGAATGTTACTTAATTTCTAGTCTCTCTGGGCTTGTGAGCCTTTATCTGAATATTTTCCAGATAATTGGGGAGTAACACCCATAAATCTTGCTAGATCGTTTGACAGTAATGGGAATTATTTACTCAGTGCATCGATGGCAGCAAAGAACAAACACTTATCAGTAAACAGCTATCAATTATCAGTTTTCTAGCTTTATTGGGAGTCAGAGTTCTCCACCTGTAAAGTTGGAAGGTTTCGCATGGGGATTTAAACTTAATTTGAAACCCGATCGATGATTTAAGTGTGTCTAAATACTGACTTAAAAATCAAACAAGGTATTCAGAAGTCAAGTTTAAGTGGTGATGGTGTGATGATTTACCAATGAGTTGAGATATTGACGGCTCCCATGAATGTGAATTAGGAGAAAGGACTGTGAAATTACATTGGTTATTAGCCAGCACTATTGGAACTATCTTCATGCTATCGTCGCCAGCAATGGCCGCGAGACTTGAATCTTGGCGCTTTGATGCCAATCAAAACAGGCTGGAAATTAATACTGTGGGAGCAGTTCAACCCCAAGCACAACTAATTTTCAACCCAACTCGGCTGGTAATTGATTTGCCGGGAACTACATTTGGTCGTCCACAGTTAACCCAACAGGTGGGTGGTGGAATTCGCTCAATCCGTGTAGGACAGTTTGATGTAGATACAACACGCATAGTTGTCGAATTGACTCCTGGTTACAGTTTAGACCCGAAACGAGTGAAATTTGTTGGTACAACTGGCGATCGCTGGACGGTGCAATTACCGAAACCAGAAGTCGAAAAAGTAGCTTCATCTCCTAGAAGTGCTTACAGTGTAGTTACTCCAGACTCCGAACGTCAATCTAATATTTCAAGGGTTGCTACTACTACACGAGGGGCAACTCAAATTGAGAGCTTACAGGTAACAGGTGATGGGTTGTTCATTCGTACCAGTGGTGGTAATCCTCCGATTCAGGTAATTCGTAGCCGCGATCGCGCTACCATCTTCGTAGATATCTCTGGTGCATCTTTATCACCACGTCTGACGCAGCAGAGTAATATACCCGTTAACAAACATGGTATTAGCCGCGTCGAATTCACCTCATTGCAAAGCCAACCTCCTGGTGTCCGCCTAACTTTGCGGGTAGGTAAAAATAGCCCAGATTGGCGAGCAAGTAATAGTAACGATGGTGGTTTGATAGTTCTACCTAGTCGGATTGTCAGATTGCCTGGAAGTAATAATTCGGACAATCAGTCAGAAGCCGTTTCCTTTCCCAATAGACCATCTGCCAATAACTCGCCAGCAACAATTGAGTCTGTGCAACTTGCCGATAATGGCAAACAACTGCTAATTCGAGGCAACCAAACTTTATCTGCTACGGGAATCTGGGATAGATCCTTAGGTATTTTCCGCGTCACAATTACTAATGCCAAGTTAGCTCCCAGAGTTACAGGGCCTACTTTTGCTCCCAATAGCCCCATTCTTCGGGTACGTCTGCAACCTCAAGCATCCAATACAGTGGTTGTTTTAGTTCAACCCGCAGGAGGAGTGCAAATTGGGCAACCCCAGCAAATCGGCGACCAGCTTTTGGCTCTACCAATTCAAGGTTCTCGGCGAGTTGTCACCCTCCCCGGAAGGTCTCCCTTTGCTTTACCTGGACTACCACCGCCAAACCGCGGGCCATTCCCAGACCCAAACAATCCAAATCCTCAACCCCTAACACAACCACAGCGCCGAGTTACCAATGGGCGAGTGGTAGTTATTATTGACCCCGGACATGGTGGTAAAGACTCAGGAGCGCTTGGCATTGGGGGGGCACGCGAAAAAGATGTTATCTTGCCTATTGGTAAGAGACTTGCTGAGATTTTGCAGCAAAATGGCGTACAGGTTATTATGACGCGGGATTCTGACTATTTTGTTACCCTTCCGGGACGCGTGCAATTAGCAGAGCGAGCGAATGCTGATGTGTTTGTTAGCATTCACGCTAATTCAGCAGGTGCGAGTCGTCCAGATGTTAATGGCTTAGAAGTCTATTATTACGACAGTGGACTGGATCTAGCTCGCATTGTCCGTAGTAGCATTCTTCAAAGTATTGGTACTCTCAAAGATAGGGGAGTGCGGCGAGCCAGATTTTATGTCCTCAGAAAAAGTTCTATGCCCTCCATTCTCGTGGAAACGGGTTATATGACTGGTCGGCAGGATATGGCTAGGCTCAGAACTTCAGCTTACCAAAATCAAATGGCAGAAGCGATCGCTCGTGGCGTTCTTCAGTATCTAAAGAGAAGATAAGTAATTTAGTCTAAATTTCTAAATTGTTGAGTAAGTACATCTAATCTTTACCATTTTTATCCAATTTAGTAGTAAAACAATTTAAGTATTCTTGCGGCGGAATAAGAGTAGCTTCTTTGTTATTGTCATTTGATACTTTGCAAGTCAACAAATTTTGGATTTTAGACTTTCCTGCGGAACGCTACGCGTAGCTTGCTTCTTTGGAGGGTACGGCTACGCTCAGTCGAGCGATTTTGGATTTGTATCACCTACAACAGGTGTTAATGTAGCAAGACCCTAGTCTGGCAGAAAACTAAAATCGGGAATCTAAAATCTAAAATTGGCAGTCAAATTTATATAGGCTAGTGGCATGGCAAAATCAGAGGAGCGTGCTATATTTTACGCCATTAGCTGTGTCTTAATAACAGCGCAAAACTCAAGTGTGCGCGGTGACGGTGTGAGGATTAGCCAATATGTTGAGATGTTGACGGCTCCCATAAATGTGAATCAGGAGAAAAGACTGTGAAATTACGCTGGTTACTATCCAGTACTATTGGAACCATCTTCATGCTATCGTCGCCGGCAATGGCCGCGAGACTTGAATCTTGGCGTTTTGATGCCAATCAAAACAAGCTGGAAATTAATACTCAAGGGGATGTTCAACCCCAAGCACAATTAATTTTTAACCCAACTCGTCTAGTTATTGATTTACCAGGAACCTCATTTGGTCGTCCGCAGCTAACCCAACAAGTGGGCGGTGCAATTCGTTCTATTCGTGTTGGGCAGTTTGACGAACAAACAACGCGCATAGTAATTGAACTGACTCCTGGTTATAGTTTAGACCCCAAAAGAGTGCAATTTGTGGGTACAACTGGCGATCGCTGGACAGTGCAATTACCTACGCCAGAAGCCGACAATGTACCGACAAGAAACACTGAGGGGCAACCACAACAAGCTATAGCTACTGATACTTCACCCAGAACATCTACACAAACATTCCCCCCAAGGAATATTTACAATGTGGTGACACCAGGTTCTGTAAATCCACTGAACAATAGACCACTGAACAACAGAATGGTTGTCGCCAAAGTTACTCAAATTGAGAACTTACAAGTCACTGGTGATGGTTTTTTTGTCCGTACCAATGGTGGTAATCCTCAGATTCAGGTAAATCGTAGCAACGATCAGAAGGCAATTAACATCGACATTGCTGGCGCAACTCTATCACCAAGTTTAGAGCAGCGAGATTTATCGATTAATCGCTATGGTGTTAGCCGTATCCAGTTCACCCAGCTGCAAACCAGCCCATCTGTTGTTCGCCTGACTTTACAAGTGGATGAAAATAGTCCAAATTGGCGAGCAACCACTAGTAGTGTTGGTGGTTTTGTGGTTCTACCCAGTCGTGGAGTTGCTCAACTGCCTGGAAGTAACAGTCCACGTCCTGTAGCACCAAGTAACACACCTGCTAGCATTCAGTCTGTACAACTGGCTAATAATGGTACGCAACTGCTGATTCGAGCCGACCAAACTTTATCTGCTACAGGAGGCTGGGATAGAACCTCTGGTCTGTTCCGCATCACTATCAACAATGCTAAGTTAGCTCCCAAAGTCACAGGCCCGACTTTTAATCCTAATAGCCCGATTTTGCGGGTACGCCTGCAACCACAAGAATCCAACACTGTTACCGTCTTGGTTCAACCAGCCGCTGGAGTACAAATTGGGGAACTCAACCAGATTGGCGACCAGCTTTTAGCTTTAGAATTACGACGCTCTAGTAGCAGCATCACACCGCCCACTACTTTACCTCCCCTGCCATCAGTAGACCAAGGTCAATTACCAAATCCCATAGATAATCCCCGGCCAATCTCCCAGCCACGACCACGCCCCTCAGTTCCCAGAGGGAAATTGCTAGTAGTTATTGACCCAGGACATGGTGGAAAAGACTCAGGTGCCCCTGGTCTAGGGGGACTTTTAGAAAAGGATGTAATTCTGCCTATTGGGAAAAGGGTAGGAGCAATTTTAGAGCAAAACGGTGTACAAGCTGTACTCACGCGGGATGCCGACTTTTTTGTAGAACTTCAGGGACGGGTAGATATTGCCAAGCGAGTTAACGCGACTCTGTTTGTCAGCATTCACGCTAATTCCGTTGATAATCGCCCTGATGTCAATGGCTTAGAAGTTTATTATTACGATAGTGGTTATGGTCTGGCTGAAGTAGTTCGTAAAACCATTCTCCAGGATATCGGTACTATTAAAGACCGAGGAACCCGCAAAGCCAGATTCTATGTTCTTAGGAAAAGCTCCATGCCTTCGATTTTGGTAGAAACAGGCTATATGACTGGTTACGAAGATAATCCCAGATTGGGAACACGAGAATATCAAAATCGGATGGCAGAAGCGATCGCTCGTGGCATTCTAAAATACTTACAGCAGAGGTAATATAGTACAAATTACTAATTAAAGAGGTGTTATTTAAACTTCTTTTACGCGCAGAATTTAGTGGTCAATTTGGAGATTGTCTGCTAAATTCTGTATTTTAAATCCCAAAACCTAAATATATATCTGCCTGTGTATTCATCTTCCATTTTTGAAGGGAATCTTGACGATTTTTCCGAGCGAGAACCCCAACGTGCCCCAATTGGCATCTTTGATAGTGGTGTGGGTGGGCTGACAGTACTGCGACAAATATATCGACAACTCCCCAATGAATCAATTGTTTACTTTGGGGATACAGCTAGACTTCCTTATGGAATTCGTTCACAAGCAGAAATTTTACGATTTACACGTGAAATTATTACCTGGCTACAACAGCAGCAGGTAAAAATGGTAATTATGGCTTGCAACACCAGTTCTGCTTTAGCCCTAGAAACTGTGCGTCAAGAATTCAGCATACCCATTTTGGGAGTAATCCTACCGGGTGCAAAAGCTGCGGTGCAGCAAGGAAAGCGGATTGGTGTAATTGCCACTCCAGCTACAGCTAAGAGTAATGCTTATAAGCACGCTATTCTCGAAATTGCTCCTGATGTCCAAGTCTGGCAAGTTGGATGTCCAGAGTTTGTGCCACTGATTGAGCAAAACCGCATTCACGATCCTTACACTGCTGAAGTGGCACGAGCCTACCTAGAGCCTTTATTAGAGCAGGAAATTGACACCCTAGTTCACGGCTGCACCCATTATCCCCACCTTACACCAGTACTGCGATCGCTCCTCCCCTCTCAAGTCCAGTTGGTCGATCCAGCTGTTCATGTTGTGGCAGCTTGCGCCCAAGAACTAGACTTACTAGGCTTAAGAAATACTCATCTACCATTACCAACTCGCTTCGCCGTCAGCGGTTGTCCGCAACAGTTTTCCCAGTCAGGAGTGCAGTGGCTAGGCTATACCCCAATGGTTGAAGAGGTTTCCTTCACTGATATAGCTATTTCCCAACTCCAATAAAACTAATTAGTCCCTAGTCCTTAGTCCTTAGTCATTTATCGAAACAAATGGACAAATGACGAAGGACAAATGACTATTGACTATTAACTGATATCTCCTGCTTATGTTTTCCTTGGGTAGATGAAGGGAAACTTGTAGGAACAGTCTTTGTACCGGTTCGCTTCGCCAGTGCTAATAACAGGTAGACTGTAAACAAATATCCAGAGGCTAAAATAAAAATCATCATAGGTATACTTCCGTAAATCATTGTTCTACTAGCACCCTTCTAAACGAATATAAAATTCCATAAAATTAGTAGAACCTCAGCCAAGGAAGTGCATTCTTGATGGCTGTAGTTTCCTATGGTAAAATTACCTATAGAGACAAACTCCTCTACGGACAAAGAATTTATGAGCTAATGCGACTTCTTGCAGACCATAGATCCCACAACAGTTAGCTTGCCGTTTAGCAATCTAAAACTACGATTCTCAGCGGTCTACCCGATCTGCTTTATTTTTGCTCAAACTGCTGTCAAAAGAGCAATGCTTGCGCTCTACGTGCGCTGAGTACGTGTAGCGACTTCCCATAGGGATATCACACAGCTCCAAACCAGGAGTTTTGCCTATCGTAGGAAAAATTAAAGAATTTATTCCCTTAATCTAGCCGACGAATATTTATTTTAGACTCACAACACCAAGTCAGTAAAATCAACTAGTCGCTGACTTAACTTTTGGGGTGCGAATATCTTACAAAATTTAAAATTCCTATATTTTAGCGTAACACAACGACCCTGAATTTTGAGCTTATTCGGCTGCTAAATTTCAAATTTTTTGAATAGCTACACCTCAATCTGGAGAAATTTAGCCTTGCCTACTGGCGACGAATTTGAAATGCTGTATTTTTGTCAATAAGTAATATTGCTGAAATTATTTTTGGAACTGTGGCAAGAAAGGTGAGATGAGAAACTACTTAACACAATTTAATTTGGAATTTATCCTGTGTACTGAGAATTCATCTTTTAAGTTAGTTTAAAGTTTAAGTAGCCACAAAATGAGCATAATTACTCATTGACAAAAACCTAGACAACCTTAATTATCACCCATAGACTCAAAAAACGGGATTACCTTATGAAAACTTTGCGCTGGCACAGGGTTATCTTAAAATGAGTATAGGATATGTAAACTTTCGTAACCTAAGTCAGAGTCCGCCCATCCATGACCCCAGCCACCTCCCTGTTTACCCCTGTGGAAGCAGACCTGCGACTACTTGCAGATAACCTAAAACAGCTAGTTGGAAACCGCCACCCCATTCTGTTTGCAGCAGCCGAACATTTATTCGGAGCTGGGGGAAAGCGTATCAGACCAGCAATTGTCCTGCTAATATCGCGGGCAACAATGTTAGAACAAGACATTACACCGCGTCATCGCCGTCTTGCTGAGATTACAGAAATGATTCACACAGCAAGCTTGGTACATGATGATGTGGTAGATGAATCAGACGTGCGGCGAGGCGTTCCTACCGTTCATAGTTTGTTCGGGAACCGCATTGCCATCTTAGCAGGAGATTTTCTCTTTGCCCAATCCTCCTGGTATTTAGCAAACTTGGACAATTTGGAGGTAGTGAAACTCCTCTCAGAAGTCATTATGGATCTGGCTACTGGGGAGATTCAGCAGGGACTAAATCGTTTTGATGCTGGTATCTCTATTGAAACTTACATTGAGAAGAGTTACTACAAAACAGCTTCATTAATCGCCAACAGTTCTAAAGCTGCTGGGTTACTTAGTGAAGTCTCGCGAGAAACTGTTGAGCATCTGTATAGCTACGGTCGTCATTTTGGTATAGCATTTCAAATTGTTGATGACATTTTAGATTTCACCAGTACAACGGATACCTTGGGTAAACCAGCGGGGTCGGATCTTAAAAGTGGTAATCTAACTGCACCCGTTTTATTTGCTTTGGCAGAAAAACCATCTTTGGAAGTGCTGATTGAACGAGAGTTTGCTCAAGAAGGAGATTTAGAGCAAGCACTAGCACTGATTCAAGATAGTCAAGGTATACAGCAGGCGCGAGACTTAGCTGCTCACCATGCTAAGTTGGCAATTGAACATCTTGCAGTTCTCCCAGCCTCAGAATCTCATCAGGCATTGATTAACATAGCTGAGTACACACTAAGTCGCCTCTATTAAATCAGTTATCAGAATTCTCAGGTAGAAAGTGGGGATTTAGATGTAGGTGTGTTGTGGCTTACGTAACGCACCGAAAACCTGAAGTGTTGTGTTAACGCTTTAATGCACTAAAGCAGTTTTATGTTTAATTCAATCCACTTATTTAACAGGTAGAAAGTGGAGTTTTGTTTGGAGGTTCTTATTAGGGATTTCCAAAAAATAAATTACTTACTACTTCTGGGGTGGATAGTGTTCGACTGAGCGCACATTCTAAATACTTGCCCGCTTTTGGTTACTGGCCACCTCACAATAAAGAATGGGATATTTTTTGACGTGAAAGTTCTTAAGTATAAAACTCTGCTTCACTAGGAAACTAAAACTTAAAAACGGAAAAATGTTCACTGATAACTATTTTTTAATCAATTTTAGGTTTCAGCGAAAGTTGAGTCAGTCGTATGGTGGAACGGAAAGAAAAAATTTCTTTTTTTACTCATTTAGAAAACTTTTTTAAAGAAATTTGAGATTTAAAATTTTGGATGTGGGATTGTATCTAAAAAATCCCACATCCAAATTTTTTCTATGCAATATCAGGGGGGATCTGTTTAGGCGATCGCTGTTGTCGTAACTGTTTCTGCATAAGTTTTTCCAGTTCAGTGCGCCGAACTTCGACGGTATGAGTGGTCTTACCCGGCGTCTCCAAAAAAACGATACTATCTACGGGTTCTAATGCCACCATTTGGAACAAAATATGGGTGACAGGAGTAATTTTAGCTAGCATTTGAGGGTCAAGCCCAGCAGGGGAAATTAGAGAGACATCCTGTATGGTAGGGAAAGCGTAAATCACACGCTTTTCCAATCCTGGATTAGCACGATTGCTCAAAGTAGTTAAAACCCAGCTTGCCTCCGAATTTTGGAGAATATAGTACTGGGAGTAGCGTAATTTTTGAGCGATCGCTCTAAGGGCAGGAGCAATTGCTGCAACAAGATGTGGTGTCATACCATCGCGGGGTGCATTGTCAATCAGCAATTGAATTTGTGCTTCTAAATCCATAATGACTTGTATACGACTCCTGGGTAACGGCAATAACATCTATCAAGTGTGAACAATCCCATCAGAATTGGGAATAATAAAATCAGCCATATCCTCAATATAGGATTGGCCTGCGTTTAGCTTATACGTAAAACCAAACCAGCCAATACCCACAGTCGTACAGGTTGTATTTAAGTAAGTTAGGGTCTTTTGAAAACCGAGACTATGAATTCAGCCGCAACCGCAACTATTCCATCTGCAACTATTCTGGGAGAAAATTCTACAGGCGTGGAGGCGATCTTTCAACTCCTGTCCAAGGAGTTCCAGCAGTCAACTAAAGCTTCGGAACAGAATTGCCACGATGTAGCAAGACGTATTACCACCGAAGTCTACCGGATTTGTCATGAGAGTAAACGTATCCAAGCTTCTGGATCTGTAGAAAGCTCGGCGATGACCCTGGCTCGGCATCGGCTGCAACAGTGTCTCAGGTACTATCAGTTGGGTTCAAATCGGGGCAGGGTCGAATTACACAGTACTTTGAGTGCAATTATTTATCGATATATTAATCCTCCTCAGAAGCAATTGAGCTATCAAGGGCGGCTGACAATAATTGAAGATTTCCTCCAGAGTTTTTATCTAGAGGCGTTGAACGCTTTCCGGCGAGAAAATCAGCTTGGTGCCACTTATCGCCCTCAGACACTCTTGGAATTGTCCGAGTATATGGCATTTACCGAGCGCTACGGCAAGCGACGCATTCCTTTACCAGGTCGTCAGCAACAGCTAATTATCCTGCGGGCACAAACTTTTTCGCAACAGCAGCCTCCAGAAACCAGTGTAGATATAGAACAAGCCGCAGAAGGTAGCAATAATGAAGGTGACGGTTCTTGGGAAGAGCCAGCAGTTCACCAATTGCGCTCCACAATGGCAACGCAAGCCGAACCCGAACCCGAAGAAGACACCTTGCGTTCTGTTGTGGTTACGGAATTAATGAATTATCTCGAACAACGACAACAATCTGACTGCGCTGATTACTTTTCTCTTCGCCTCCAGGATTTATCAGCACAGGAAATTGAATCGGTTTTAGGTTTAACCCCTCGCCAGAGAGATTATTTGCAGCAGCGCTTTAAGTATCATTTGATTCGATTCGCCCTGTTGCACCGTTGGGAATTAGTTCACGAGTGGCTGGAAGCTTCTCTGCACACAAATTTGGGTTTAACTCCCCAGCAATGGCAAGTATACACAGCACAGCTGGACAATAAGCAACGGTCTTTATTAGAGTTGAAGCAACAAGGACAAGCTGATGAAAAAATAGCAAAAACTTTAGGGCTGTCAATGGCACAACTGCAAAAACGATGGTTTAAGATTCTTGAGCAAGCTTGGGAAATTCGTAACTCATTAGTTTCCGGATCGGGTGCATCTACTCATGAATAGTGACTCAGAATCCTTACAACACCGGTGTCTCGATTGGTTGTTGACAGATGATGTCAAAAATGACGAGCAATCGGTAGAATGTGAGGAAAATGACGGGGTAAAAAACCTCCTCAAGGAAGCCTCTGCCTCAAAAAGCAGTGAGTCAAAATTGGGAGGAACGCCCCAGACCTTTCAACTGGGAGAAATTCCTACTGTGCAAGATCGTTTTCAAGCTGTCCTTAAGAATCGGTTACAAATTCAAGCCCAAGAGCACCCACCGTTGTTCCCCTGGGAAACACAATTAATCGAATATCCTGATTTTGTTGATGAGCCTTCAATGACACTCGTTCCTAGCTGGGGATGGATGGTACAACAGTCGAAGTTGACCTTGCCAACTCGCTTACCGGAAAGAGTTTTCCAGCAATTGCTAGAACAATGTCAGGCTTTAGTGACATCTTCAGTGCCTTTGGGGGCAAAATTAGTTCAAGTGGTGGAGAACTTTTTTCCCAATGAGTCTCAAGCACTAAATGATATAGCTGGGTTGGTGCTAAGAAGCACCTATCGGTCTGCAAGTACTTTGGAGACAATGCCCGCTATTCAGAGCGATTACTCAGATTTACAACCGCGTCAACAGATGGCTTTGTCGTTGCTAGCAGCTAAACAACTGCTAGAAAATCTGACTCTACCAGTTTCAGCAACTAGTCCGGTGGTAGAAAGACAGTGGCTAACTAGTGTTGGTGCTTTGAACATCAGAGTAGAATACCAGTCTCTAGGTAAACTTACGAAGTTGCTTGTGCAAGCTGAGTTACCTGTTAAAGGAACTTTGACGCTACGGGGAAGTGGCACTTTAGCAATGACAACATCTTCGACTTCGGGATATTTAAATGTAGAGTTAGGCTGCGAGCAACTTAACCCAACTTATACCCTGGAAGTTGAGTTTCCAGAAATAGACGAACAGTCGTTGTTGTTTGTGATTAATCCCACGATTTAGGTTAAATTGCCACCGCTAGCACACTATGTCAATCAACGCCAATATATATTAAGAGGATTTTCCTGGTTTTGAAGCTTATCCTATTTTTCAATAAACGGTCATTAGGGTGTCTACGAGAAGCAGTTATTACAAAGACACAGGGACACGGGGATATGGGGACATGGGGATATTGAGAAAGTATTTGATTATTTCTCGATTTACTGTGTCACCCATTTCTTGTGTATTTCCATCTCTACCCCTTAGATATCATTTTTTAACACAGTGCTAGGGTAGCAAATTACTTCCCCCGCATTGTGTTTGTTGCATCTACATCATTGCTTCTACTAGACTCAAATGTTTAACTTATCCAGGATGAATCGGTTTTGGCGTATCCCTGTAGGTAATTTCTGGCGGCAAAATCCGCAGGGTTCGCCTTTGATTGAAGTGGAAGATTCAATTTTATTGCGGGTGCTAGTGCTAGCGTTGGTTATTTTGGGAATTGTGGCGACGGATATTGCCGCTGAGACTTCATTCAGTTTTTGGGCGTTACCCCTGAGTGTTGTGGGTGCAATTTGGAGTTATTATCGTCGCCGCGATCGCAATATCGCAATTAAATTCTGTATCGCCATTGGAATGTTAGTAGCACTGGGTGCTTTCTTTGGGCGATTAGTAGGAGAGTTGAATGATACGCGGTTGGGTTTGGCAGAGTTATTAATTCAACTCCAGGTGCTGCATAGCTTCGATACACCCCGCCGGAAAAATTTGGGCTATTCGATTGTGATCGGACTGATTTTATTAGGTGTGGCAGCAACCCTAAGTCAGACTTTAGCATTTGCACCTGTGTTGCTGTTATTTTTAGCGATCGCTCTGCCAACTTTAGTACTAGATTACCGTTCGCGCTTGGGTTTGCAGCCATTAAAAACTCAAAAGGAAAAATTCAATCAGAAGAATTCCTCAAGTCTTAATTTTAAATTTTTAATTCTAACTTTTTTACTAATTGTCGGTCTGGGGCTGGCAATTTTTGCTGTTTTACCCAGATTTCCGGGCTATCAATTACGGAATTTTCCTGTAAGTTCTGCTATTCAAGTAAAAAGTAATTTCACAGGTCGTAGTATCATTAATCCCGGTTATGTCCGTCAAGGGAAAGGTGAGAATCAAGGGAGTGGTAGCGGTGGTACAGGACAAAATAAAACTGGTCAACCAGGTAAAGTAGATAATAATTTTTATTACGGTTTTAATAGCCAAATGAATCAAAACCTGCGGGGCGAGATGAAACCCAAGGTTGTCATGCGGGTGCGATCGCAAGCTGAGGGTTTTTGGCGAGTATTAGCATTCGATCGCTATACAGGTAAGGGATGGGAAGTTTCTCGCAATGAAAATGTTACGACTGTTAGGCGATCGCCTTGGTCTTATCAAATTTTTCTTTCCCCATCTGTGCTTACTGGTAAAACCCAAGAGGTAGTACAAACTTATACAGTGGTGTCGGATTTGCCTAACCTGATTCCGGCGATGACTTATCCCAAGGAAGTTTACTTTCCAGCACCAGTGATCGCTGTTGATAAAGAAGACGGATTGCGATCGCCTGTAGAATTATCACAAGGTCTTACATACACAGTAGTTTCTGAAGTGCCATACCGCGATCGCACTTTGTTAGGTGAAGCTTCTACTAAATATCCACAACAGATTAAAAAGCATTATCTGCAAATTCCTCCCGAAATTGCTGAAAAAGTCCGGCAACGTACCGAAGAAATCCTCGCTAACTACAATCAAGAAAAAGTCACAAAGTCTGCTAAAAGCCTGGATTCACCCTACGAAAAAGCTCTCTACTTAGCTCAATATTTAAAGCAACGTTACTCTATTCCCCAAAATCCCTTAGAACTACCTTATTTGAGTGAAAAAGAAGACTTGGTAGAAACTTTTTTGTTTAAGCAAAAGGGAGGCTATCCAGACCACTTCTCTACAGTTCTCACGGTGATGCTACGTTCCATTGGCATCCCAGCGCGGTTGGTAGCAGGGTTTAGTTCAGGAGAGTTTAATCCATTTACAGGGCTATATGTTGTCCGTAATACTGACGCTTATGCGATGACGGAAGTGTATTTTCCTAAATATGGTTGGTTTGCTTTTGACCCTATTCCCAATCATCCTCTGATACCACCTTCAATAGAAGACACTCAGACTTTTAGTGTGTTGCGCCAATTGTGGCATTGGGTTGCTGGCTGGCTACCTTCTCCGGTGACAGGTTTGTTGAATAATGTATTTGAGACACTATTTAAGTGGGTGATTAGAGCGATCGCTTGGTTTTTAGCTTTATTCTCTCAAGGTTGGTTCGGCGTGTTGACTGGCTTAATCTTGTCAATTACAGCAGCTTTCTTCGCTTGGCTGGGTTGGGGTCAGTGGCGAGAGTGGCGCAACCGTCGATGGTTAAAGAAATTGCCAGCAATGGAGAGCCTTTATCAACAAATGCTGCAATGGACAACCCAAAAAGGTTTAGGCAAACATCCAGCACAAACACCTTTAGAGTATGCCAGAGTCTCATACCAGCATCATGCTCTAGCAACTGCTGAGGTTATAGATGAAATTTGTCAAGCTTATGTTGGTTGGCGTTATGGTGGTCATACGCCTAACTTGCAGCAATTACGACAAAGATGGCAAGGTTTAAAAAAAGCTGCTAAGTAACTCATCAATGAGTCTTGTACAAAGGTTATCCATTCGGCAACCTTTTTGATAAATTGCGACGAATAGCACTTTTGACAATTCCTGAAATATAAATTGCTCCTTCAGAGCGTCTGATTGGCTCGTGGTTTTCATTCTCCGATACTAAAACTACTTCTCCTTTTTCCCTGCTATAACGTTTAACTAAAGTCTCATCATCCACAGAAACTATAACAATCTCTTGCTCCTTAGGATTTTGATATAGAGGATTAATCAATTCAACAATTAACCAATCACCAGGATATATACCAATACCTAATTCCCATTTTTCTTTATATTTATAACTCTCAAAAAACTCCTACCCCAAGAAATTGAATTCATTGGACGAATTCTCTCAAGAGTTTTTTGTACAAGAAACTCTGGACTTTCTGCGCTTTCTCAAGCACAAGCAAGAATCAGAAAAAAGACGCACTTCCCCTACAGTTTCACTCTCGGATGAGGTCGCGTAATTCCTGACGAGCAATTACATCCAGTCCAATTGTGGGTTCGTTGAGGAATAGTACTTTAGGTGTATGGAGTAAGCGGGCTGTGCAAGATGTCGTTTTTAGTATGCCTACACGATCAAACCTATTCTGCTAAGTGTGCATCTCTATAAATCTAGCTATTGCTAGATGCTGAAATTCTCTCAAAGGCTATAATTTACATCTGTTGCACCGAGAGATTAACTTGTGGATGCCATATTAGAACGATCGCACGAATTAAAACAAGCCTTAGTTGATTTTGTCCTTCATGCTGAAGGAGAACTGGCACAAGCGCTGGAAACTTATGCAGCAGAACAGTTGCGCCGTGGAAGTGGTGATAATACACAGCAGGACTTAACCATCGATAGCTTTTTGACAGCCGGGAAAGTCGGTGATAAGTCTCCATTAGAGTTGTTTATCGAAAGCCATCCAGATTTAGCAGAAAGCGATCGCAGCCTGATCGACAGTTGGCATCATAGTTTTATTGGCTTATTTGCCATCACTAGTATTTTACCTGATGGCTTTGAATTGACGAACTGGTTGACAGATAAACGCTACATCGTCAAGCCAAACAATACTCAAACATTACAGGCAATATCTCGGTTGAAAGTCGGAGAAATCTTGCTAACTCGCATTTCTCCCGTTACCGATAGCTACTGGATGTTTTCTGGCCCCTACACAATAATGGGTAAATTAGGTAAACCAAAACTTGCCGTAGCAATTGGTAATTTCAAAGAAAACTATAAAAGTAATCTTTACAGCGATGCTCCAGACTTACTAGAAGAAGCTTGGCAGTCAGTAGAAAAATATCATCAGCAGTTTGTGGACTTTTTTGGTACTGATGAAATTACACTATCTGGATACCAGCTTAATAAAAAAATAGCAGAATTTCAAGAAGTAATTACTGAGAAAACTTTTGCAGCCGCAGGAATTGATACTTCTAAATCTCTGGCTGAAGTGGCAGAAGCAGCTGGCATTGGCGATGAGGAAATAAAAGCCGCAGCACAAGAATTTGGTGCTGATTCCAACGTAGTCTCTGAAATGTTTAACAGCAAAAGCAGTAAGAGCAAAATGGTGATGCCAAAGGTTGATTTACCTGCTGAACTCAAGAAAGCAGAACAGGTAACGGCTCTTTCTCATCCCCGTTGGGGACAAATGTTTTTACCAACATATAGTAAGGTACAAGCAATCTTATCAGCAGAAGACTGGCAAAGCGTTCCAGGGTCTGAAAAATTAATTCGCTACTACCTGGAAGATAAAAGTATTAATGCTTTTATTTGGCATCGATTAGCACAACAGTATCCAACTCAATTAGAAAATGTGTTGCAAGCATTTTTGCAACGTCCATTTAGGCTTGAAAGTGACTTGGATACACTTTTGCAAGAATTCCACAAACCTATCGAGCCAGAGTTGCCAGACATTGCCAGTGTACCCATACATTTGCATAACTTATTTCAGGAAGCTTTAGGAGAAGTTAGCAAATCTAAGCCAAAGGGTAAGGGACAACAAAAGTCAGTAAAGGGTTTTCAACGAGGTTAACAAATATATTCAATATATAATCCTACTCACTTAGGGTTATATGGTTTCCTTTTTTAAAGTCGTTTTTAGGAGTGTATAGCTAGCTGTGCGCTCCCACAGAGTATTGTGTGAAATCACGATCAAAAACGAGATCGAGGCTAGCTAGTTATATTTAAAGATTCGTAGATAACAGGTGAACAATCTCATCTACAATTTCTTCTGGACTCTCAAGCTTGACTAGAAATCGATCAAAACCAGCATTTAAAGCCTTATAGCTTGAGACTTCCCGTGTATAAGAAGTGATAGCGATCGCAGGCAACTCTCTTATAGATGGGCAAGAATTCACTCGAATTTGCTCAATTAACCAATTTCCATCATGTTCGGGCAACTTCATATTGCACAGCAGAATATCGGGATGAAGCGATTCGACCAAAATAAGGGCTTCTTCTGCGTAGCTTAAAGCCATTACCTCTGCACCTGCTGCTTCCAAAATGAAGGTGAGCAAATCTGCAATATCTGGCTCATCTTCTACCAGTAAGATTAGGGTTCCAACAAGTTGCTGGAGCGAATTTAACTCAGTTTCTTGATTGATTTTTTGATCCGTTGCCATACCATCCTTTTATTGCTTGCTATAGTCTGCTATTTCAATTGCAACCCATAGAGCGGAATAAGTATTCACCCTAAATACACAAATTTGGGGTGAAAAGCTTTATCAATATGAAGAAGTTAATTCACGGATCGCATTCACCGCCCTGTTAGGTAAGCGATCGCCCCGAACAAATTATCTATGGCCACAGGCTTTAATAACCATTAGTCAAAAATAATTTTAGTTAGTATAATAAATCACGCTACTTTCTCTAACTAGATTTGGGTAGTGTATCTGGGTTACGCTCTCCAAAATCAATAAAAACAAAAGAATCAATGCGTGAAATCAAACCTTGGACTACTACCTTAGTAGTCACAGTATCTATTATTGCAACTTCAATAGGCGTTTACAATCTTGAATCGTTTTTAAACACTGTCTGTTTGATAAATACTATGCCTGCTATCAGTAAGCATTGTAAGCCATTGTCCTAACTGAGTACCTCATAACAAATGTGCTTTTGAGCCGTGCCAAGTTGGTAAACAGTAAAGCTTTAGGAATCAGTTGACTAATATTTTTTGGTAATAGGTAATTGGAGAAAAGCCCTTACCCATTACCCATGACTATGACTCATTACCGAGGTTCAGCCTGAGTTGAAACTGTCAATACTTGCGGTGGTGTAGCATCCGGCGGATAGAGAAAGTCTACTTCTACCAAAGAGCGATCGCCTGGTTTCATCTTTAATAAAACTAACGGTTCTCCTGGTTGACCTCTCTTTTGCACTAAATGCACAAACTGAGTTTGTGGCTGATTTTGGTCATTTTTGTAACGTACCCGCACTGTCCCTCGGAAGAATACTTGAGGAGCGGGTGTACTCAGAAAGCGTAACCCTGGTTTGACTAACTGATCCTCCTTGAGTGGTGTTTGTATCGACACACTAACAGTTTGAGAACTTTGAGTATTGTTGTATAGCGGCAACTTCAGATTATATTGAATTCCATAGTTGCCATGAGCGCGATATGCGGTGTCAGGATAGCGCACCAGCATAGGCGCACTTTGAATTTGACCAGTTCCTAATGTACCGCCATGCAGGGTACTCAGAGCGTAGGAAAACACTTGACCAAGCTGGGGAATAGTTAGATACCTAGCTTTAGGATTATCTACTAATAAGGCTCTCCATCGTGAACCACCAACCACTCCCGCAACACGCCCATAAATTCTTGGCTTGCCAGTTTCCTCTAAGGGAGTGGGAGTTTTATCTCGTGGCCCAGCTAAATCGCCATTATCTAGTAAATTCTGCCACTCTTCTAAAGTAGGCGATCGCTCACTGCCATCAGGATTAACCCGTGCAAACATCGCTAGGCTAGCTGCATAGACAGTGCCATCACTTTGCAGTCGCATGAATGTAGACCGACCATTCAGGGGTGGTGTCAATCCCTGCACAGGAATTGGCAAATTGAGTAACATTCGACTTTGCTTTGGTGGAATCTCAATTTGGGCAGGGAAAATCTCTTGTCGCACTCCCCGAAGCACATCAGACATAACGCGATCGCCTGGCCCGGCAAAAACTTTACCTAAAAGATTTTGACTAAAAGATGGTAATTGAATAAATGGTGCATCCGGTTGACTCAAATAACTCGCCGCTTGCCAAATATTTACCTTAACTGGTTCAGAACCAGGATTATGCAAAATTATCCCTAAATAAAGAGAACGTAAATTCTCTGCTGGTTCAGCCCTCGCAACGTGATGGGCAAAAATATCAAATCGTCCCCGAAAGGGAAAATTTAGATGCGCTGTTGGGACTTTTTTCCCATCTGGTGGAAAGGTGGAAAGTAAAATTCCTTCTTTCAAGACTAATTCTGGACTATTGCTGTTAAACGTTGGTACTGTATCCAATTGGCCTGGTAAAGGTCGTACTTCTTGTAGTTGCACGACTTCTTCAGGTGGTGGTGTAGCAGGAGTTAATTGGGCAATTGGGAAAATTAGTAACAATGGCAACATATACTTAGATATTTATTTCACCATACAGACATTAACAACTTGATGAAAGTGCCAGTTTGTTAATAATTAATACGAAATCGGCAAGAATCCCCGCCAAATTTTCTTGATTGAGAACTGGAACGTGGATAAAAATACAACGTGACGTAAGTTGATTTTGGCTTAAGTAGTCCAACACTGAATAGTAAAGACCTTCACAGACAAATTTCCCACAGTCGTGGCTAATTTGTATTGCCACTGCTCCCGCCACTAATTTTTCTAAATCAACTTCTGTCTGTAAAACAATTTCTCCACAGCTAGCAACCGCTTCCACACTTAATTGTGTACGGCTTGCAGCCATGCCACAACAGATGATGTAATCAGGTTGGATTGCCTTGATTTTTTCCATTACCTGAGTACTGGCAAGTTCCACATCTACGGGTAACTGGCGTAGAAAAGTTAAGTCATGTGGTATCAGATAAAGTTTGGTAACTTCAAGTAATAAATCATCAGAAGAATTTGACTGTTGATCTTTTAGCCAAGTGTCAAAAGAAGTTAATAGAATTCTTTTCTTCATAACAAATATTATTTAGAATAGAAAAACCCTCCATAATAAATTTACAAGGAGCAGGTAAATGCCAGTAATTGCGGTCGTAGATTATGAGATGGGAAATTTGCATTCAGTCTGCAAAGGCTTGGAAAAAGCTGGAGCAACTCCTAATGTTACTTATTCTCCAAAGGAGTTAGAGCAGGCAGATGCTATAGTCCTACCGGGAGTGGGAGCATTTGATCCAGCAGTGCAACACCTGCGATCGCGTGGTTTAGAACAACCGATTAAAGAAGCGATCGCATCTGGTAAACCTTTTTTGGGAATTTGTTTAGGATTGCAAATTCTCTTTGAATCAAGTGCAGAAGGTACTCAACCAGGACTAGGAATTATCAAAGGAAAAGTGCGGCGGTTTCGTCCCGAACCTGACATCACTATTCCTCACATGGGCTGGAATCAACTGGAAGTTACTCAACCAAAAAGTATTTTGTGGGAGCATTTGCCGTCAGATCCTTGGGTGTATTTTGTCCATTCCTACTATGTTGACCCAATAGACCCGCTAATCCGTGCAGCAACTATCACTCACGGTACTCAAACCGTTACAGCTGCGATCGCTCATGAAAACCTGATGGCAGTACAATTTCACCCCGAAAAATCCTCTAATATCGGATTGCAAATCCTGTCTAATTTCGTTGCTCAAGTCCGCGAAAAAATTCCTGCCTAATATTCTTTTTGTCATTTGTTCTTTGTCTTTTGTCTAAAACTAATGACCAATGACTAATGAATAATGACCAATGACTAATAACCAATGAGCCTGAGAATTTACGGTAATCGCCAGCTAAAAACTTTACCAGGAAAAGAAACTAGACCGACTAGTGCGCGAGTAAGAGAGGCAGTCTTTAATATTTGGCAAGGACAAATTACAGGTTGTCGCTGGCTAGATTTATGCGCCGGTACTGGTTCAATGGGTGCAGAGGCTTTGTGTAGAGGAGCCAGCCTAGTAGTGGGAATTGAACAATCGAGCCGAGCCTGTGCCACCATCCAACAAAATTGGCAGCACGTAGCTAATGCTGACCAGGAATTTCGGGTATTGCGGGGAGATATTGCCCAGCAGTTAAAGACTTTATCAGGTAAACAGTTTGATAGAATCTACTTCGATCCACCTTATGCCAGTGGATTGTACCAGCAAGTATTAGAAGCGATCGCTCACCATCAATTTTTAGATCCTAGCGGCGAAATCGCAGTTGAACACGCCTCACAAGGTTGGACTCCGCCAGAGATTCCCGCTTGGGAAATTTGCCGCCAGAAAGTTTATGGCAACACATCACTTACTTTCTACAGAATTGTGGAATGACAGGAATGGGGAGGGGGGAAGAAAATTACTTCCCTGTTATCCTTATCCCCCTTCCCTCATCTCACTCAGCACTCAGCACTGGGCACTGGGCACTCCCTCATCCCCCCAGTTGATTGGGGCGCTTGTATTGCTTATATGCAGCGTAAAAAAGTCCGGCGAGAGTGACGAAAACTAGACCAAGGACAATACCTGATAGCAGGGGTTCAACCACTGTAAATCTCCTCTTTGTAATTATTAAATATTCGTTGCCTATTTTTGATTTTACCAAATTTCGTATGAATCCTGCGCCCTACAGCCTTTTGGAGGGCAACTGCCTACAAGAAAATAGTCTTCTGTGCTTGCAGACACAATCAAGAACTTTTAAGCTATGTGTAGGAAATGAAAACTTTTTAGCACACCTAGACTTTCACAGCAAACCTTTTGGATAACCAGATTACCAAACCTGAAATTTTGATTCAGCGGATCGTTTTATTGACGCTGGCTATACTGCTAGCAGTCACTTTGAGCTTTTTTGGTGTTCAGTTGGTTCAAGCCTCCGATCCTTATGTCAAAAGCGTTCTATCCCTAACAGGAAACCCAGTTCAAGGACACGCGATCTTTCAAATTAACTGTGCTGGTTGTCATGGCTTAGAAGCAGACGGGCGAGTGGGACCTAGTTTGCAAGCTGTTTCAAAGCACAAGTCTCGGTATGGGCTGATTCACCAAGTGATCAGTGGCGAAACACCGCCAATGCCAAAATTCCAACCTAGTGCCCAAGAAATGGCGGATCTTTTGAACTATTTAGAGTCGTTATAGACTTTAGAATTTTTGGTTGTAGGATACATACAATACCCTTATGTAAAAAGGCAGAATAAGATGTGTGCCTTTTTATACCTTTAATAAATGTAAAAAGATCCCTAGATACTCGATAGCGATTGCACAGTGTCTCGTAGAGACGCTTTAGCAACGTAGGAGCTTTGCCCTTGGCACATCACGCCTGCTCTCTCTACTTGAGAAAATTTCAAACACTTAGGTGCGAGACGCTGCGCGTAGCTTGCGTCCCCGTAAGAGTAACGCGTACTAACGTCCTTCACGTCTCCCCTTATCTACCAAACGCTCTTTTGAGGTTGGGAGAAGAACCGCGACACTAATACCACTGTGCCTCTATACATAATAAATAGAAACCTCAAAATAGCCTAGCTCCGATAAACTTCGTCTTCTAAAGTCGTAGTGGCGAGAACTATCTTTTGTCTTTATATTTACATCCACTAGTATTTGCGTAGAATCTTTGATAAAAACTCATATAAACTGTATATTTTTAAGTATGTTAGCAAGTAACTATTTAATTATTGCGAAAGTGAGGTTAGTATACCTAACTCTGTAGAATTAAGGTAAAAGCTCCTAGTAAATGGGCTACGGTATAGCTTCTTTAACAGACTAAATATTCTTGAGATGCCCGAAAGCTAATGACTGAAACGATCCAAATCGGTAATCGTACAATCACAGCTAGTGAACTGATTTCCTTACTGGCAAGTTACCAAATGCTGCCACAGTTGCAGCGAGAATTGATCATTGATGAGGCAATAGAGCAAAACTCTCGCTCCGCCAAGATTGCAATAGAGTGTACACCAGAGGAAGTAGCCCAAGCTAAACAGCAGTTTTACGCCGAAAAACAGTTCAAAAATGAAGAAGACATCCAGGCTTGGATGGCACATCAAGGGCTGAATCCAGATCAACTAGAAGTTATCACCACTCGTAAGCTGAAAATTGAAAAATTCAAGCAAGCCACTTGGGGTAATAAACTGGAATCTTACTTTTTTCAGTCCAAGGCAAAACTGGACAAAGTAATTTATTCCCTACTACGAACCCAGGATGTGGGAATTGCCCAAGAACTATACTTCAGGATTCAGGCAAAAGAAAACTCTTTTGCTGATTTGGCGCGGGAATACTCACTCGGACCGGAAGCCCAAACTGGTGGCTTGGTAGGACCGATTGAACTGAATGCACTACATCCGATAATGGTGCAAATGCTCTCTAGCAGTCAACTAGGTCAGATTTTGCCCCCTACCCGTATCGCTGAATGGTTTGTAATTTTGCGTTTAGAAAAATTTATTCCAGCACAACTGGATGAATTTATGAAAATGCGTCTCTTGAATGAACTCTTTGAAAACTGGCTACAAGAACAGCAAAAGCAAATCATGTCTGCACCACAAGCGCAGGGGGATACGTGACAGGCGATAAACCTTTAACCAATCGAATACCGTCTAAGCCCTCTTCTAAGAAACCAGATTTCCTGAGTGCTGAGGAATAAGCTCAAAACCAAAAGCCTGGGCTTTTTTGTGGAGGTTGTTGACCATTCGCTCTCCGTAACGGGGCTCATAATAATCCATGCCAGGATCGGTATAATCTTTTCCTGTTGTCCAAAGTTTGTAGAAAAACCGTGCAATCTTATGAGCAGTAGCAGTAATAGCTTTGGGAGCGCCAAAGCTAGAACGTAAACGAAGATAAATAAAACGCGCCCAAAGCAATCACGTTGACGGATATAGCTACATAAAATGATGTTGGGAATCAATATCAATACCAGCAGCATTAGGATGAATCGGATTAAGCTTCGATGTACTGGTTACAGATTGGCGATTCGGAACTGAAGATTTCTGTTTTTTCTTCATTTTAATTCCCCTTGTCTCAAGTAGCATCAAAGTTGAGAGTGTGCCTTTACCCAGGTTGACGGAATTATACAGTGTTCTAAACAGGATGAAGAGGGATACATTACCCAAAAAGTTTAATAAACCAAAAACCCCAGGCTGTGGGGCGTGGGGCTTTTGGTTATGAATTATAAAACCTGGCATCGAGCTATTTTTGCGTAGGGCTACCCCTAAACTATCGTTGCCG